>NZ_JBHWDV010000031.1:0-98108 GCF_042734445.1 Streptomyces sp. NPDC059649
GAACGGCCGGCCCGCCACCCCGCGCTTCCTTGCTGCGGCTCCCGAACGGGATCGTGGGACGGTGGTGCACTGGTGAAACGGGTCGTACGGGCCCTTCAGGGCGTCAGCGGGCGCCCACCCGGGCCATCCTGCCGTGACCGTGCCGCGACTGGCCCGGCGTACCGGACGCGTTCGCCGTGGCGCGGGCCGCCGGTTGCCGTACGGCACCGCCCGCGGCGGCCTGCGCCCGCCGTGGTTGCGCCGCGGCGCCGTTCTGCACGTCCATGACGGCGTGGGCCACCAGCCCGCCCATGGGGTCGTGCCGGATCAGATCCCGGAGACGGGAGCGCGATGACCGCCCCTCGTTCCCTGGATAGAGGTGCTTGCCGAGTCCGACCGCATGAGCCAGCGCGGCGAGCGCCGCGGTCCGCGGGTCCGGGGGTACGCCGGTGCGGATCGCGTTGTCCAGCCGGGCCCTGATTTCCCGGCTGATGGCCGTCTCCGTCGCTTGATAGCGCGTCGTCGGCAGAACCCCGCACATCTGGCCCGCCACGGCATGCACCATGCCGCACCGTTCGAGATGCGTGAGGTACGTCTGGCGCAGCCCCAGCCGGGGCCCGCCGATCCAGTGGACCGCGCGCACCGGACTGCCGCGTCGGCGCAGCAGTTCGAGCGCGGAGTCCAGAGTCGGATCTCCTGTCGGCCGTGCCATCACCACGGCGATACGATCCCCGTCTGGGGCTATCCGTCCTGCCAGAGCCAGCTCTACTAGCTGGGCCCCGGCCAGGCCGAGGTCGAGCGACTGCGGCTGCGCTGTGGTGCCCGTCGCCGGGTCCAAAGCGAGCAGCAGAAGCTCCTCCGGAATTGTTCTGCGGCTCCTGCCCATCCATGCCTCCCCGCGTGGATGAATGACAGGGTGACCCCTCTCACATTCATCTGTCGAGAGTGCGTGGGGGGTTCGGTAGGGAACCGGTAGGTATGTCGTTCTCGTCTTGCACGTTGGCGACATCTATCCGTGGGGTTGCGGCGCATACCGGTTCGCGTGGCGGCGAGGTGCTGCCACCGGAACACAGGACACTTGGAAACACTGGGTCAATGCGGCAGTGCGACATATGAAGGAGACATCGGTGGCGGGCGAGTCCCCCGACAAGTCGGACAAGAAGCAGTCGTCGGGGGAGACGGCGCGGAGCGAACGTGATCCGCGCCTGTCCGTCCTCCGAGGGGAGCCGGCCGAGCCGGCGGAGGAATCGGCGACGGGGGAGGGCGAGGACTCGAAGAAGTCGACCGAGCCGTCCGAGGCGTCCGAGCCGAACGGGGATGCGGAGGCGTCCGCGCTGAACGGGGATGCCGAGGTGTCCGCGCTGAACGGGGATGCGGAGGCGTCGGAGGCGTCCGAGGGGGCGCAGAAGGCCGGCGGCGACGCCGAGGCCCCCGAGGTCGGTGACGAACGTCTGCGGACGGCTGTGGCCGCCTGGGTCGCCGGGAAGGGCGACGAGGAGGCCGAGGGCGGCGCCGAAGCCGGTGCCGAGACTGGTACCGAGGCTGGTGCTGCCGACGCTCGCGACACGTCCGATGACGGTGGCGCGAAGGGCGTCGAGGACGGCGCGAAGGGCGATGAGGGGCGCGCGAAGACCCGCCACGCTTCCGCAAATTCGGAGGGCGACCGGGAGCGGGAGTCGGAGGGGGAGCCCGAAGCTGCCGCCGAGTCGGAGGACGGTGCCAAGGCCAAGGCCAAGGCCGAGCCCACGGATGCGGACGAGCCCGAGGATGCGGAGGAGCCCAAGTCCGAGGCCAGGTCCGAGCCCAAGTCCGCGGCCAAGCCCAAGTCCGCGGCCAAGGCCAAGCCTGCGGTCGTTGATCAGCCGACCGCTGTGTTCAAGACCGTCGGGCCGCAGAAGGGCAAGCCCGTAGAGGCGGCCGACGAGGAGGACGGGGCCGACGGGTCGGCAGTGGATGAGGCGACCCGAGTGTTCGCTGTTGCGAAGGTCAAGGGGAAGAGCGCCTCCGCCGACACGGCCGCACCGGTCGACCAGGCGACCACCGCTTTCAAGATCACCCCGCCTGCCAAGGCCCCGGCCAAGGCTGCCGAGAAGGACGCCGAAAAGGACGCTGAAAAGGCCTCAGGGAAGGCCTCCGCGAAGGCCTCCGCCAAGAGCGAGGACGCGAAGGACGCCCCGAAGGATCCCGGCAAGGACGCCAAGAAGGACTCCGACAAGGGCAGCAAGGACGACAAGGGCAGCAACGACGGCAAGGACAGTGGCAAGGGGGTCGCTGCCGAGCGTGACTCGGAGCGGACCAGTCAGTTCGTGGCGTTGAAGTCGGCGGACGACGGCACGGCCGGCAAGTCCCTCGGCAAGACGGCGCCCCGGACCCCCCTCGGTACGCCCGGCAAGCCCGCCCCGAAGGCCGACGAAAAGGCCGCGGACAAGCCTGCCGACAAGCCTGCCGAGAAGTCGGCGGACAGGACGACGGCCAAGACGGCCGACAAGGCGGCGGACCAGGCCGGGGTGAAGGAGAAGCCCTCCGCCGCGCCGCCCAAGCCCGCGAGCGCGCCCGGTGCCCTGCCGGCCGCCGCCCCGGCCGGTGCCACCGCGCCGGCCCGTCCCGATGCACTGCCCGAGTCCGAGCGGACCAAGCAGGAGCCGCTGCCGCCGCTCGACCTCCTGGCGAAGCTCACCAACACCCCGCCGCCGCCCGAGACCCCGCTGCGCACGGTCGTCCGCCGGTTCAAGATCTGGACCCCGCTGGTGGTGCTGCTGGCGATCATCTTCGTGATCGTCCAGGGGGTGCGCCCGCTGCCCGAGCCCCAACTCGCCGTCGGCGCCTCCACCTCGTTCACCTTCAAGGGCGGCACGCTCTCGATGCCGTGGCCGGACCAGGGCCAGGCCGCCGCCGAGGTCGTCGGCGTGGGCCGGATGGGCAGTTCCGGTGCGGAGAAGCCGGTGCCGACCGCGAGCGTCGCCAAGGTGATGACCGCGTACGTGATCCTCAGCGGCCACCCGCTCAAGAAGGGCGAGAAGGGCGAGACGATCACGATCGACGCGCAGGGTGAGGCGGACTCGAAGAAGCGGGACGAGTCGCGCGTTCCGCTCAAGAAGGACCAGCAGTTCAACCAGTACCAGATGCTGCAGATGCTGATGATCCCCTCGGGCAACAACGTCGCGCGGCAGCTTGCCCGTTGGGACGCCGGTTCCGAGGAGGCGTTCGTGAAGAAGATGAACGCCGCCGCCAAGAAGCTGGGCATGACCCACACGACGTACACCGACCCCAGCGGTCTGGACAAGGCGACCGTGAGCACCGCCGTCGACCAGCTCAAGCTGGCCGAGCAGGTCATGAAGAACGATGCGTTCCGCGAGGTCGTCCGCACCGAGAACGTCCAGATCGACGGCCTGCCGGAGAAGATCTACAACAACAACCGCCTGCTCACGACGATGGCGGGTCAGGTCGCCGGCATCAAGACCGGATCGAGCTCGCCGGCCGGCGGCACGTTCATGTGGGCCAGCTACCGCACCGTCGGCGGCAAGGACCAGCTGATCCTCGGTGTGACGATGGACCAGCACACCAACAGCCCGGACCCCAACGCGCAGCTCGACCTGGTGCTGGACAACACCGAGAAGGTGATCACGGCGGCCCGTAACGCGCTGGTCTCCGACACCGTGGTGAAGAAGGGTCAGGTCGTCGGGTACGTGGACGACGGCCTCGGCGGGCAGACGCCGGTCGTGGCGACCAAGGACCTGTCGGCGGTCGGCTGGCCCGGCATGAAGGCGACGTTCTCGATGAGCACCGGCGGCAAGACCCTGCCGCACGAGGCGAAGGCCGGCACCGAGGTCGGTGTGCTGACGGTCGGCAACGGCGCGAGCACCCAGAAGGTCCCGGTCGTCCTCAAGGACGACCTCACCGAGCCGACCTTCGGGGCGAAGCTGACCCGTCTCGGGTGAGCGGTCCGGGGGCTCCGGTGGCAGCGGCAGGCGGGTCCGTCCCGCCCCGTTCCGCCGGAGCCCCCGGCCCGTTCCGCTCGTACCTCCCCGCTGGCCCGTCCTTGGTCCCGTACGTGACCGGAGCCCGTCATCGACGTAGCGCAAGCACAGAAGCCGGCCTCCGCGTCCGCCGTCGCCACGCGCCGAGCGTGGGCGGCGCAGGGCGCGGTGATGCTGATGCCCTCCGGGGTGATGCTGCTCCTGGGGGCGTGGGGGATCCGCCGCCAGGACGCCATATGGCGTGACGAGGCGGTCACCTACGACATGGCCCACCGCAGCCTGCCCGACCTGTGGCACACGCTGCTGCACGTCGATGTCGTCCACGGCCTGTACTACGCGCTGATGCACGGCTGGTTCCGGGTCTACGACGCCACCCTCGACGGGGTGTTCGGCGAGGTGGTGGGGCTGCGGTTGCCGTCGGTGGCCGCGATGACCGCCGCCACCGCGGGCGTCGCCCTGCTCGGGCACCGCCTCGTCGGCCGGCGGGCGGGCCTGCTGGCCGGCTTCACGTTCGCCTGCATCCCCGTCGTCCAGCAGTACGCGCAGGAGGGACGCTCGTACGCGACGGTCTGCGCACTGGTCGTCTGGGCCACGTATCTGCTGGTCGTGACCGCCGGGGCCGCGCAGCCCAACCCCTCGTCCCCGCACCCACGGCCGCACCCACGGCCGGTCCCGCGCCCGCGGCCCACGCTGTGGCTCGGCTACACGGCGCTCATGCTGGCCGCCTGTCTGCTGCACGAGTTCGCGTGCCTGGTGCTGCCCGTGCACGCCGCCGCGCTGATCCTCGCCCGGCTGCCCCGCCGCGTGCTGCGCGCCTGGGCGCTGTCCGCGGCCACCGTCCTCGCCGGTCTGGCCCCGCTCGCGGTGTTCAGCACCCGGCAGTCGGCGCAGATCAGCTGGCTGATGTGGCCGGACCCATTGCAGCTGCTGACCTTCGCGGTGCTGGCGGTCCTCGGCCTGGCCTGTGCCCGGGTGCGGATCCGCTCCCGCGGCCCGATCGGCCTGCGCGCCCTGGGCATTCCGCTGTTGCTCCTGCCCACCCTCCTCCTGCTGCTGCTCTCGCACGTCGAACCGGCCTACGTCGACCGCTACGTCCTCTACTACGTCGTCGGCTTCGCGCTGCTCGCCGGCGCCGCACTGGCCCGGCTGCTGCGCCCGGCCGGCGAACCGGGGCAGACCCGGGCCCGCCGGCTGCGCCGGACCGCCGCCGTCGCGCTGGTGCTGGCCGCCCTGCTGCCCATCGACGTGCATCTGCGCAGCCCGGACAGCCGGGTCGACGACGTCACCGCGGTCGCCCGGGCCGTACGCGAGGTGGCCGAGCCGGGCGACGGCCTGCTGTTCATGCCGGCCCGGCGGCGGATCTGGCGGGCGACCCGGCCGCACGACTTCCGCGGCCTGACCGATCTCGCCCTGGCCAAGAGCCCGTTGGCCTCCCACACCCTCTACGGCACCGAACGCTCCGGCGATGCCATTCGCGCCCGGATGCTGGCCAGCCGCCGGATCGTGGTCGCCGGTGACCCGGACGGCCAGCCCGCCGACGACAACGACCAGGAGATCGCCAAGCGGGCCACCCTGCGCGACGCCTTCGAGGTCTGCCGCACGACGGAGGTCCGGGGCGCCCGCATCACGGTGTACGGGCGGGCGGGGGCGTGCGGGGCGGGAGACGCCCGCGGCACCCGCGGCACCCGTTAGGTGCCGTGTCCGGCGGTCCGGCGGGCTGCTGACGCGTCCCCGCACCGCAGGTCCGGGCCCCGCACCGCCGCCCCGGGGCTCCTTACTGCAGCTCCCGGTCCCTCACCGCAGCCCCGGGTCCCTCACCGCAGCCGCGGGCTCCTCACCGCAGCCCCGCCGCCGCCCCGTCCAGCCCCAGCAGCTCCTGGAGCGCCGCCGCGCCGTCGTCGGTGAGGCGTACCGCCCGGCCGCTGCCGATCCGGCGGATCCAGCGGCGGTCGAGCAGCCGGTCGCAGAGCCGGGCGCCGGCCGTGCCCGCGAGGTGGTTGCGGCGCTCGGTCCAGTCGAGGCAGGCACGGGCCGGTGGCCGGCGGCCGGTGCGCAGGGCGGCCGGTTCGACGCCCAGCGCCTCGGTGAACCAGTCCCGGCCGGCGTCGGTGAGCGCGAAGCCGCCGTCCTGGTCGACCAGGCCGCGTGCCGTCATCGCGTCGGTGATCGCCACGCCGAGCCGGCCGGCGAGGTGGTCGTAACAGGTGCGGCCCCGGGCCAGCGCCGCGGAGGCGGACACCGCGCGCAGCCCGCGCGGCGCCCCCTGCGGCGGATCGAGGTGGGCCGTCAGGGATTCCAGCAGCTCGGCGACGTGCGGGCCGGCGAGCTGGAGGTAGCGGTGGCGGCCCTGGCGCCGTTCGACGAGCAGTCCGCCCTCGGTCAGCCGGGTCAGATGCTCGCTCGCCGTCGAGGGCGCGACCTGTGCGTACGCGGCCAGCTCGCCGGCCGTCCAGGCGCGCCCGTCGAGCAGGGCCAGGCAGAAGGCGGCCCGGGTGCGGTCCGCGAGCAGTGCGGCCAGCCGTGCGAGCTCGGTGCTGTACGCCGGAGTGGTCATGACTCGATTGTCCGCCGCGAGTCTTCGGTGCGTACCGAAGGGACTCGTGCCTACGGTGCCCGTATGAGCACCTCCCCGGAGTACGCCACCTTCCACTTCCACGCGCTGCACCATGCCGACCAGCCGCTGCTGCTCCCCAACGCCTGGGATGTCGCGTCGGCGGTCGCCCTCGCCGCGGCCGGATTCGCGGCGGTCGGCACGACGAGCCTGGGGGTCGCGGCGGCCCACGGTTATCCGGACGGCCGCGGGCTCGCCGAGGTCAAGGACGCCACCCTCGCCCTGGCCCTGCGCCTCAACGGCCGGCTGGCCTGCCCGTACACCGTCGACATCGAGGGTGGGTTCGGTGGCGGGCCGCAGCAGGTGGCGGACCTGGCGGGGGCGCTGGCGGAGGCCGGGGCGGCGGGGCTCAATCTGGAGGACGGGCTGCCCGGCGGCGCGGGGCTGCAGGACCCGGCGCGGCAGGCCGAGGTGCTCGCCGCGGTGAAGCAGCGGGCGCCGGGGCTGTTCCTGAACGCCCGGGTCGACACCCACTGGCGGGTGGACAACCCGCCGCCGCTGTCGGAGACGCTGGCCCGCGCCGAGAGCTATCTGACGGCGGGCGCGGACGGGGTGTTCGTACCGGGGATCGTCGCCGACGAGGACATCGCCGTGCTGGTCCGCGAGGTCCAGGCCCCGCTGAACATCCTCTTCACGCCGGGCCGGCACACCGTCGCCCGGCTGGCGGAACTCGGCGTGCGCCGGATCAGCACCGGTTCGCTGCTCTTCCGTACGGCCCTGCAGGCCACCCTGGGGACGGCCGAGGCGATCCGTACGGGGCAGCCGCTGCCCGAGCCGGGCGGCGCGGCGCTGGCGTACGAGGACGTCCAGCGGATGGTGGAGGAACAGCCGGGTGAGTAAGCGGATCGTGGAGGAACAGCCGGGGGAGTAAGCGGATGGTGGAGGAGCAACCGGGGGAGTAGCTTCCGCCTCCCCCGGTGGGTGCTCAGACCTGCCGGCTGCCGCTCGACTGGCGGCGGCGGTGGACGGCGATGGTCGCGCCCGCCACGCCCAGTGCGGCGGCGCCCCCGATCAGGCCCGCCTTGGGCAGGTGCCCGGCCTTCTCGGCGATCCCGGCCAGCCCGTTGTCGGGCAGCATGATCGACGTACGGCTTTCCGTGGGCGCGGTGGAATCCGCGGCGAACGCGGCGCCCGTGGGCAGCAGCAGGACGGCGAGCGCACCGGTGGCGACGGTGGCGGTACGGATCATGGAGCGGCGCTGGGCCCGCATGGGTACTCCTCGTCGGGGGCGGCTCGGGCCGCCCGGGTCACGGTACGGGAGGCACCTTACGGAGCGTCCTTAACGGCAATCCGTACGTTGTGTAACAGTCAGCAAGATCTCTGGAATCGGTCCCGTGACAGCGCGCCCGGCAGTCCCGGCCAAAGGCCGCAAGCCCGGCAAGGCGCCCGGGGCGTGCGGCGAGTGCTGCGTCCACTGCGGGGGCGAACGGGTCGTACGCGCCCCGCCGTCGGATGGCCGCGCTGAAGATTCCCCCACCCGCCGCCCCGGTCGCCGGACATGGCGCCCCGGTCGATGGCGCCCCTGCCGATACCGCCTCGGTCGTCGGCCGATACCGCAGTCCCTGACCGACACCGCCCGCTCGCCGGCCGAGGCCGCCCCGGTCGTCGTCTGACACCGCCTCGCTCGCCGGCCGATGGCGCCCGTCACCAGTCGATGTCGTCCGGCGGCTCCGGGAGCACCTCTTCCTCCTGGTCCTGCGGGGCGGGTACGGGTACGGGCCCGCGCCCGCGTCCTGGCTCGGGATCGGCGACCGCCACCGCCCGCTGCTCGGCCGCGCCGTCCCCGTCGCCCTCCCGCCCGGCCAGCACATCCAGGATCTGCTGGCCGTACTTCGCGAGCTTGTTCTCGCCGACCCCGTTGACCGTTCCGAGTTCGGCCGTCGTCGCCGGTCCCAGGAGGGCGATCTCCCGCAGCGTCGCGTCATGGAAGATCACATACGCGGGCACGCCCTGTTCCTTGGCCGCACGGGCCCGCCAGCCACGCAGCGCCTCGAAGACCGGCAGCGCCTCCTCGGGCAGATCCACCGGCGCCCGCTTGCCCTTCGCGGTCTTCGCCTTCGCGGCCCGCGCGGCCTTCTCCGGCTCCCGCCGCATCGGCACCTCACGCCCGCCGCGCAGCACCTCGCCGCTCTTCTCGGTGAGCACCAGCGTGCCGTACTCGCCCTCGACGGCGAGCAGCCCCTGCGCCAGCAACTGCCGTACCACACCGCGCCATTCGGCCTCGCGGAGATCGGCGCCCACCCCGAAGACGCTCAGCGCATCATGATCGAACTGGATGACCTTGGCGGTCTTCTTCCCCATCAGGATGTCGATGATCTGGCCCGCGCCGAACTTCTGCCCGCGCTCGCGCTGCAGCCGTACGACCGTCGACAGCAGCTTCTGCGCGGCGACCGTGCCGTCCCAGGTCTGCGGCGGGGTCAGACACGTGTCGCAGTTGCCGCAAGAGGTGCTGTCGCTCTCCTGCCCGAAGTAGGCCAGCAGCCGGACCCGTCGGCACTGCACCGTCTCGCACAGCGCCAGCATCGCGTCGAGATGGGCCGACAGCCGCCGCCGGTGGGCCTCGTCCCCCTCCGAACCGTCGATCATCTTCCGCTGCTGGACCACGTCCTGCAGCCCGTACGCCAGCCAGGCCGTCGACGGCAGGCCGTCCCGCCCGGCGCGCCCGGTCTCCTGGTAGTAGCCCTCCACCGACTTCGGCAGGTCCAGATGTGCCACGAACCGTACGTCCGGCTTGTCGATCCCCATCCCGAACGCGATGGTGGCGACCACGATCAGCCCGTCCTCCCGCAGGAACCGCGCCTGGTGCTCCGCGCGCGTACGGGAGTCGAGACCGGCGTGGTACGGCACCGCGGCGATGCCGTTGTCCACCAGGAACTGTGCGGTCTTCTCCACGGAGGCCCGTGAGAGGCAGTAGACGATCCCGGCGTCGCCGGCGTGCTCGCTCCGCAGCAGCTCCAGCAGCTGCCGCTTGGGCTCGCTCTTGGACACGATCCGGTACTGGATGTTCGGCCGGTCGAAGCTCGCCACGAAGTGCCGGGCCTCGGCCATCTTCAGCCGGGAGCTGATCTCGGCGTGCGTGGCCTCCGTCGCCGTGGCCGTCAGCGCGATCCGCGGTACGTCGGGCCAGCGCTCGTGCAGCATCGACAGGGCCAGATAGTCCGGCCGGAAGTCGTGCCCCCACTGCGCCACACAGTGCGCCTCGTCGATCGCGAAGAGGGAGACCTTGCCCCGGTCCAGCAGGTTCAGCGTCTGCTCGACCCGCAGCCGTTCCGGCGCCAGATACAGCAGGTCCAGCTCCCCGGCCAGGAACTCCGCCTCGACGAGCCGCCGCTCCTCCAGGTCCTGCGTCGAATTGAGGAACCCGGCCCGCACCCCGAGCGCCCGCAGGGCGTCGACCTGGTCCTGCATCAGCGCGATCAACGGCGAGATCACGACCCCGACACCTGGCCTGACCAGCGACGGAATCTGATAGCAGAGCGACTTGCCGCCACCGGTCGGCATCAGGACGACGGCGTCGCCGCCCCCTATGACGTGCTCGATGATCTCCTGCTGGCTGCCCCGGAACGCGTCGTATCCGAAGACACGGCGCAGTACCTGCACCGCCTCGCTCGCCTCGCCCGCCTCGGGAGCGTCTGCTGCATCCATGTCCTCGACCATTCCCACGTCCACCAGAGCCACCCCGAAAGCCTACGAGCTCCGTCCACCTCCCCGCGGCCCCTGTGGATAACTCGCCCCTCGTCCGGCCCGGCGCGGTTCCCCGAGATCGCCATGGGAGGCCGTGCGCAATCCGTTCGGCCGCACGCAACCGCACACTCTCCCCCGTCCCGGATCACGATGGTGAGGGATGCCGCGCGCCCGCGGCAGCGGGACCACCGGAGGACAGATGCCGAGGTATTTGGTGCAGGCGAGCTACACCCCTGAGGGGGCGAAGGGGCTGCTGGCCGAAGGCGGCAGCGGTCGCCGGGCCGCCGTGCAGCAGGCCGTCGCCTCCTGCGGCGGCACCCTGGAGTCGATGTATTTCGCCTACGGCGAGACGGACCTCTACTGCATCGTCGACTTCCCCGACCCACTCGCGATGGCCACCGTCGCCATGACGGTCCGGGCCTCGGGTGCGCTGCAGTCCAAGGCGACGCCGCTGCTTGCCGTGGAGGACATGGACGAGGCCGCCAAGAAGGCCGTCGAGTTCCGCCCGCCCGGCAGCTGAGGACTCCACCCGTCAAACAGCTGAGAGCTCCACTCGGCGAACCCGACACCGCCGCCGTCGCCTTCCCCGCCGTCGGCCGGCTGGGCCGTAGGGATCGCCCCGCCCTCCCCTTCCCCGCCGGCCCTCCGCCTCCCACCGGAAACCCCGTAAACGCCGAAGACCCCGAGCCATGACCGGCTGGGGGTCTTTCCGCTGGTGCCCCCGGCAGGATTCGAACCTGCGACACCCGCTTTAGGAGAGCGGTGCTCTATCCCCTGAGCTACGGAGGCGTGGATCACGGCGTGATCCGGCGACTAGCCTAGCGGATAAGGGATCCGCGCTTGCAAGGTTTGTGTTTGCGCAGGTCAGCGTGGTCGTGGCGGGGGTGCGGTAGGGGGTGTGGCGGTGTTGGGGCGGGGCCCTGCGGGGGTGTCTCCTGGCTGGGTGTCAGCCGGCGATGTGCCAGCTGAGCGTGCCGTCCGTGGTGACGAGGAGGGCGAGCAGGAGGAGGTCCGTGGCGCCGAGGGCTAGGCCCAGGAGGGCGCGGCCGCGGCGGGTGGTGCCGCGGGCCAGCGCGAGGCCGCCGAGGATCAGGGCACAGGGGCCGAGGACGAGGTTGAGGACCAGGGTCCCGAGCAGGCCGAGGATGAAGGAGGCCACGGCCATGCCGTCGGCGTGGGAGCGGGCGGCGGCGGCCGGCGCGGGGGAGATCGTCCGCGGGGCTTCGCTGAGCGCGGTCATCGGGAGGTCACCTCGGTCTTGTGGCGGCGTTCGCGGAGGAAGAAGACGAGCAGCCAGCCGCTGATGACGGTGGCCGCGATGAGGGTGACGGGGACGGGGAGGTGTGCCGCGGTGCCCAGCATGATCCCCATCAGGAGGAGGGCTGCGACGAGGAAGAGCATGATCTGCCTTTTCCACTCGGAGGACAGTTGTTCACTGAGCCCCTCCAGCATACGGCGGTACAGGGGTGGAGAAGTTAAGAGAACGGTTGTTTACTGGATGACATGAGTCACACCCTTGGGGTCCGCCAGGCCCAGAAGCAGAAGACCCGCCAGGCGCTGCTCGACGCGGCGCTCGGCCTGTTGGCGGAACAGGGCCTGAGCAGTCTGGGCCTGCGGGAGGTGACGCGGGTGGTGGGCATCGCCCCGGCCGCGTTCTACCGGCACTTCAAGGATCTGGGGGAGCTCGGTGTCGCGCTGGTCGAGGAGGCGCTCGGCAGTCTGCACGTGATGGTGCGGGCGATCCTCGCCGAACAGGACGGCGCCGAGGAGCGAATAGACCGTACGGTCGCGGTCGTCGAGCGGCACGTACGGGCGTACCCGCTGCACATCCGGTTCATCGCCCGTGAGCGGCACGGCGGCGTACGGGCCGTACGGCAGGCCATCGCGGACGAACTCGACAGGTTCGCGGAGGAGGTCGCGGCGGCGCTCAAGTCCCAGCCGGTGTCGGAGGGATGGCGCGATGACGACGTCCGGATGCTGGCCGAGCTGTACGTGGACCGGCTGGTCACCACCGCCGCCGCGCTGCTCGACGCCGACGAGGACGGGGCGCCCGGGGCCGCCGATCAGGTGGTGCGTACGGCGCGCCGCCAGTTGCGGCTGATCAGCATCGGGCGGCGGCACTGGCGGGAGGAGGGGGACGACCTTCCCTGAGGGGAGCGCTGATGAGGGGGCGCTAATGAGGGGAGCCCTTGAGGGGTGCCCCTGAGGAGGGCGCCCTGTGTGGGAGCTGCCTGGGCAGAGCCCTCTGAGGAGGGCCCCTGCGGGAGCCCCCTGCGGGCCCGTTGGTGGGGAGGTCGGGGGTCAGGCGCGGGCCGGGGTGACGCGGACGCGGTAGGTGCCGTCCTGGTTTTCCGTGAGGACGGTGACCGCGGCACCGGTGGCGTGGTCGGCGTAGGTCTCGCCGGGGAGGAAGGTCGCATCGGTCAGTTCCGGGTCGACGTACGGGTTGGCCCGGTAGCAGCCGCCGCTGTGCGGGGTGGCGTCCACGATCCGGAGCGGGCCGCGGCCGGAGGGCACGTCGGTGGCGACGCGGTAGACCAGGATGCCCGGCCGGCAGACCGCGGGGTCGAGCAGGCCGCGGCTGCGGGCCTCGACCACCAGGGCGCTGTGCGGTGAGGTCGGGATGACGACGATCTTGGTGCCGCCCGGTGTGGAGACCGGGGTGAGGGTGTGTTCACCGGGCGTCCCGTGCGGCGGCGCGCAGTGCACCTGTTGGGGCGCCAGCCAGCCGAGCTTCCACTTGTGCCAGCCGACGAAGTCGTTGTTCGGCCCCCAGTCCTCGTCCATCGGGTCCCAGTGGCCCACCGGTGGCGGCTCCGGGCGGTCGTCCGTGTAGTAGAGGTCGGGCAGCCCGAAGCTGTGCGCGTTCTCGTGGTTGAGGACGCGGAAGGCGCTCAGCCCGGACTGCCGGCTCCAGATGAAGGACGCGTTCCGGAACGGCACCCCGTCGGCCGTCTTCAGACCCAGATCGCCCCCGCTGAACGTGACCGACAGGACCGTACGGGTGGCCGGCGGCCCCGCGTTGGGCGCCGCGATGATGTTGATGACGTCGTAGTCACGGAAGTTGACGATCGGGTCGATGGTGCGCACGACCTCCTGCGACAGCGCGTGATAGCCGCCGTCCGAGGCCGGGTCGAAGTTGGTGCCGCGCTGGATGCCGTACGCGGCCAGTGGCCGGGACATCCGGATCCACCGGAACAGCGGTATCGGCAGGTAGGTCAGCCTGCCGTACGAGCTGGTGCGGAAGAAGTCGGTGGTGGCGGGGAAGAACTCGGCGAAGCGGGCGCTGGCCGGCATCGTGGCGCGGGCGTCCGGAAAGTCGATGAAGAGTGTCAGGGCCCGTACGACGCCCGACGAGCGGGCGAAACCGGCGGGGGTGTCGGCCGATTCGGCGACGTCGTTGGTGATGCCGTGCAGCGCGCAGGGGCCGCTGGGCGGGGCACCGGGCCCAGGAGGTATGGCCACGGCGTTGGGGGGTGAACCCAACGCTATGGCCGCCGCCGCGGTGGCCGCACCGGCGGCCAGCACCGCGGATACCTTGAGCTTCATAACGATCACCTTGGGACGCGGGGTGATCGCTCGCGCGCGGAATTACATCAATCGGAGGCACGGGGCCACCCGGGGCCACCCGGGGCCGGGCGAGGGCCACCGGGGGAGCGGGAGAGGGCGGGCGAGGTGCGCGAGAGGGGCGGGACGCGGGCCGCCGCGGCCGTGTGCGGCAGGTCACATGCCGACGTGAAATATCCGGGGAGCGGTTCCCCGTTTAACCAGTCGTTCGGTCAAACCGGGGAGCCTTTCCCCGGTTGGCCGGGAGCCGGGAAGTCGGAAGCCGGGAAGTCGAGAGTCGGAAGGGGTGAGTCGGATGGTCGTAGGTGTCGGCGCCACGAGTGCCAAGAAGGTGAAGCACGGCACGTCGTCACCCCGGCTGCGGGCGGACGCGCTGCGCAACCGGGAGCGGATCATCGCGGCCGCCCGCGAGACGATGGTCGAGTTCGGGGCCGACGTCCCCTTCGATGAAATCGCTCGACGTGCCGGGGTCGGCAATGCGACGCTTTATCGTCACTTCGCGGATCGCCTGGAGTTGATCCACCACGTCACGCTCTCCGTCATGTCCCGTACCGCGGACCGGGCGGAATCCGTCCTTGTCGAGGAGTCCGATGCCTTCCGAGCGCTGAGGCGCTTCGTCCACGCTGCGGTGGAGGAGAAGATCGGGGCCCTGTGCCCGTTGCTCTCCGACGGCGTCGACCGTGACCACCCCGATCTGGTCGCCGCGCGCGCCCGCCTGGAGGCGGCCGTCGAGGCCCTCATGGGCGCCGCACGCGACAGCGGTCAGCTGCGTACCGACATCGCCGTCGGTGATCTGATGGTCGCGATCACCCAGCTCACCCGGCCGCTGCCGGGGAGTGCGTGCATCGACTTCGACAAGTTCGTCCACCGGCATCTGCAGCTGTTCCTGGACGGCCTGCAGGCGCCCGCCCGCTCCGAACTCCCCGGTTGTGCCGCCACGTTGGAGGACCTCAGGCGCCGGAAATCCTGACGCATCACGTATCACGTATCACGCATCACGCATTGCGTGTCGCGCATCACGCGTCACACGTCCCCGCGCCGCCTCTCTCCTTCCTCTCTCCTTCCTCGCTCGGCCTGCTACCTCCCCCTCCATTCGTCCGTCCCGTTCGTCCCGCCCCCTCCTTCGCTCTTGTTCGCTCACACGCCACTAGGTGGATCCCGCCATGCCTGAAACCGTCCCGTCCGTCGATCCCCGGCGCTGGAAAGCGCTGATATTCATCGCCCTCGCCCAGCTGATGGTCGTCCTCGACGCGACCATCGTGAACATCGCGCTGCCCTCCGCCCAGAAGGACCTCGGCATCACCGACGCCAACCGGCAGTGGGTGATCACCGCGTACGCGCTGGCCTTCGGCGGACTGCTGCTGTTCGGCGGGCGGGTCGCCGACCTGTGGGGCCGGAAGCGGACCTTCATCACCGGGCTGGCCGGATTCGCGATCGCCTCCGCGCTCGGCGGGGCCGCGGCCAACGAGGGCGTGCTGCTCGGTGCGCGCGCACTGCAGGGCGTCTTCGGCGCGCTGCTGGCGCCCTCCGCGCTCTCCCTCCTCGCCGTGACGTTCACCGAGGCCAAGGAGCGTGCCAAGGCGTTCGGCATCTTCGGTGCGATCGCCGGTGGCGGCGGCGCCGTCGGTCTGATCCTCGGCGGTGTGCTCACCCAGTACATGAACTGGCGCTGGACCTTCTTCGTGAACATCCCGTTCGCCGCGATCGCCGCGACCGGTGCCTACCTGGTCATCCGGGAGCCCGCGGGCAGCCGTAACCCGTCCCGGCTGGACATCCCGGGCGTCGTCCTGGCCACCCTCGGTCTGGTCTCGCTGGTCTACGGGTTCACCCGCGCCGAGTCCGACGGCTGGCTGGCCGGCCCGACGCTGGGGCTGTTCGTCGC
Source organism: Streptomyces sp. NPDC059649 (assembly GCF_042734445.1). NCBI lineage: Bacteria > Bacillati > Actinomycetota > Actinomycetes > Kitasatosporales > Streptomycetaceae > Streptomyces > Streptomyces sp. NPDC059649. The sequence goes on from NZ_JBHWDV010000031.1 coordinate 15,701, forward strand.
GGCCGCCGTGCTGCTGCTGACCTTCGTGCTGGTCGAGTCCAGGGTGAAGGCGCCGCTGCTGCCGCTGCGGGTGGTCTCCGAGCGGAACCGCGCCGGCGTCTACGCGTCGCTCGGCCTGGCCGTGATCGGGATGTTCGGACTCTTCCTCTTCCTGACCTACTACCTGCAGAAGGTGAAGGGGTACTCGCCGGTCGAGACCGGTCTGGCCTTCCTGCCGATGATCGCGGGCATGATCACCGGCTCGACGCAGATCGGTGCCCGGCTGATGACCCGGGTCCGGCCGCGGCTGCTGATGGCCCCCGGCTTCGTGGTGGCCGCGACCGGCATGCTGGTGCTGACCCAGATCGACCTGGACACGTCCTACCCGGCGCTGATCCTGCCCGGCTTCCTGCTGATGGGCCTCGGCATGGGTACGGCGTTCATGCCCGCGATGTCGCTGGCCACCCACGGGGTCCAGCCGCGCGACGCCGGTGTCGCCTCCGCGATGGTCAACACCTCGCAGCAGGTGGGCGGCGCGATCGGCACGGCCCTGCTGAACACGATCGCGGCGAGCGCCACCACGGCGTACGCCACCTCGCACGCGGCCGGTGCGCACTCCCGTGATCTGCTCAAGCTCCAGTCGATGGTGCACGGCTACACCACCGCCATCTGGTGGGCGGTCGGCATCCTGCTGCTGGCCGGCACGATCGCCTTCACCCTCATCAACACCGGGCGTCCGGGCGCCGGTTCGCCGGTGGCCTCCTCGGCGGACGGCAAGACCGCGGCCGAGGGCGCGGACGAGGTCCCGGTCCCGGTGATGGCCCACTGAGGCGCGCCACGCCGGCTCCTACCGGGATCTGAGGCATGACGGGCGCCGGCCTTCTCCGGCTTCGCTGAGGGTCAGCGGAGCCAGGGGAGGTCGGCGCCTTGGGGTTGCAGCCCTTCGGTCATCACCTGGCAGATTTCGGCCAGGTGACCGACCTGCTCCGGCGACAGGCGGTCGAAGATCGCGGCACGGACGGCGGCGACGTGTCCCGGGGCCGCCTTCTCCAGCACCCGCATGCCCTCATCCGTGAGGTAGGCGTTCTGGCCGCGCTTGTCGGACGGGCAGTTCTCGCGCCGCACCCAGCCGTTCTTCTCCAGGCGCGCGATCGCGTGCGAGAGCCGGGAGCGGGTGATCTTGGCGTTCTGGGCCAGCTCGGTCATCCGCAGCCGGCGCCGCGGTGCCCGGGAGAGCTGGACGAGCAGTCCGTAGTAGACGTGCGGCATCCCGGCGTCACGCTGCAGCTGACGGTCGAGGTGGTCCTCCAGGAGCGTGGTGGCGTGGAGGTAGCACTGCCAGGCGTATTGCTCCTCGTCACTGAGCCAACGCGGCTCGGGTGCGGGTTCGTTGCTCATGCCATTCACTCTCTCACCGCTAGGAGAGTTCTTTAAGTTTTAACAAGTCCCGGCTAGACTGGCAACCAATGCTTGAAGGTTCAAGTAATTGGAGCTGCGGTGGCCGGATGTCACTGCATCTATCGACTACCGCCAGTGTGACGCCGTGGAGATGTGATGTCTGTAATGCCGGCTCTCTACCTCAGCCATGGCGCGCCCCCGCTCGCCGACGATCCGGTGTGGCCCGGTCAACTGGCCGCCTGGTCCGCGCAGCTGCCGCGCCCGAAGGCGGTGCTGATGATCTCCGCGCACTGGGAGGCGGCCCCGATCGCCCTCGGCGCCACCGAGACCGTGCCGCTCGTCTACGACTTCTGGGGTTTCCCCCGCCACTACTACGAGGTGCGGTACCCGGCCCCCGGTGCCCCGGAGCTGGCCGAGCGCATACGGAAGACGCTGCGGACGGCCGGCACCCCGATCGCGGACCTCCCCGACCGGGGGCTCGACCACGGTGCGTACGTCCCGCTCGTCGAGATGTACCCGGACGCCGACGTTCCGGTCCTTCAGCTCTCGATGCCCACGCTCGATCCGCGCCTCCTGTACGAGACCGGCCGCCGGCTCGCCCCCCTGCGCGACGAAGGCGTACTGATCATCGGCAGTGGGTTCTTCACCCACAACCTGGCGGCGCTGCGGCAGTCGCACGACGGCACGCCCGCCTGGTCGGCGGAGTTCGACGACTGGGGGCGGCAGGCCCTGGAGGCCCAGGACCTCGACGCCCTCTTCGACTTCCTCCACAAGGCGCCGGCGGGGCGGCTGGCGCATCCGCGCACCGAGCACTTCGCGCCGCTGTTCGTGGCCCTGGGGGCCGCGGACGCCCAGGGGCAGCTGGACAGCGGGCGGAGCGTGATCGACGGCTTCTGGATGGGGCTGGCGAAGCGGTCGCTGCAGTACGGCTGAGTGTTGGCTGATCCGGGCTGATCCCGGAGATCGGGACTGGTCATCCCTGGTCGGGGCCGGTCAGGGTTGCTCAGGGGTGCTCAGGGATGATCAGTCGTCCACGTCGATCAGCGCGACGGCGTTCAGGGCCGCCGACAGGGCGCGGGTGTCGCCGTCCTCGGAGGTCGCGGCCACGTCCAGCGCGGTGTCGGCGAACTTGATCGCATGCTCGTTCCCGTTGGCGACCGCCCGCGCGAAGACCTCCTCGGGGGTGAGGGAACCGGCGTCCGGGGCCCGGCGCGGGGTGTCCGCGGCGTAGATGGCGGTGATCGCCGAGGTCGCGGCCCAGGCCACCGTGAAGGAGGCCGCCCACAGCTCCTGGGGAAGCGCGGGCAGGATGCGCAGGACCGCGTTCGGCGCGGTGGCGGCGTGGACCAGCATGATGCCGTTTCCGTGGCCGTAGTCGCCGTAGTTGAGGGTGGCGGCCCGGACGAGCGCGGTCAGTCCCTCCCGTACGGCCTCCGGGCCCTCGGGAACGTACAGCGACTCGGTAGTTGCCAACCATCCGTCCGTATCGGGGAGTTGGGCATAACCCTGGACCGGTGCGACCCGCTGGTCGGCAATACGGGGGACGGCTGCGAGTGCCTCGGCAGGGGTGGCGTGGCCGGTGGGGCGTACGGCGGTGGGGAGCGGCAGATGCCGGGCGGCCCAGTAGCCGAGGGCGTGCGCGAACTCGGCGAGCCGTGGGGGATTCTCCCCCTCTGCCAGGAGGCTGCGGACGGCGTGCCCCAGGCGGATGACCGGGTGGGTGGCGGCGCCCGCGATACCGGGGAGCAGCCGCGGCCACCACTCGGCGAGAACGTCCCGCCAGGGCCGTTCGGCGACCCGCTCGGTGAAGTACGCGGTCCAGTCGGTGACCCGGTCGGTCTCGCCCAGTGCCTGCTGCCAATTGGCGTCCGTAATGGGTGACTTGGCGACCGGTACGTCCTCCAGCTTGTGCTCGTAGGTGTCGAGCCAGCGGTGGACGGTGCGGGCCTGGCCGTTGCGGACCATCGCTTCGATGGCCATCGGGCCGTGGTTGCTCAGGAATCCCTTGAATTCGGGGCCGGATGCGTGCAGGCGCTGTAACGCCTCGTCGAGTGTGCCGCTCGTCGTTTCCATGCGCCGAGGCTAGGTCGGCCGCGGCCGGGAACGTAACGGGCTTTCGGCTTACGGCGCTGGTCGTACGGCCTTGGGGGGATGGGTGGAGGGAGGCGAGGGGCTTGGGGCCAGCCGGACGTGTCGGGGGGGGGCTGGGGGCGTTCGGGACGGTCGGGGCGATTGTCAGTGGCGGGTGGCAGGCTGATGTCAGTGATCGGATCGGAGGGTCGCAGCGGCGGTCCGGGCTGAGGCGGCGGGTCGACCGCGCCGCTGATCCGGCACGGAAAACCCGACAGGAGGTGTCGGGTATCGGGGGGAGGGTGACGTCATGAGCAATGGCGGCATGAGTGACGGCAAGATCGAGGACAGGAACGAGGGCGGGAACGACGGCAGGAACGGGGGCAGGAACGGGGGCAGGAACGGGGGCGGGACGAGTCGAAGTGACGTGCCGATCGCCGGAGTTGCCTGGTCGGTGGTCGAGGAGGCGGTGCCCGAGCTGGCCGGCCGGGTGGGGGCTCGCTTCGGGGCGTACCGGCACCACGTGCTGGCCACGCTCCGGCGGGACGGCGCACCCCGACTCAGCGGCCTGGAGGCGGACTTCCGGCACGGGGAGCTGTGGCTGGGGATGATGAACGGCTCACGCAAGGCCCAGGACCTGCGGCGCGATCCCCGCTTCTCGCTGCACGCCAATCCGGGGCAGCACAGCGAGGTGCCGGAGCTGGGGGACGTACGGGTGTCCGGGCGGGCGGTCGAGACGACCGACCCCGAGCTGATGGCGCGCTACGCGGTGGAGGTGCGTCCGCCCGAGCCGTTCCACCTGTTCCGGGCGGAGGTGACGGAGGTGGTGCGTACGTACATCGAGAGCCCGTGGGTGGTGGTGGAGACCTGGTCGCCGGGTCGGCCGCTGCGCACGATACGGAGGACGTCGGAGGACGCGACGCTGGAGGTGGGCTGAGGCGGCTCCGCCAGGCGACTGCTCCGGGGCTTTCGGACGATGCTGTTCAGCGTTGTTCCTGGGCGTTCCGAGGAGGGGACACGTCCGGCGTCAGCGAGTGGCGGCGGGGAGGCGGCGGCGGTGGGTGCCGTGCGGCTGGCGCGGGCGGTGTGCGCCGTGGGGTTCGTGGGCGCTACGGGCGCGGAAGAGGTAGAGGGCGGAGAGGAACATGATCCCGCCCATGACGAACCCGAAGATGCAGGACTTCAGGATCGTCTCCCCGCCCAGGCTGTAGACCCAGCCCATCGACAGCCCGAAGAGCGCGCCGTAGGAGAGCGCCCGGGTTTCGGTGAGCATGGAGGACTGGTAGCGGGCGATCAGCAGCCCGAGGACGCCGGTGACCACGGCCGCGGCGACTCCGTACAGCAGGGCCGGTCCGCCCTTGATGCCGGCGGTGTGGGTGCGGAAGATCGTGAACAGGCCGAAGGCGAGCGCCGCGATGATCGGCCATGCGACGGTGGCCGGGACGCGCTCGGTCATGGCCGCCAGGCGTGAGGTCTTCGAGGTTCCCGAGGTCCTCGCGGTCCCTGAGGTTCCCGCGGCCCCTTCCGCGGCGGCGGAGCCGCGGCGGGGGTCGGCGGTGGCTCCGTGTTCGACGTCGACCGTGCCGTGTGAGCGAGCGGCCCTCGCGCCGCGCCGGCGAGCGTGCTGGTCCATGGCGGGCTCCTCTCGATCGCCCCGCTGGTTGTGGGCCCGCGTTCCCCCGGGCCCACTCCCGTATGCCTGCGTGCCCGGGGGCCTTGCCGTCGGCCGCCTCCCCGGCACGCCTCCTGTCCAGGCGACACCCGGGGGGCCGCCGCGTCAACCGGAGCAGCGGGGGGCCGGGTCGTACGAGCTGAGCCGTACGGGGCGGGCCGTCGGGGTGAGCCCGTACGAGGTGAGCCGTACGGGGTGAGCCCGTACGAGGTGAGGCGAAGTGTGAGGCGGGCGTGCCAGTCGGTCGCGCGGGGTGGTCGCCGGGCTGATCAGCCGAGGTCCTTCTGGTACCAGGCCACGTCCCAGTAGCGGCCGAACTTGCGGCCCACCTCCGTGTACGTGCCGATGTGCCGGAAGCCGAAGCGGGTGTGCAGGCGGGTGGAGGCCTCGTTCGGCTGGGTGATGCCTGCGTACGCTCGGTGCACGTCCTCCTTGGCCAGCGCCTCGAACAGGGCCTCGTAGAGGAGCGTGCCGACGCCACGGCCGGCGGCCTCCGGGGCGCAGTAGACGGTGACCTCGACGGACGGGGCGTAGGCGGCCTTGGGGCGGAAGGCGCTGCTGGTCGCGTAGCCGAGCAGAGTGGCCGCCGGGCCCGGGCCCATCTCCGTCCCCAGGCCAGTGTCCCGCGCCGGGCCCGTGGCCAGCCCCGGGCCAGTAGCCAGCCCCAGGCTCGCGTCCAGTCCCGGGCCCGTTTCCAGCCCCGGTCCTGCGGCTGCCGCCGCAGGGCGTCGGACCTGCTCGTTGTGCCTCGGCCCGTTGGGCGGGTTTTTTGTCCGTTCTGCGGGTACCTGCGCAACCAGAAGCCGGTGGGGGCCGTCTTGAGGGTGGGAGAGCAGCCAGGGGCGGCGCTCCTCGGGGGTGAAGGGCTCCAGGTCGAACGTGATCGAAGTCTCACGAATGTAGTGGTTGTAAAGATCCGTAAGGGCCGGAAGGTCCGCCTCGATGCCCGCTCTGACCTGCACTTCCCCTTGCCCTGACGGCATACGACCTCCTCGGTGGGAGCGCAGGGTACTGCATGATCAGAAAAATAGCCGCGCCGTGTGGGAATTCTGTCCGGATTCCAGCCGTTGTTTCCTTCGGACGGGCCACTCGGCAAGCATCGCAGCCGATGCCCACCGGTATCGGCGCACGTCAGTCGGTGTGAAGCCGGTGTGACACGCCATGTCGCACCGCACACGTCGCAGCGCGTGGTGCAGCAACCGGCCCGCCCCACCGTCCCGCGACCGACTCATCGCAAAGGGAGCACACGCATGGCAACCCGTGCCGTCGCCCGACGTCAGGAAAGCACCAGCGCTTCTGACGGGGCCAACAGTGTTCGCGCCGTAGGCGGGGAGATCGCCGACCGCGACCTGGTCGGCATGTACCTCGACGAGATCGCGCGTACGCCCCTGCTCGACGCCGCCAAGGAGGTCGAGCTGTCCCAGACCATCGAGGCGGGTGTCTACGCCCAGCAGATCCTGGACGGCGAGGTCACCGACGGCAATGCCGCAGGTGCCAGCCGCGAGGAGCTGGAGGCGCTGGCCGCGGAGGCCGCCAAGGCCAAGGACATCTTCATCCGTTCCAACCTGCGGCTGGTCGTCGCGGTGGCGCGCCGCTACCCGCGCGCCGGACTCCCCCTCCTCGACCTGATCCAGGAGGGCAACGCCGGCCTGGTGCGGGCCGTGGAGAAGTTCGACTACGCCAAGGGCTTCAAGTTCTCGACGTATGCCACGTGGTGGATCCGTCAGGCGATCACCCGCTCCATCGCCGACCAGTCGCGCACGATCCGGCTGCCCGTGCACCTCGTCGAGGAGCTGGGCCGGATCCGCCGGGTGCAGCGCGAGTTCAACCGTGAGAACGGCCGCGACCCGGAGCCCGAGGAGGTCGCCGGCGAGCTGGGCACCACGCCCGCCCGCGTCACCGACGTACTGGACTGGGCCCGCGACCCGGTCAGTCTCAACATGTCGGTGGACGACGACGGCGACACCCAGTTCGGCGACCTGCTGGAGGACACCTCCGCGGCCTCGCCCGAGCAGTCGGTGCTCACGCTGCTGCGCAGTGAGGAGCTGGAGGACCTCATCGACCGCCTCGACCACCGCACCGCGTCCATCATCAAGGCGCGCTACGGCATCGAGGACGGCCGCGAGCGCACGCTGACCGAGGTCGGCAAGCAGCACGGCCTCACCCGCGAGCGGATCCGGCAGATCGAGAAGCATGCGCTGCTGGAGCTGAAGCGGATGGCGCACGACACGGGGTTCGACGCGGCCGCGTAACCGATAACCCCGGTAAACCTGCTTCCAGCGCGCAGGCGAGCAAGCGAGCAAGCAGGCAGTAGCAGGACGAGCCCCGGTGCCCTTTGCGGCGTCGGGGCTCTTTTGTGTGGCCGCCTTTCCGGTCTTTCCGGTCTTGCCGACCTTTACGGTCTTTCCGGTTTGGTGTTGCGGCTTCCGCCCCTGTCGATGTCTGTTTGAGTCCGGCTGACGCCCGAGTCTGTTTACTTCGCCGAAATGCAGGCGTAGCATCGAAGCGAAACCACAGGTTCGGGCAGGGAAACGGACACAAACGCGATGTACGCACCGGAACGGCAGCAGGAGATCCTGCGACTGGCCCGTGAGAGCGGGCGGGTCGACGTACTCTCCCTCGCCGAGGAATTCCAGGTCACCGCCGAGACCGTACGGCGCGACCTCAAGGCGCTGGACCGGGCCGGTCTGGTGCGCAGAGTGCACGGCGGTGCCATCCCGGCCGGCCGGCTGGACTTCGAGCCGGACCTCGCCGAGCGGGACGCCGTCGCCGCCGACGAGAAGCTGCGCATCGCCCGCGCCGCGCTCGCCGAACTCCCGGGCAGCGAGAACGGTGAGCACGGCGGCGGATCCCGCGGCGGCCACGGCTTCGGCAGCGTGATCCTGGACGCCGGCACCACGGCCGCCCGGCTCGCCGCCGAGATCCCGCTGGAGGCCGAGCTGACGGTCGTCACCCACGGGCTGCCGGTGGCCGCGCGGCTGGCCGACCACCCCGGGCTGACCCTGCACCTCGTAGGCGGCCGGATCCGGCACCGTACCCGGGCCGCGGTCGACGACTGGGCGCTGCGCGCCTACCGCGAGATCAACGCCGATGTGCTGTTCCTGGCGACCAACGGCTTCTCCCTCGACGGCGGGCTGACCACGCCGGACCTCGCGGAGGCCGCGGTCAAGCGGGCGCTGATCCGTGCCGCCCGCCGGGTCGTCCTGCTCGCCGACTCCGGCAAGTTCGAGCAGCGGCACTTCGCCCGCTTCGGCGACCTCTCGGACGTGGACCTGCTCATCACCGACACCGGTCTGAGCCCCGACGACGCCCTCGCCATCGAGCGCGCAGGCACGGAAGTAGTACGCGCATGACCTCCACCGATCCGCGCATGACGCCGACCAACCTGAAGCCGTCGGCCACGGGCCCGAAGCCGTCCGCCACGGACCCGCAGCCCTCGGCCTCGGACCTGCAGCCCTCCGCCACCGACCTGATCCTCACCGTCACGCCCAACCCCAGCCTGGACCGTACGTACGAGATCCCGGCGCTGGAGCGCGGGGCCGTGCTCCGGGCGACCGCGGACCGGATCGACCCCGGCGGCAAGGGCGTCAACGTCTCCCGGGCGCTCACCGCCGCCGGCCACCGCACCCTCGCCGTACTGCCGTTGGGCGGTCCCGCGGGTGCGGCGCTGGCCGGGCTGCTGAACGCGGAGGGGATCGAGGTGGCGGGGGTGCCGGTGGCCGGCCAGACCCGTTCCAACATCTCGGTCGCCGAGCCGGACGGCACCCTCACCAAGATCAACGCGACCGGTCCCGAGCTGTCCGCCGACGAGTCGGAGGCGCTGCTCGCCACCGTCGGCGAGCGGTCGGCGGGCGCCCGCTGGATCGCCTGCTGCGGCAGCCTGCCGCGCGGTCTGGCGCCCGAGTGGTACGCGGAGCTGGTCGCCCGGGCGCACGGTGCCGGGGCCCGGATCGCCCTGGACACCTCCGGCCCGTCGCTGACCGCGGCCCTGCGCGAACGCCCGGACGTCGTCAAGCCGAACGCCGAGGAGCTGGCCCAGGCCGTCGGCCGCCCGCTCGTGACCGTGGGGGACGCGGTCAAGGCCGCCGAGGAGCTGCGGGCGCGCGGTGCGCGGGCCGTACTCGCGTCCCTGGGGGCGGACGGCCAGCTGCTGGTCGACGAGAACGGCACCCACTTCGGCAGCGCGCCGGTCGCCGCCGTCCGCAGCAACGTGGGGGCCGGCGACGCGTCACTGGCCGGTTTCCTCGCGGCCGGCGGCATGGGGAGGGCCGCGCTGGCCGCGGCGGTGGCGCACGGCGCGGCCGCCGTCCAACTGCCCGGCAGCCAGATGCCGACGCCGCGGGACCTGGCTCCGGCGGCGGTCATGACCACCGATGACGTGCCGTACGACCGGCCGCTGACGGAGCCGGTGTCATGAACGGGCGGGTGGGCCTCGTGAGCGGCGGGCCGGGTGTCAGGCGGCGCCGAGTGGGTGTCATGAACGAGCGGCCGGGGGCCATGAGCGGCGGGCCGGGTGTCACGCCCCGCCGGGTGGGTGTCATGCGGCGCCGAGCGAGCGGCCGGGGCGCACAGAGTCGGGCGAGTTTCGTGGGGGCGGTCCGGGCGAGCGTCATGCGGACCTGGGCGGGAGTCATCAAGAGCCGGGGGAGCAGGGCGGGGTCGGGTGCGGAGTGCGTACACATGCACGTGCTGCCGTCCGCCGACGTGTTGTTCGCGAGGGTCGGTCGCCCGGCAGGCGTTCGGGCCGGTACTGAAGGGAGCGCGCGATGAGCGAGCTGATCACCGCGGACCTGGTCGATCTCGACCTGTCCGCAGAAACCAAGGACGCCGCCGCACGGTCGCTGGCCGAGCGGATGGTCACGTCCGGGCGCGTCACGGACCTTGAGGGCTTCCTCGCGGACGTGGCCGCGCGCGAGGCCCAGATGCCGACCGGGCTGGACGGCGGGATCGGGATCCCGCACTGCCGTAGCGGGCATGTCACCGAGCCGACGCTGGCCTTCGGGCGCAGCGCCGCCGGGATCGACTTCGGGGCGCCGGACGGCCCGGCCGACCTGATCTTCCTGATCGCGGCCCCGGCGGGCGGCGACGCCGACCACCTGTCGATCCTCTCCACGCTCGCCCGCCACCTGATGGACGAGTCCTTCACCGGCGCCCTGCGCTCCGCCACCGAACCGGGCCGCGCGGCGGCGCTGATACGGGGCGAGACGCCGGAGGAAGTGGAGAAGCCGGCGGAGCCGGAGGAGTCCACTGCGGCGGAGGAGTCCACCGCGGCGGGCGAGCCCGCGGGCGAAGCCCCCGCGGACCGGGAGGCTGCCCTGGAGCCGGAGCCCGCCCCGGCACCCGAGCCGGTCCCGGCACCGGAGGCCGCCCCGGCACCCGAGCCCGTCCCCGAGCAGGCGGCCGCCCCCGAGCAGGAGGCCACTCCCGCCCCGGAGCCGGAGCCCACCCCCGTCACCACCCCCGCCCCCTTCCGTATCGTCGCCATCACCTCCTGCCCCACCGGCATCGCGCACACCTACATGGCCGCCGAGTCGCTGGAGAAGGCCGGGCGGGCCGCCGGCGTCGAGGTGTTCGTCGAGACGCAGGGCTCGGCCGGGTTCAAGCGGCTCGATCCGCAGCTCGTGGCCGACGCGGACGGCGTGATCCTCGCCCATGACGTCGAGGTACGGGACAAGGAGCGGTTCGCCGGTAAGCCGACCGTCGACGTCGGGGTGAAGGCGGGCATCAACCGCCCCGCCGAACTCATCGCCGAGGTACGGGACAAGGCCGCCCGAGGCGAGACCGATGCGATCGGTGCGGTCGGTGCGTCCGGCGGGGCCGGCACGGCCGGGCGCCCCGCCGCGCCCATGGACAGGGGCGCCGACGCCGCCGACGGCTACGCCACCCGGCTGCGCAAGTGGCTGATGACCGGCGTGAGTTACATGGTTCCGTTCGTCGCCGCCGGTGGTCTGCTCATCGCGCTCGCCTTCGCGATCGGCGGCTACACGATCAACAAGGCACCGTCCGTCGCCGACCACTTCCTCTGGACGGAGTCCACCAGTTGGGCGGCCCTGCTGTTCCAGATAGGCAGCGTCGCGTTCGGCTTCCTCGTCCCCGTACTGGCCGGCTTCATCGCGTACGGCATGGCGGACCGGCCCGGGCTCGTGCCCGGCTTCGTCGGCGGGGCCATCGCGCTCACCATCAACGCGGGCTTCCTCGGCGGTCTGATCGCCGGACTTCTCGCGGGCGGTGTGGTGATGACGATCCAGCGCCTGCACGTCCCGGCACCGCTACGCGGCATCATGCCGGTCGTGGTGATCCCACTGGTGTCGTCCATCGTGGTCGGCTTCCTGATGTTCCTGGTGGTCGGCAAGCCGATCGCCGCCCTGCAGAAGGGGCTGACCGACTGGCTGTCCGGCCTCACCGGTGCCAACGCGATCATCCTCGGCGCGCTGCTCGGCCTGATGATGTGCTTCGACCTGGGCGGCCCGCTGAACAAGGTCGCGTACACCTTCGCGGTCGGCGGGCTGGCCAATCCGAACGAGGGCAGCCTGAAGGTGATGGCCGCGGTGATGGCCGCCGGTATGGTCCCGCCGCTGGCGATGGCACTGGCCACGACCGTCCGCGGGAGGCTCTTCACCAAGACCGAGCGGGAGAACGGCAAGGCGGCCTGGGTGCTCGGGGCGTCCTTCATCACCGAGGGCGCGATCCCGTTCGCGGCCGCCGATCCGCTGCGCGTGATCCCCTCCGCGATGGTCGGCGGCGCGGTCACCGGCGCCCTGTCGATGGCCTTCGGCTGCACCCTGCGCGCCCCGCACGGCGGCGTCTTCGTCGTCCCGCTGATCGGCCAGCCACTGCTCTACCTGCTCGCCATCGCCGCCGGTACGTGCGTCAGCACCGCCCTGGTCCTGCTCCTGAAGAGCCTCCGCAGGCCGACCCCTGCGACCCCCGCCGAAACCCCGTCCCCCGACCACCCGGGCGTCCCGGCCACCGCCTGACCCCCCTCCACCCCGCCGGGGCCCGGGCCGCCACCACAGGCGGTCCGGGCCCCGGCTTCATGGCCACACCGGCGGACCGGCGCCGCCGATCCTTGTTGCTCATTCACCTGTGGGCAAGCCGGTCACCTCCAGGTAAGTACGCACTAAAAAGTGGGTACTTGTCCCTCCTTTTGCCTGGGCCAAGACTGATCGCGTGATCGAGAGATCCGGAGACCCGGATCTCCGGAGAGCGCGAGTTACCAGGTAGAGGAGTTCTTTCGTGTCGGTGGAGAAGACCGGTGTCGCGGTGCTGGGGCTGGGGAGCATGGGGAGTGCGCTGGCCGGGGCGTTGGTGGCGGGTGGGCATGCGGTGCGGGTGTGGAACCGTACGCCGGGGAAGGCCGAGGGGCTCGTCGCGCGGGGAGCGTGGGAGGCCGGGTCGGTGGCCGAGGCGGTGGACGGCTGTGACGTCGTGATCGTCTGCATCCTCGATTACGGCGATGTCGGGCCGCTGCTGGAGCAGGCCGGCGGGCCGACGGGGTTGCAGGGGCGGGTGGTGGTCAATGTGACCAACGGGTCGCCCGAGGAAGCCCGGAAGATGGCGGAGCGGGTGACGGCGCTCGGGGGCGAGTACCTCGACGGCGGGATCATGGCCGTACCGGAGATCCTGGCGACACCGCAGGCGTTCGTGCTGTACAGCGGGTCCCGGTCGGCCTTCGACAGGTACCGGGGGCTGCTGGACTCGTTCGCGCGGAGCGTCTATCTGGGGGAGGATCCCGGGCTCGCACCGCTCAATGATCTTGCGCTGCTGAGCGGGATGTACGGGATGTTCGGCGGCTTCGCGCACGCCGCGGCGCTGATCCGCTCGGCGGGCGGGCCGGTCGCCGGGTTCACGAACACGCTGCTGGTGCCGTGGATCCAGGCGATGGCCGGTGGCTTGCCCACGATGGCGGAGCAGGTCGATTCCGGCGACTACTCGGTCACCGGCTCGCCCCTGGCCATGCAGGTCTCGCACGACGCCATCGGGGACGTCTCACGGGCCCAGGGGGTCAGCCCGGAGCTGTGGGCACCGGTGCTGGCGCTGATGGAGCGGCGGGTGGCGGACGGGCACGGGAACGAGGGGTTCGCCGGGGTGGTGGAGTTGTTGCTGCGCTGACCCGCGTGCCGCTGCGCTCGGCGGCGACCTCAAACGAACGGTGGCCGGTCCCTGCGTGGGGCCGGCCACCGTTCGTCGGGACGGGAGGCGGTCAGACCGCGCTGCCTGCCTTCCAGTCGGACCAGGAGAGGTTCCAGCCGTTGAGGCCGTTGTCCGGCTGGACCATCCTGTCGTGGGAGTTCTTCACGATGACGACGTCGCCGACCAGTGACTCGTTGAAGAACCACTTGCCGGGGGTGTCGCCGCCGCCGCCCTTGTTGTCGCGCAGGCCGACGCAGCCGTGGCTGGTGCCGGAGTTGCCGAAGACGGAGGGGGAGCCCCAGTAGTTGCCGTGGATGAAGGTGCCGGAGGACGACAGCCGCATGGCGTGCGGGACGTCCTTGATGTCGTACTCACCGCCGAAGCCGACCGTCGAGCCGTCCATCCGGGTCTGCTCGAACTTCTCCGAGATCACCATCTGACCGTTGTAGGTGGGGTGCTCGGGGCTGCCGCCGGAGATCGGGACCCTCTTGAGGACCTTGCCGTCCCGCTTGACCGTCATGGTCTGGGTGTTCATGTCGACCGTGGAGACCTGCGAGCGGCCGATCGTGAAGGACACCGTCTTGGACTGCACACCGGTGATGCCGTTGCCGCCCTTCACACCGTCCAGGTCGATCTTCATGGTGACCTTGGAGCCGGCCTTCCAGTAGTCCTCCGGCCGGAAGTCCAGGCGCTGGGACCCGAACCAGTGGCCGACGACCTCCTGGCCGCTGCTGGAGGTCACGGTGATGTGGGACTGGACGTCCTTCTTGTTGGTGATCACCTTGTCGAAGTTGAAGGACACCGGCATGCCGACGCCGACGGTCTTGCCGTTGTCGGGGGTGTACGAGCCGATGAAGCTGTTGGCCGACGAGACCGTCGTGAAGGTGGCGTTCTCGGTGGCCGAACGGCCCTTGGCGTCCTTCGCGTTCGCCACGAGCTTGTACTTGGTGCCGCGCTCCAGCTGGACGCCGGGCTTCCAGGACGTGCCGTCGGGCGATATGGCGCCGGCCACGGTGGCGTTCGTGTCGGCGACGGTGAGCTTGACGTCGGTCAACTTGCCGCCGGTGACCTTCACACCGGTGTCGTTGATGCTGGCGTCGGTGGCGCCGTCCTTCGAGGAGACCGTGATCTTGGCGTCCGAGGCGTCCTTCTTGGCCGCGGCGTCCGCGCCCGCCTGGCCGTTCTTCCCGTCGTCGTGGCCGCCGGCCTCGGCGTCGCCGCCACAGGCCGACAGGGCCAGCGCACCCGCTGCGAGCAGGGCGGTCACCGCGAGCGTGCGGCGCATCCGGCGGGTGCGGCGCGGGGCGCCGGTCACCTGCTGCTCGGCTGACGGGAACAGCTGGTGCGGGGTGCGGGACCGATCGGGCGCGGGGGTGTCCGGCGATGTCACGAGCTGCTCCATACAGGGGTGTTGTGTATTTCCGTGCTGGTAAACAGCACCTACGGGCAGATTTGGTTGCGGGTCAGGCCATGTTGTGACGAAGGTCACATTCTCGGCGGGAGAGGATGGTCGGCCGGTCCCGACAGCCAGGTTCGCAGCGCGGTGCCGTTTTCGTCCAGGCGGGGTGGTGCCGTCGGCGGTGTCACCGGCGTGTCCGAGAGTCGGAGCGGGCTGGTGACTTGGGGGATCCGGTCCTCGCCGACGGGGGTGACCGGGGTGAGTCCGAGCCGCTCCGCCAACTCCAGGGCCTGCGAGAGGGTGTTGACCGGGCCGCACGGGACGGAGGCGGCGAGCAGTCGCTCGGTCCAGTTCTCCGGGGTGTCGACGGCCAGCCGCTCCTCCAGTGCTTTGATGAGGTCTGTACGGTTTTGTACCCGGTCCTGGTTGCGGGCGAAGCGGGGGTCGTCGGCCAGCTCCGGGGAGCCCAGTGCCGTGGCCAGGGCCCGGAATTGGCGGTCGTTGCCCGCCGCCACCGCCAGCGGCCGGCCGTCCCGGCAGGCCAGCGTCTCGTACGGGGCGATGCTCGGGTGGCGGTTGCCCATCGGGCCCGGGTCGCGGCCGGTGGCCAGATGGCCGGACGCCTGGTTGACCAGCGAACCCAGCAGGGACGACAGCAGATTGACCTCCACCAGCTGCCCCCGGCCGGTGCGGTCGCGGTGGCGCAGCGCGGCCAGGATGCCGGTCGTGGCGTCCTTGGCGGTCAGTACGTCCACCAGCGCCACCCCCGCCTTCAGGGGCGGGCCGCCGGGCTCGCCGGTGATGCTCATCAGCCCGCCGACGGCCTGCACGACGAAGTCGTAACCGGGCAGCGAGGCGCCCGCGCCGGAGCCGAAGCCGGTGATGGAGCAGTGCACCAGGCCCGGATTGGCGGCGCGGGTGGCGGTGTGGTCCAGGCCGTATTTGGTGAGCGCGCCGGGGCGGAAGTTCTCGATCAGTACGTCGGCCCGCCGCGCCAGCTCGCGGGCCGCGGCCGCGTCGGCCGGGTCGCCGAGGTCCAGGGCGAGCCCCCGCTTGGAGCGGTTGGCGGCGTCGAAGTACGCGGCCGTCCCGTCCTCGGCGAACGGCGGGCCCCAGGCGCGGGTGTCGTCACCGGTGCCCGGCCGCTCCACCTTGATCACCTCGGCGCCGAGGTCGGCGAGCGTCGCGGCGGCCAGCGGGCCGGCCAGCACCCGGCTGAAGTCCGCGACCAGGATGCCGTCGAGGGCACGGGCGGGCGGGGCCGCGGGGGGTCGGGGCGGCTGCGGCACGGGGGCTCCTCACGTCGCGGGCGATGTGCCGCCATCGTGGGCGGCCCGCCGCGCCGCGGGGAAGCGTCCGGTGTGTCCCACGCAACCCTCCCGACCCTGACGGATTGGCCTCTTGGGGACGTATAGGCAGGCGTACGGGCCGTGGAGGGGGCGTGGGAGGGTGCCAGAAATGTAGCGAAATGTCATAGGAGATGCGTCACTTCGGGACTTTAGTCCCAAGATCCTCTGTTGTAACCGTGGATGCGTAGTGTCTACTGGCTCTAGCCCAGCGCCTCATACGTCCTGGAGGACCGCATGCTCCCCTCCGTATCGATTCTGCAGCAGATCGGCCTCGGCGTGCTCCTCGCGGTGGCCGTGCTCTGGGTCGTCGGCATCCTCAGACTGCTGCGGAACGGCCGGTACGAGGCGGCCATGCGGCGCGACCGGCGCGAGATGCGGACGCGGTACGCGACACCGGCCCCGGAGCGGCTCCCCGAACCGCCGGAGCTGCTCGGCTCGGTGCCCCGGCAGACCGGACCGGCCGGGCCCCCGGCGGAGTGCGTGGAGCTGACCGTCGCGGAGCGGGAGGCGTTCGAGGAGCTCGTCCGGCAGCTGACCAGCCGCAGCTGACCGGTGCCGCGGGGGCCGGACGCGAACCGGCCGGCCCCGGGGACGAGCCGGTGGGCGCCCGCCCGGATCAGCGGACCGGGCCGAGCCTGAGCAGGGCCAGCGCGGCCAGCATCTGCACCGTCACCGACAGCGCCGACTTCCCCGTCGGCAGGTGGTGCTGGCCGCGTATCAGCAGCACCGCGAGGAAGTAGCCGAAGCCCCAGGTCGTCCAGGTCGCGGCCTGGACGAAGGTGGCGTCGGTCGGCAGCCAGGCGACGATCGCCAGCCGCGGCAGGTCCGTCACCCAGAAGAGCACGATGAACAGGCTCGCGGTCGGCGCGAACCGGCCGCTGCCGCCGAGCGTGCGGGCTATCGCATGGGTCACCGCGCCCAGCGCCAGGCTCGCCACCAGCACCCCGGCCTCGGCCAGCCCCACCAGTTGCAGCGCCGCCGAGCGGTCGGCCGCCCACTGGCCGCGGAACGCGTCCACCGACAGCACCCCGATGCCGCCGCTGATCAGCGACAGCAGCACCGCGGCGCTCCACGCGCTGCGGTCCCGCGCCTCGTCCAGGACGTCCACCGGCCGGTACCAGAGCCCGAATATCAGCCGGTGCCACCACAGCCGGCGGCGTGGCGCGGGCGCGCCGGGCGCCTCGGGAGCCGGCTGGACGAGCGTGGGCGGCGGGTGTTGCGGAGGTCGGGAGGGGGGCGGTGCGGACATACGGCCGTTTCTACCACCGGCCGAACCGGGGTGCGGCGGGGGCGTCGAGCGGGGCACACGGGGTACGGATGAGACCCTCGGGAGGTGACCTTGCAGACTCCGGAGCACGACGAGGCGCACGGCGGCGGCCTCGGCAGCCGGCTCAACTGGCTGCGGGCGGCGGTGCTCGGCGCCAACGACGGCATCGTGTCGACGGCCGGACTCGTCGTCGGGGTGGCCGGCGCGACCCAGGACCGTGCCACGCTGCTGACGGCCGGACTGGCCGGGCTGCTGGCCGGTTCGATGTCGATGGCGGCCGGCGAATACGTCTCGGTGTCCACCCAGCGCGACTCGGAGAAGGCGGCACTGGCGCTGGAGCGCCGGGAGCTGGCGACCGCACCCCAGGCGGAACTGGTCGAACTGACCGAGCTGTTGGAGGGCAAGGGGCTGGAGCGGCAGCTCGCCCGCGAGGTCGCCGAGCAGCTCACCGAGCACGACGCGCTGCGCGCGCACGCCGAGGTCGAGCTGGGCATCGACCCCGACGAACTCACCAACCCCTGGCACGCGGCCGCCGCCAGCTTCCTCGCCTTCACCGCCGGGGCGCTGCTGCCGCTGCTCGCGATCGTGCTGCCGCCCGCCGCGCACCGGCTGTGGATCACGGTGGTCGCGGTGCTGGTCGCGCTGGCCGTCTGCGGCTGGTCCAGCGCCCGGCTGGGCGCCGCGCCGCCCGGGCGCGCGGTGCTGCGGAACGCCGGCGGCGGCGCGCTGGCCATGGCGGTCACCTACGTGGCGGGGACCCTGCTGGGCGCCGCCGGCGTCTGACCCGGCGGCCCTGGGTGGCCGGTCAGCCGCCGTCGTACAGGTCCCGGTACGAGGGGAAGCAGCCGCCCGGCCCGTCCACGCTCTCCGCGGTGAGCGCCGCCCGTACCACCGCACGGGTCAGCACGTCCGCGCCGGCGGCCAGGATGTCGTTCAGCGCACCGGCCTCCGCATGGACGCCGAAGGCGGGGTCGGCGACGACCGTCGTGTCCGGGAGCAGCGGGCGGGCGGCGGTGGACAGCGCGAAGACGGTGTCGCCGTCGGAGAGGAGGTGCACCGGGCGGAGCGCGCGGGCCAGCCCGTCGTGTGCGGTGCCGGCGAGCTTCTGGGCCTGGGCGCGGGTGAGGACGGCGTCGGTGGCGACCACGGCGAGGGTGGTGTTCAGCGGCGGACGGACCGAAGCGGCGAAGCGGGCGAGGGAGATCTCCCGCGCCTCGGCCAGACGGCGGAGCGCGGCGGTGTGCACCTCGGGGTCGGGCGGAGCCGCGTCCGGCAGGCCGTACAGGGCGCCGGTGCGGGGATCGGCGAACGAGCCCGCGGCGTTCACGGCGGCCAGCGCGGCGACCGTCGCCCCCGAGGGGAGGACCGCGCTCGCGGTGCCGGTGCCGCCCTTGAAGCCGCCGGCCACGGCTCCGGTGCCGGCGCCCGTGTTGCCCTCGGCGACCGGCGCGCCGGGCTCGGTGGCCGCGGCGGCCTCGGCGGCCGCGCGGCCCAGGGCGGCGTCCGGGCGGGCCCGCCAGTCGCCGCCGCGGCCCAGGTCGAACAGCGCGGCGGCCGGGACGACCGGGACGACCTGCGCGGGGTCGGGGCCGACGCGGAAGCCGCGGCCGTGGTCCTCCAGCCAGCCGACGACACCGGACGCGGCGTCAAGACCGTAGGCGCTGCCGCCGGTCAGCACGACCGCCTCGATACGCGGCACGAGATTGCGCGGGTCCAGCGCGTCGGTCTCCCGGGTGCCGGGCCCGCCGCCGCGCACGTCGACGGCCGCGACCACCCCGCCCTCCGGCGCGAGGACGACGGTGGTGCCGGTCAGCGCGCCCCCGCCGGCCCGCCGGGCATGGCCGACCCGCAGGCCGAGGACGTCGGTCAGGGCGTCCTGCGGCCCGGCGGGGAGCCCGGCGGCCGCCGCCCGCTCAGTAATGGGCCGGTCCCATCACGACGACCGGGTGCAGATCGGGGTCGAGGGTGCGCAGCAGCTCCCGCATCACCTCGGGCTTGAGGCTCACACAGCCCTGGGTCGGGCCGTCGTGGTCGACGTGCAGCCAGACGCCGCCGCCCTTGGAGTCGCCCCAGGGGCGCCGCGGGTCCAGCGGGGAGGAACCGGGCTCGCGGTTGTAGTTGATGGCGATGACGTAGTCGAAGGCGCCGGCCAGCGGCTCGCCCTCCACGCCGGTGCCGTCGGCGACGAAGCTGTCGTTGTGGTCGTAGGGGAGCTTGGTGCCGTCCGGGGCGGGCAGCCGGCCGCCGGCGTCGGTGAGGCTGTAGACGCCGATGGGGGAGCGCAGATCGCCGTAGCGGTGGTCGTCGGTCCAACCGTGCGCGGCGTTGTGCGCGGACCACGTGGGGCCCGGCTCCCACATGTCGGAGCCCTCCTCGCGGGTGTAGAGGACGACCTGGGAGTCGTAGGAGTCCATGCCCCTGCCGGTGACGACGAGCACCTGCCGGGAGTTCGCCGGTATCGCCTTGCGGGCCGCGTCGCTGAGGCCGGGGATCGGCTGGCCGGCCGGGACGCCGGGTGCGGCGTTCGGGGCGGATTTCGCCGCGGCGGCGGGGGTGCGTGGCGTGTCCGGGCCGGAAGCCGTCGTGGACGTGGTGCTCTTGGCGTCGGTCCGGCTTTCGTGGTCGTCGCCCGAGGCCGGCCACGCCCACAGGGCGGTGCCGACGAGCGTGGAGAGGGCGAGACCGCTCACGGCCTTGCTGCGCCGGGACAGTCTCGTCCCCACGCGGGTCTGGGCGTGGCGGGCCATGTCTGGCGTCTCCTCAGGTACGGACGGTTGCCCTCCGGGGCCTCCCTCAAGGGACTCCCCCTGTCATAAAAAGGGCAATCTGCACCCTACCGCGTCTGTGTCGGGGCGCCTCCGCTGGCCGGGGGGAAGCGGGGGGAACAAGAGCGCGAGGCGCCGGGAAGTGGGAGCCATTAGTGGGTAATTGACGGGCAATGGGCTGCTGGGAAGGCGCGGTCGGTCTGCTGACCAGGGGGCCGGCGCGGAGGCCCGAAGATGGCCGGATCTGATGCGCAATCAGGGTGATGCCCGGACAGGTACGGCCGTTCGCCGCGCATATGGGGGACGCCCTCCCGGGGCCCCGCCCGGGAGGCCGGTCCGGGCCTATTCCGCCAGAGCGGTGCCCTGACGGGCCGTAAGGGTGACGCCCACCGCCACCGTGGCCGACGCCACCAGCCCGGCCGCGAGCACCGCCCAGCGCCCCGCGAACGTGCACACCAGCATCAGCACCGACGACACCGGCAGCACCAGCTGCTGCGCCGGCCCGCGCTTCTGGTGACGGGAGTGGATCAGCCAGACCGTGAACAGGAACAGCGCGGCCGGCACCGTGACGCACGCCGCGGCCGCCGCCGTCGACAGCCGCGCCTTGCCGAACGCCTGCGCCACCGCGATCTCGATGCCCGCCCCGACCGCGGCCGCCGACCCGAACACCGGATAGTGCCCGTAGCCCCACACGAACGCCTGGCGGCCGGAGCGCAGATGGAGGTGGATGGGCACCGCGAAGTAGATCCAGTACGCGCAGAAGACCACCAGCAGCCCGCCGGCCGCGATCGGCAGCAGACGGCCCAGCTCCTCGTGCGCGTCCAGCGCCGCCTGCACCGCGACGGTGGCCGCGGCGACCGTCTCGCCCAGCACGATGATGGTGAACAGGCCGTAGCGCTCCGCGATGTGGTGCGGATGCCAGGCCGTCTGCCGCATCCGCTCCGCCAGCGCCGGAACGGCCAGCTCCAGCAGGCCCACGACGAGGAACACCCACGGCACGTCCTCCCGCGGCAGGACCAGCAGCCCCAGCCAGCCGACCTGGCACACCGTCACCCCCAGGGCGTAGCACAGCGCGGCCCGCCGCTCGGCGCCCTCGCTGCCCAGGGCCGCCCGCAGCCACTGCGCGACCATCGCCAGCCGCATCACCAGGAAGCCGCACCAGATGACGGTGAAGTCGCTGCTGACGAACGCCCGCGGCACGCCGGCCGCCAGGACCAGCACGCCCGCCATCTGGACCAGCGTGACCACGCGGTACAGCGGGTCGTCGGTGTCGTACGCCGACGAGAACCAGCTGAAGTTCATCCACGCCCACCACACGGCGAAGAAGAGCATCAGATAGCCCGACACGCCGTGCCCCCAGTGGCCCTCGGCCAGCGCATGCGCCAACTGGCGGCCGGCCTGGGCGACCGCCACGACGAAGCACAGGTCGAAGAAGAGCTCCAACGGGGTGGCGGTGCGATGCGCCTCGTCGCGGTGGCGGGCGCGCATCCGGACCGGCACATCGGCTCCTCTCGTCGGCCGCGGACCCGCCGCCCCGGAGGCGTCGGCCGGGGCGGACGTGATCAGTAGAGCGCGGGCGGCGGGTGCCGCCCATGAGGGGAGCGCGGCGTGTCGCGCGGCATCCGGGGGCGCGGCGCGGCGGTCACTCGGCGACGGCCTCCACGATCGACGGGAACGCCGCGGTCGGCAGCACCCGCGTCAGCCGGAACCCGCCCGCCGACAGCAGCGTCGCGAACTCCTCCGCGGTCCGCTCCTGCCCGTCGAGGACCGTCATCATCGCCACGTCGAGGGTCTTGCCGAAGTGCGGGGCGTTGCCCGGCGGCAGCACACAGTCGACGACCAGCAGCCGCCTGCCGGGCGCCATCGCCGCACGGCAGGCCCGCAGAATCCGCCGGCAGTGGTCGTCCGGCCAGTCGTGCAGCACATGCTTGAGGACGTAGACGTCCCCGCCCTCCGGCACGGTCGCGAAGAAATCGCCCTCCTGGGTGCGCCAGCGCCCCTTCAACTCGTCGCCGTCCAGGAGGTGGTGGGCCAGCGGCGGCGCCTGGTCGAAGAGCACCCCGGTCAGCTGCGGACGGCGGCGCAGCACGGCACGCAGCAGCCCGCCGCGGCCGCCGCCCACGTCCACGACCGTGCCGGTCCCGGGGAACGGGTAGGCCTCGGCCACCGCCTCGTCCACCTGCGCGGACAGCGACGCCATCCCGTCGTCGAACAGCTGCCGGGTGGCCGGGTGCGCCCCCAGATGGTCGAAGAACGGCGCGCCGAAGAGCCGCTCGAAGGACGCCCCGCCGTGCCGTACCGCCTCCGGCATCCCGGCCGAGGTCCGCAGGAACAGCTCGTCGGTGGCCATCAGGACGGCGGTGTGCAGGGAATCGGGTACGTCGGTACGGAGCGGCCGGGCGGCCGGGGTGAGCCGGTAGGCGCCGGTCGCGTCCTCGTGGAAGATGCCCCGGGCGGCGAGATAGCGCAGCACCCGGCGCAGGTGCGGGGCGTGGGTGCCGGTGGCGGCGGCGAGCTGCTCGGCGGTGCGCGCGCCGCCGGCGAGGTGGTCGGCGAGGCGGTGCTGGGCCGCGGTGCGTAACGCCGCGGAGAAGAGGTGGCCCATGGCGTGGTCCATCAGGTGGGCCGCGAGGTCCTGGGGCGCGCCGGTCGGTCGCTGGGATGAGGTGGCCAACGTCAGCCTCCGGTCGTCGGCTCGGCCTGCGGATCGACGGTCGCAGGCGGGTGATCCACGGTTGCAGCAGCGGGCTGCGGTGTCACGAAGACCGGGACGGGCAACCGCCAAGTCCGGCCAGGGAAGCGGGCGTACGGCGGGTGGGCCGGTGCTCGATGACGGGCGGCGGTTCATGGTCGAATGCGCGTATGAGCGACAGCGACAGCGCCACGACCGGAAAGACCGATACGGCAGCAGCAGACCGGACCGACAGGGCGGAGGCGGCCGGCGCGGGGGAGGCGGCCGGCACGGCGGGAGCGGCCGCCCCCGCCGCCGTCCTGGCCGCGCTCGACGACCGCCTCCCGGACCTCGAAGCGCTCTACAAAGACCTCCACCGCCACCCCGAACTCGGCTTCCAGGAGACCCGCACCGCCGCCGAGGTCGCCCGCCGGCTGACCGGCCACGGCTACGACGTCACCACCGGCATCGCCACGACCGGCGTCGCCGGCGTGCTGCGCAACGGCCCCGGCCCGGTCGTGCTGCTGCGCGCCGACATGGACGCGCTGCCGGTCACCGAGGCCTCCGGCCTGGACTACGCCTCCACCGTCCCCGGCCGGATGCACGCCTGCGGCCACGACGTGCACGTCACCTGTCTGCTGGGCGCCGCCGACCTGCTCGCCGCGGGACGCGCGCACTGGTCCGGCACCCTCGTCGTCCTCTTCCAGCCCGCCGAGGAGGTCGGCAGCGGAGCCCGGGCGATGATCGAGGCCGGCCTCTACAGCGAGGACCTGGTCCCCACCCCCGACGTGGTGCTGGCCCAGCACGTCGCCCCGTTCGGCGCCGGACTCATCGCGTACTGCCCCGGCGCCTGCATGGCCGCCGCCGACAGCCTGGAGATCACCTTCCACGGCACCGGCGGCCACGGCTCGCGGCCCGAGACCACCATCGACCCGATCCTGATGGCGGCCTCCTTCGTCCAGCGCGTCCAGGCCGTGGTGGCCCGCGAGGTCGCCCCCAAGGACCGGGCCGTGGTCACCGTCGGCGCCTTCCACGCCGGCGACACCGCCAACGTCATCCCCGACCGCGCCGTCGTACGGCTGAGCGTCCGCACCTTCGACGAGACGGTACGCACCGCCGTCCTGGCCGCCATCGAACGGATCGCCCGCGCCGAGGCCGCCGCTTCCGGCGCCGGCCGGGACCCGGAGATCACGACCCTCGACACCTTCCCGGTCACCGTCAACGACACCGACGTCCTTACGCAGGTCAACCAGGACTTCACCCAACTCTTCGGCGAGCAACGGCTGTTCGCCTACGAACCGGCGACCGGCAGCGAGGACGCCGGCCTGCTGGCGACCGCGGCCGGGGCGCCCCTCTACTACTGGTGGCTGGGCGGCTGGGACCCCGACGCGTTCCGCACCGCACTGGCCGCCGGCCGGCTGGCCCAGGACATCCCCTCCAACCACTCGCCGCACTTCGCCCCCGTCGTCCAGCCCACCCTCACCATGGGCGTCGAGGCACTGACGACGGCGGCCCTCAACCAGTTGGGGGCGGGGGACCGGCGGCCGGATGAGGCGGTCGCGCCAGGGAGTCTCCGGGGACGTTGACCTTGTCCCTGGGGGAAGCCCCAGCATCGGTGGCGCCGGGCGACGGGCCCGGCACGAGGAGGACGGCCGGGAGCCGTGGCAGGCGAGCGGTGTGGAGCCGGAGGAGGTGAGTGGTGTGGGGTCGGGGGAGGTGAGTGGTGTGGGGCCGTGGCAGGTGAGCGGTGTGCAGCCGTGGGAGAAGAACGGCGGCGAGCTGCTGACCATCGGCGCGTTCGCCCGCGCCTCGCGGCTCTCGCCGAAGGCCCTGCGGCTCTACGACGAGCTCGGCCTGCTGACCCCGGCCCGGGTCGACCCGCACACCGGCTACCGGCACTACGCACCGGCCCAGCTGGAACGGGCCCGGCTCGTCGCCTGGCTGCGCCGGCTCGGCATGCCGCTGGCCCGCATCCGTGAGGTGTGCGAGCTGGCACCGGCCGCGGCGGCCGGGGCGGTCGCCGCGTACTGGGCTCAGGTCGAGGCCGACACGGCAGCCCGCCGCGACCTGGCCGCCTTCCTCGTGGACCAGCTCTCCAGGAAGGACCCCACCACCATGACCGCATCCCCCGTACCGCTGACCCTGCGCGCCGCCGCCCGTACCGACCGCGGCCTGGTCCGCCCGGCCAACCAGGACGCCGCCCACGCGGGCCACCGGCTGCTGGCCGTCGCCGACGGCTACGGACCCGACGGCGCCGCGGCCGCCACCGCCGCCATCGACGCCCTCCGGCACCTCGACGCGGACGACTCCGACGACTCCGGCGACCGGACCCCCTTGGTCCCGACGGATCTCCTGGCCCCGACGGATCTCCTGGCCCCGACGGATCTCCTGGCCGCGCTGGAGGACGCGGCCGGGCGCGCCCACCAGGCCCTCCGGGACGCAGCACCGGCGACCCGGTCCTGGTCCACGGGTGTCCGGCGCGCCCCGGACGTCGCGGGCGGCCCGGAGAGCGTGGGCGGTCCGGAAACCGTGGGCGGTCCGGAAACCGTGGGCGGTCCGGAAACCACCGGTACGACGCTCACCGCCCTCCTCCACCACGGCGGACGGCTCGGGCTCCTGCACATCGGTGACTCCCGTGCCTACGTCCTGCGGGACACCGGCCTCATCCGCCTCACCCACGACCACAGCGTCGTCCAGTCCCTGATCGACGAGGGCCGCCTCACCCCGGAAGAGGCCCCCACCCACCCCCAGCGCGCCCTGCTCCTGCGCTCCCTCGACCCGGCCACCGACCTCGCCCCCGACGTGACGCTCCTGGAGGTCCGCCCCGGCGAGCGGTACCTGCTCTGCACCGACGGCCTGACCGGAGTGGTCCCGCCGGAGACGATCCAGCGGGTACTCGCCACCGCCCCCGGCCCCGCCGAGGCCGTGACGGAACTGATCGCCCTGGCCCACGAGGCCGGCGCGCCCGACAACGTGGGATGCGTGGTGGCGGACGTGACGGAGCAGACCGCGGTGGAGGCCACAGCGGAGACGACGGCGGAGACGACGGGCAACGCGACGGGGGCGACGACGGGCGACGCGTCGGGGAAGACGACGAGGGACGCGACGAGGGACGTGCCGGGGGATACGAAGACGGCGTAGTACGCGTCAACGCAGGGTCTATGCCAGGCCCTTGAGCATGCCCTTGAAGTAGAGCTGAGGCAGGCCGTACCGCTTGAGGAACCACATATCCGTCCGCTCCCGGGTCGTGTCGAGGAAGGGGAACGAAGGGGTGGGCCGCAGGTCGTAGTCGAATTCGGCGAGCAGCATCTTGTGCCGGGCGGTGACCAGCGGGCACGAGGTGTAGCCGTCATAGCGGGCGGTGGCCGGGCGGCCGCGCAGGCTCGCGAGGAGATGGGCGACCACGACCGGGGCCTGCTTGCGGACGGCCGCGCCCGTCTTGGAGGTGGGCAGCGACGCCACGTCCCCCAGGGCGAAAACCTCGGGAAAATCCAGGTGTTGGAGGGTTTCCCGGTCGGCCTTGACGTACCCGTAGGGGGAGTCGGGGTCGGCCAGCGGGCCGTCCGCCAGCCACTCGGGAGCCCGCTGCGGCGGTACGGCGTGCAGCAGGTCGTAGCGGACCGTCTCCTTGGCGCCGGTGGCGTGATCGGTGATCACCGCCTCGCGGGCCGCACCGTCCAGATGGGTCATCTCCGAACTGAGCCGGACCTCGATGCCGTAACGCCGGGCCGTCTCCGCCAGCGCTCGCGAGAAGACCGGGACCTTGAACATCGCCGGTTCGGGCAGCACCAGGATCGTACGGATGTTGCCGAGGACACCGCGTTTGCGCCAGTAATCGGCCGCCAGATACGCGATCTTCTGCGGCGCGCCGCCGCACTTCACCGGCCCCGACGGCATGGTGAACAGCGCGGTACCGCGGCGCATACGGCGGATCAGGTCCCAGGTGAGCGGGGCGAGGTCGGGGCGGTAGTTGCTGCTCACCCCGCCGTGGCCGAGGGCGGCGGCCAGCCCGGGCACACCGTCCCAGTCGAGGTGCAGACCGGGCGCGAGGACCAGCCGCCCGTAGGAGAGCACGCGGCCGGAAGCGGTGGCGACCGTACGGGCCACCGGGTCCACGCCGGTGGCACGCTCCCGCAGCCAGCGCACCCCGGGCGGTATCAGCTCCGCCTCGGTACGCAGCGAGGCGCGCAACGGCGCCTGCCCGCCGCCGACGAGGGTCCACAGCGGCTGGTACCAGTGCGTCTCGGACGGCTCCAGCAGGGTGATGCCCGTGACCCCGGCCCGACGTAACCGGGCGGCGACGGTGATGCCCGCGGTTCCGCCGCCGACGATGAGGACTTGGTGGGGGGAGGGGTGGGCGGCGTTGGGGGTGGAATCGGGGGTGGGGCCGGTGGCGGGTCCGGTGGCGGGGGGCATGGGGTTCCTCCTATGGGGGTGGTCGTCGATGGCGTTCTTGTTTGTTGGGGGCGTCGGGGGCATTGGTGGTGCTCGTAGTGCTCGTGGTGCTCGTGGTGACCGTGGCATCCGTGGAGTCTGTGGTGGCCGTGGAGTCCGTGGTGTGTCCGTGGAGCCCGTGGTTACGGGGGCCACAAGCGGGGGACGGCGGCGGCTGCGGTCGTGAGGGCGAGCAGCGTGACGAGGGTGGCGAAGGCGGTGGTCAGGACCTGGGCGGGCAGCCGGGTGGTCAGACGGTTGCCGAGGTGGCTGCCGATCGCCGCACAGGCCGCGAAGCCGGCCAGCAGCGGCCAGTCCAGGGAGCCGGTACCGGCCCGGGTCGCCAGCGCCGTAAGGGAGTTGAGGAGGATGACGAGCAGCGACGTGCCGATGGCGACCGGCATCTCCAGGCCCAGCACGAGGGTGAGGGCCGGGACGACGACGAAGCCGCCGCCGACCCCGAAGAAGCCGGTGAGCAGGCCGACGGCGGAGGCGGTCACGGCGACCCGGCCGGAACGGAGCGTGGGGGCCAACTGGTGGGGGCGGGAAGCCGGTACGGAGGAACGGGAGGTTCTTAGGCGGGAGCGGGAGGACCGTAAGCGGGGGAGGGAGGACCGTAAGCGGGGGAGGGAGGCCCGTAAGCGCGAGGACCGCGCTGGGCGCCGCTCGGCCCGGATCCGTGACAGCAGCAGCGCCGCAACTACGAGCATCAGCCCGGCGAACGCCGCCATCAGGATCGCCGGGGGGACCGCCGCGCTCCAACGGGAGCCGAGGTAGCTGCCGGCCGTCCCCAGTGCACCGAAGGTCACGCCGGCCGCCCACCGGACCCGGCCCGCGCGGGCGTGGCACAGCAGCCCGGTCACCGCGCCGACCGTGACGACGACCAGCGCACCCGCGGTCGCCTCGTGCGGCGACTGCCCCAGCACGTACACCAGCACGGGAACGGCGAGTACCGACCCACCGCCGCCGAGCGCCCCCAGCAGCAGACCGATCAACAGCCCGCACGACAGCACCGCCACGGCTATGAGGACGGACACGCTAGGCGGTCGGACACGAGGAGGACCGATCCGAGGAGGACCGGGACGGGCCTAGGGACGGCTCCGGGGACGGACCTGTGGACGGGTCCGGGGACGGGTCCGGGTACCGGTACGGGCCCGAGGACGGTTCCTGGGAAGGGGCCGAGGATGAGTCCGAGGATGGGGATGAGTACGAGGACGAGGATGAGGCGCGTGGGGCCAGGGCGACGGCCGGGCTGTCGTCCGACCACTCCGCCACGAACGTGAACCGGTCACCCCGGACCACGGTTTCGCGCCATTCCACCGGCCGTTCCCCGGACCGCCCCAGCCGCTCGATCGCGAACGCCGGCTCCCGGTCGGCCAGCCCCAGCAGCCACGCCTGCCGGATGTCCGGCAGGAACGGATGGATCCGCTCCCGGCCACCGGTGACCTTCACCGAACAGCGCCGCGACAGCTCCCCGTAGAGGGAGGTGTGTCCGAAGTCCGCCTCCAACAGGGGCTCGGCGATCTCGGCGGGCAGATACGCGGTGTCGTGAGCGAGCGGTTCGCCGTCCGCGAGCCGCAGCCGTTCCAGTACGACCAGCGGTGCGTCCGGCACCAGCCCCAGATGCCCGGCGATCGTGCCGTCCGCGGTCCGTTCCAGGCGCAGCACCTCACTGCGCTGCTCCACGCCCTGCCCCTCCAGTTCCCGGAAGAGGCTGTAGAGCGAGCCGAGCGGCTGCTGTATGCGGCGGGTGTCCAGGCGGCTGGCGCGGCCGCGTTCGGCGATCACCAGGCCGTCGGCGCGCAGCTTGCGCAGCGCCTCGCGGACGGTGTGCCGGCTCACCTCGTACTCGGCGGTGAGCCGGTGCTCGGCGGGGAACTCCTCGGTGAACGCGCCGGCGTCCATCCGACGGCGCAGATCGGTGAGGAGCTGCGCCCAGAGGGGAAGCGGCGAGCGCCGGTCCAGGGGACGCGGGGCGTGCGGGAGGTGGGCCGGCTCGGTCGACATGGGCGGGGTACCCCTCCGCGGGCCTAGGGACGGAACAGGACGGAACGGATCGGCTGACGAGGCAGAGCAGTTGATGCCGGGCCAAGCCGGTGCGGCCGCACCGGAACCCGGCTTGTCGCCCGCCAACCCGGCTCCCTAATGTACGTACATCCGTGCATCCGCACAACGCATCGTCCCGCCCGCCCGAGCGGACCTCAGCCGCCGCCCGGGGCCGCCCGGGGCGCGCATCCCCTGGAGGCCGACCGTGCACTTCGCGCAGTACTACCTCGACTGCCTCTCGCAGGCGTCGTACCTGATCGGTGACGAGACCACCGGACGCGCCGTCCTCGTCGACCCGCGGCGCGACATCGACGACTACCTCCAGGACGCGGCCGCCGCCGGCCTGCGCATCGAGCTCGTCATCGAGACCCATGTGCACGCCGACTTCCTCTCCGGCCACCTGGAACTCGCCCGCGCCACCGGTGCCACCATCGCCTTCGGGGAGGCCGCCCGAACCGGCTTCCCCATACGGCGGTTACGGGACGGCGAGCGCATCTTCCTCGGCGAGGAGGGCAGCGGGCGTGAGGGGGAACGCGGGCACTCGCGCGAAGGCGGGCTCCAGGAAGGAGCAAGGGGCGAAGGCAGGCGCCAGGCCGGGGGGAGGGACAACAGCCGGCTCCAGGAGGGAGACAGGGCCGGAGGCGTCACCCTCACCGTGCTCGCCACCCCCGGCCACACCCTGGAGTCCCTCTGCCTGGTCGTCCACGAACACCCCGACGACCCGGTGCCCTTCGGCGTACTCACCGGCGACACCCTGTTCGTCGGCGACGTCGGCCGCCCCGACCTGCTCTCCGCCGCCGGTCACTCCCCGCACGACATGGCCGTACGCCTGCACCACTCCCTGCACACCAAACTCCTGACGCTCCCGGACGCGACCCGGGTCTTTCCCGCACACGGTGCCGGATCGGCCTGCGGCCGGAACCTGTCCACCGAGACCAGCTCCACCATCGGCGACCAGCGCCGCCTCAACTACGCCCTGCAGCCCATGCCGGTGGCCGAATTCGTACGGCTGGTCACCGCCGAACAACCCGCAACGCCCGGCTACTTCGCCCACGATGCCGCCCTCAACCGTGACGGCCACCCGCTCCTGGATACCGACGAGCCGCCCGCCCTCACCCTGGAGGAGGCCCTCGCGGCCCGTGCCCAGCAGGGCGCCGTACTGCTGGACTGCCGGCCACTGGCCTCCTACACCCGGGCGCATCTGCAGGGGTCGCTCCACACGAGCCTGGACACGCGCTTCGCGGAGTACGCAGGCAGCGTGGTCGCCCCGGGCACCCCGATCGTCCTGCTCACCGACCCGGGAAAGGCACGCGAGGCCCGCCTGCGCCTCGCCCGCATCGGCTACGACCACGTCCTCGGCCATCTCCCCGACCCGGCCGCCGTATTGGACGGTGAACCGGCACTGGTCCGCCGTAGCCACCGCATCGCCCCTGAGGAACTCCTCGGCGATGTCGCGGAGTTGGCCGTAGGAGGTGCGAATGCGGGACCTGGTGCGGAGGCGGGTGTGGGTCCGGGTACGGGTCCGGGCCTGAGTGCCGGCCGTTTTGCCCGGGCCCAGCTGATCGACGTCCGCAATCCCGCCGAGTACGCGGCGGGCGCGCTCCCGGGCGCCCGCAGCATCCCGTTGGCCACCCTGCCGGACCGCATCACCGAACTGGACCCGGCCCGCCCGGTCGTCCTCTACTGCCGCAGCGGAAACCGCTCGGTGATCGCGGCGGCCCTCCTGGAGGCACGGGGATTCAGGGACGTGTGCGATGTGGTCGGCGGATACCAGGCGATGGCCGGGACCTGAGGCGAGAGGGGCGCCACGTGCACTGTGGGTGGTGCGGAATGGTGGGGGGTGGGGCGCAGTATGGGGCGATCAGGTGGTATGTGAATTATGGAACGTTCGCGTACTCCCTGGCCGTCGACCGGTCCGTGCCGCCTCAGTGGGGGCGCCGTTCGCGCATGCTCTACGGGCGGCGCCGTCCACGTACTCGTCCTCGGACGAGTACGAGCGTCACGGCCGCCACCAAGCAGGCCGCGGCCGGAGGCGCCAGGGACGGGCCCGGGCCCGGGCCGCCGCCGGCCGTGAGTCCGAGGCCCGCCGTGGCCGTCATCACCGCCTTGGTCACGCCGGACGCCTCGCCGGCGTGCTCGCGGCGCACCACCGCCTGGGTGCCGGCGAGGGCCAGCCCACCGGCCACTCCCAGCCCCGCCGCGGCCACGGTGGCCGCAGCCTTCGCGAGGAATCCGGCACCTCCAGTCGCCCCCGTAGCCGCCCCCGCCCCCGTATCCGCACCCGCCCACCCGATGGCGCCGAGCGCCGCCGCCGCGGTGAACAGGCAGAGCGTCATCACGCGTACGACGGCCGCGGGCCGCACCCGGCCGGCCAGCGGGCCTCCGACGGCCAGCGCGGCGGCCGGAGCGAGCAGTGCCGGTTCCGCGCCCGGCACCGGCCACCCGCGCCCCCGCGACAGCAGCTGCGGGAGGACGTACAGCAGCGCCACCGTCGCGGCGTTGACCACCGCACCCGCCGCGCTCAGCGCCACGTACGGGCGGTTGCGGAACAGCGACGGATCCAGCAGCGGTGCGGGCGAGCGGCGCCCCAGGGGCTGCCGTGCCGCCCGGCGCTCGGCGCGTACGAACAGCGCGCCGAGCAGCGCCGCGGCGGCCGCCCAGAGCCCGTCAGCGGGCTGCTGCAACCAGCGGGCCAGACAGGCGAGTGCCCCGGTGGCGGTGACCGCGCCGGTGAGGTCCAGGGGGCGCGGGTCGGCGGCGCGTGACGCGGGCGCACGCAGGGCGCAGAACGAGGCGGCCGCGGCGAGCGGCACGGTGAGCCAGAAGACGGCCCGCCAGGAGACCGAGGCGGACAACACACCGCCCAGGAACGGCCCGCAGACCGTGGCCAGCCCGGCCAGGCCCAACGCCCGGCCGATCGCCCGGGGCCCGCCGGGGCCGCGTTGCTCGCGGCCCAGTGGGCAGACGTTGGTCAGTAGCGCCAACCCGGTGGGCATGATCAACGCGCCGCCCGCCCCTTGGAGCACCCGCGCCGCCACCAGGAGCGGCAGGGAGGGGGCGAGCGCGCAGAGGGAGGCGGTGGCCGCGAACAGCGCCAGCCCGAGGAGCAGCATCCGCCGCCGGCCGTAGAGGTCCCCGAGCCGGCCGGCGACCGGCATCAGCGAACCGGCGGCGAGCAGATAGCCGCTGACGGTCCATGCGGTGGCGGCCGCGGAACCGTGCAGGTCAGCACGGATGACGGGCAGCGCCGGATTCAACGCGAAGGAGTCCAGCTGGACACAGAAGGCGCCGGTCGCGACGGCAGCCAGCGCCCACCGGGCCTGCCGGCGCGACGAGGGAGAAGAACCCAGCGGCGCGGACATGGACCTGGACCTGGGCATGCGCATAGACCTGGGCACGGGCATGGACCTGCACATGGGAAGGACGGACCACCTCTCACGGGTGCCCTGCCACACAGCCGAAGGACGACAAACGGCGTACGCACAGGCATCGCGACACGCTTCGTGGGCCGACGCTTCGTGCAACGCGAGGGCAGGCAACGGAAATCGGAAGCAGAGAGGAGGGATGAAGTGCACCGGAAGGGGGCATGACGCTGACGTCATGACGCATGACGCATGACGTCAGAGCGCGGACCAGCTGCTGGGTACGAGAGCTGCGCGTGAATCTGGGTGCGAGAAGGGGCGGGCGCGGGGCCCCGTACAGCGGACGTTCAGCGATCGTTGATCGGTGATCCCCATGCTGATCCGCATGTTGCGCCGTGTGATCACCAAGCATGCAGACCCCGCCGGGGAAATACAAGAGCCCGATTCCTCGCGGATCGCCCTCACCTGGAGCGGGGAACCGGGCCGCCTGGAAGAGCTCACGCACGGCGCGCTCCTGGACCAGGCCGAACGGGCCGCCGGCGCGCTCACCCGGCTCGGGGTCCGGGCCGGTGACCGGGTCGCGGTGCACCTGCCGTTGGTGCCGGAATCCGTGATCGCCACGCTCGCCTGCGGCCGGCTGGAGGCGATCCGTACGACCCTGCCGGTCTCCCTGACGGTGCCCGAACTCGTCGCGCGTACCCGGGAGTCGTCGGCCCGGGTGGTGATCACGGCGGACGCGGCGTTCTGGGACGGGGCGGTACGGCCGGTGAAACCGCTGCTCGACCACGCGCTGGCGCGCGCTGCCGCCTCGGGAGGTACGCCCGTACAGAAGGTCCTGGTGGTGAACCGCTGCTCCCGACCGGTGTCCTGGAAGCCGACCCGCGACCTGTGGTGGCACGAGGCCCTCGAGGACCGCACACCCGCCTGCCCGTAAGGAAACCCCCCTGCGCCGAGTCATCCCATAGGGGGCGCCATAGCCGTGCCATAGGACGGACGCCTGTTTCCGCGAGGGCGGACGCCTGGCTTCATGTAGCGACGCCTCCGAGCCCCGCGGCCGATGACCGAGCACGTCACCACGTACGACCACGTACGACCGCGCAGGTCACCGAGTACGACCGAGTACGTCACTGGGTACGTCACCCACAGAGGTCACAGAACGGGCGAACGGCCCCGTAGCTGCTTAGCGTGGCCTCGTGCCCCAGCCCCCAGACGCCGCCCCACCCGACCCGGCCGCCACCCCGCACGGCACAGAGGTGGATATCGCAACCGGGCCACCCGCGGCACCCAACGGAGCCGGGCCGACCGCCGATACCAGGCCGACCGAAGACATTGAGGCTACCGGCGCCAGCGAAACGACCGATGACACCGAGTCGACCGGCGCCAGCGAGACGACCGGTGACACCGAGGCGACCGGCGATACCGTGGCGACTGGCGGTAGCGACGCGGCCGGCAGTAGCGAGGCGATCAGCGATACCGAGGCGATCGGCCCGCCCCGGACACCCGCTTACCCGCCGCGGACCAGCTCAACGCCGACCGTCCACGCCACACTCGTGGCCTCCGCCCTCGCCCCGTTCCTCGCCTTCGTCTCCGCCCTCGCTTTCGCCCTCGCCGCCATCCTGGGCAGCCGCCAGCTCCGGCACTTCGATTCGGCGCTGCTCCCGTACGCCGTCGCCACCGTCTTCCTCGCCTTCGGCGTCGCCTACCGCACCCTCGTCTGGATCGGCGAACCGCCCACCCGCCAACTGCCCCGGCAGGGCCTGCGCACTCTCCTCTCCCACGAGAGTCCGCACAAAGCCCCCACTGCCCTGCCCCGCCTGGCCGCCAGCCATCTCGGCTTACGGAAATCCCACGGCGCCCCCTCCACCGCCCACTGGCCAGCCCGCCAAGTCATCGTCTGGGGCTGCTCGTTCGCCGCGCTGACCACACCGCCCCACCCCCGACTGCCGCCCACCCCCGCCTACCGTCCCCGGCAGCGTGGGCCCACGTCTCAGCCCCCCGGCATTCACCACACCTGAAAGGTGAGCAACTCCCATGTCCTCCCAGCGCTCATCATCCGCATCCGCTCGCCACCCCCTTCCCGGCAGCACCGACCGGACCCGCCCCCACAAACGCAGCCATGCCTCACAGAGCCCGCCGACCAGACCCAACGGCGGCCAGCGCCCGCGCCCCATACCCACCCACGACAAGGGCCACTAGGGAACGGCGTCGCCCGGTGCCGGAGGCACCTACCTGGAGAAGCTGACAACCCCCAGGACCCGAGAACCAGGGAAGCTGAGAACTCCGAACGTCGAGAACTCTGGACGTAGAGGACCCGGAGGGCAGGCTCCGCTCGGCCCATGTGACCTGGGTGACCCGTGCGGGACATGTGCTGCCTGCACCTTGCCGTCGATTAACAGGGCCGCGGATATGGCTGCTTCGCCGTGTAATCGGTCTGCGAGCTGCTTCGGCGACGTGGTCAACCCCCGAGTGACGGAAGCTCGGTCGCCGGTGAGCACGGTCCGGAGCGGGTCTCTCCGCGGCTCGGCTTCCTTCGGGCCGGAGAGATGAGCGGCGACCAAGTGTGGGGCGAGCCAAGTCGTGGGTCGAGCTGGACTCGGCCGATGACCGCGCACTCTCCGGCGGCGGCCGCCAGCTCGTGGGGTGGGTGATGGCGGAGCGGAGCGGCGAGGAGAGATGAAGGGGTGGAGGCTGCCGTGGCGGTGTACCGGCGAGAAGCGGGTGGGGTGGGGGAAGGATTGGCGCCCACGGCTTCGCTGGGGGACGCCCGTACTCTGGAGGGGTGAGTACCTCCGCTGATTCCGAGCCGGGCGCTGAGCCCCAGGTCGATGCTGCTGCCCCGGAGTCTGCGCCGGAGTCCGCCCTCGAGGGGGACGGCGGCCGTGAGCAGGCGCCCGCCGCTGAGCCCGTGTCCGAGACCGGGGCTGAGACCGCGCCCGCAGTTCCTCGGCGCCCGGGCCCCAAGTCTGCCGCGGCTCTGATCTTCGACGACCCGCTGAACCAGCAGTCTTCGGACGACACCGACAGGGGCTGGGGCGAACGGCCGGCCGGCAGGGACAGCGCTGCCGACCTCGCCCGTTTCCTCGACGAGAAGCCGCCCCATCACCTCTGAGATCGCTGAGAACGCTGAGATCGCTGGGATATCGGAGATCGCTGAGATCTCTGGGGCGGCCGCCTGGGAGGTCGGTCGTCTCTGACCGGCTAGTCCTGGGTCTTCTGTGTACCGATCGTGCCGGAGTTTTGGGAGGGCACGGTGGGAGAGGCGGTGCGCTGGGCGATCAGGGCGTCGCGGATCTCGGTGAGCAGCTCGACCTCGGTCGGGGCGAGCGGGGTGTTGTCGACCGACTTCCTGGCTGCCTGGCGCTCCTTCCACTTGTTCATCGGAAGGATCATGAGGAAGTAAACGACCGCGGCGGTGATCAGGAAGGTCAGCGCGGAACTGAGCACCGATCCCCAGAGGACGTAGATCCCGTCGGTGAACGCACCTGTCTTCCTGTCCGTGTGGCAGGTGGTGAGGCACGCCTTGTAGTTGTCGAGGTTCTGCGAACCCAGAGCGCCGACGATCGGGTTGATCACGCCCTTGACCACGGCGTTCACGATGTTGGTGAAGGCCGCACCGACGACCACCGCGACCGCGAGTTCTATGACGTTGCCCCGCATCAGGAATTCCTTGAATCCCTGCAGGACGCCCTTGCTCTCGCTCACCTGACAGCCTCTTTCCACGCTCACGACGCTCACCACGGACGGTGCACGAACAACCAGCACCGCAACTTACGGCAGGGCACGGCGGAGATGTCCAGTCGGGCAACACGAACCAGCGGTCGACCAGTGCGTCAGTGCGGGTCCGGCGGAAGGGTTTCGGTTTCGTCCGGTGGACCGGGCCGGCGGTTCCGGTGCGGGCGGCGCGCCGCCATTGGCGCGACCGCAGTGACCGGCCCCCGTCCCCCGCGGCAGGTGCCCCGCCACTCGCAGCAGTTTCGCGGGCGGTGTGGGGAGAAGCCACTCGATCTTGTGGCATGGCTACCGCCCTCCCAGCGCCGCCGCCGACGGACAGCCCGTCGCGGGTAAGGCTCGTACGGCTCCGTACGAGGCCGCACCGGCCAGTGCTGCGGCGGCCATCGCCAGGCCCGCGATCAGCATCCGGCGCGGCGCGGCCCGTCCCCATCCCCGTCTGCCGCCGCCGGCTCGTACCGGTGGAAAGTGGGGCACTTCGCACCGCGGGGGAGTGGGAAGCGGCGGGGACGAGAGATCAGACCAGAGACCGGAAGAGGGGCCAGGAGAGGGTGAGGCGAGTGAGGTGAGTGGGCTGTAGGGCGTGGTTGGGGTACTGGGCATGGTGGTACCGCCTCGGTGAAGGGCTCGTCTCGTCTCTGGTTGGGAGGTGGACGAGCCTTGGTGGATTTGGCGAGCACCACCGTGCCGTATCGCGCCCGTGCCTGCTGAGGCCTGTGGAGAAGCTCCGGGATGTGGATAACTTCGTCACTCGGGTGGGGGACGAGCAGGGGCAGACGGGGCGAGGAGAAGGCGGCCGTGCCCGGCGGCCGGCAGGGCCGGCCCGGGAGTGGGCCGGCCCGGGCCCGGCTCACTCCCGCCAGGCGCCTACGGCAGTTCGATGCCCAGGTCCCAGCCCGCGTGGGCGTCGGCGCAGGGGCAGGTGCGGTCGGGGCTCTGGGGCAGGGCGGCGACCGCGTCGAAGAGGACCTCGCGGAGCCGGCCGACGTTCTGGGCGAAGACCTGGAGGACTTCCTCGTGGGAGACGCCGTCGCCGGTCTCGGTGCCCGCGTCCAGGTCGGTGACCAGGGTCAACGAGGTGTAGCAGAGGCTCAGTTCGCGGGCCAGCACCGCCTCGGGGTGGCCCGTCATGCCGACCACCGACCAGCCCTGGGCGGCATGCCAGCGGGATTCGGCGCGGGTCGAGAAGCGCGGACCCTCGATGACGACGAGCGTGCCGCCGTCGACCGGTTCCCAGTCGCGGCCGCGGGCGGCAGCGAGGGCGGCCTGGCGGCCGGCGGGGCAGTAGGGGTCGGCGAACGTCAGATGGACGACGTTGGGGACGCTGCCGTCGGGCAGCGGCTCACCGTCGAAGTAGGTCTGGACGCGGGCCTTGGTGCGGTCCACGAGCTGATCGGGGACCAGCAGCGTGCCGGGGCCGTATTCGGGGCGCAGCCCGCCCACCGCGCACGGGCCGAGGACCTGGCGTACGCCGAGCGAGCGCAGCGCCCACAGGTTGGCGCGGTAGTTGATGCGGTGCGGCGGGAGGCGGTGGTCGCGGCCGTGCCGGGGGAGGAAGGCGACCTGGCGGCCGGCGATCTCGCCGAGGAACACCGAGTCGCTGGGGCGGCCGTACGGGGTGTCGACCGTGATCTCGGTCACGTCGTCGAGGAAGGAGTAGAAGCCCGAACCGCCGATTACGCCTATTTCCGCGTCAGCCATGGCGGTCACCTTAGCGGGGCCGGTCGGCGTGAGGTCCGCCGCCCCGGAGGTGCCCCCGCAAGAGGCTCCGCCCCCGGGAGCGGACGTGCAGCGGACCCCGCCGTCCGATGACGGCGGGGTCCGAAGAGACCGTTGGTGTCTGGTGCCTGGTGCCTGGTGCCTGTGGCGCCGGTGGTGCTTGGGCTGCCGGTGGCGCCTGGGCTGCCGGTGCTGCCGGGCGTCAGGCCGCGGAGCTGGTGCTCGACGTGCTGCCGGAGGACGACGCGGTGGTCGCGGACGGCTTGCTGTCGGAGCTGCTCGAGGAGGAGCCGGCGGAGTCCGAGGACGACGTCGTGCTCGACGAGGAGCTCTTCGCGGGGCTGCTGCTGGACGACGAGCCGCGGCTGTCGTTGCGGTAGAAGCCGGAGCCCTTGAAGACGATGCCGACCGCGGAGAACACCTTCTTGAGGCGTCCGCTGCAGCTGGGGCACTCCGTGAGCGCGTCGTCGCTGAACTTCTGCACCGCCTCAAGGCCCTCGCCGCACGCGGTGCACTGGTACTGGTAGGTCGGCACTTGTCTTCCTCCTGGCACTCTCACTCGATGAGTGCTAACGACGCTCCATATTGCAGTATTCCGGCGCGTCAGTCCACTGCGACCGGGCAGACGGTGACCGACCCCACGTCCGGGGCCGGTCCACAACGGACGGTCTCAGGTGTGCGCCGGCAACCGTCCGGGCCGCCTCCCGGCGGCCGGCCGAGCCCCGTCCCGGCAACCGTCCGAGGCCCCTCCCGGCGGCCCGTCCGAGCCGCCTCCCGGCAACCACCCGAGCCCCCTCCCGGCGCCCCTCCGAGCCGCCTCCCGGCAACCACCCGAGCCCCGTCCTTCAGTCGTCCGTCAGTCGCTCGTCAGTCGCCCGTCAGGCGTTCGCCAGCTCCCGCCCCCGGTCCTCCACCGCCGGGCCGGTCTCTGCCGTCGTACCGGTCTCGGCTGCCATACCGTTCTCCGTCGCAGAGTCCGTATCCGAGTCGCTGTCCGAGTCCCTGGCGGAATCCGCCTCCGCCTCCACGTCCGCCTGCACGTCCGTCTCCGTCTCCGTCTCCGTCGCCGAGTCCTTCCCGGCCGCCCTGCCCGGCAGGTCCGAGCCGGCCACCACGGACGAGGTGCGCGGCAGCAGGTGGGCGCGGAGGGCCAGCAGGACCACCAGGGCCAGGGCGGTGCCGGCCAGGGGGACCAGGAAGCCGCTGCTGGGGCCGAAGCGGTCGGTGAGCTGGCCGGCGGAGGTGGCGGCGGCGGCCTGGCCCAGGGCGACCGCGCCGGTCAGCCAGGTGAAGGCCTCCGTGCGGGCGGCGGCCGGGACCAGGGACTCGACCAGGGTGTAGCCGGTGATCAGGGCGGGGGCGATGCAGAGGCCGACGACCAGACCGACGGCGCCCAGCAGCGGTACCGCGGTCACCGCCCACAGCGGGGTGGTGGCCAGCGCCAGCAGCCCGTAGGCGACGAGCAGCCGGCGGCGCGGGCCGACCTTCCAGGCGAGGGCGCCGCAGGCGATCCCGGCGAGCATGTTGCCGCCGGCGAAGATCCCGTAGAGCAGGCCGTTGATGCCGGGCTGGCCGATGGACTGGGTGAACGCGGTCAGCGAGACCTGCATGCCGCCGAAGACGGCGCCGATGCCGAGGAACGCCACGATCAGCACACGGACGCCGGGGACCGACAGGGCCGAGACGCGCGGGCGGTCGTCGGCCTGCGCCCGGTGGACGGGCGGCTGGGTGCGGCGCTGGGAGGCGAAGAGCAGGCCGCCGGCCAGGGTCAGCGCGGCCTCGGCGATCAGGCCGGCGGCCGGGTGGATGCCGGTGCACAGCGCGGTCGCCAGGACCGGGCCGACCACGAAGGTGAACTCGTCGGTCACCGACTCGAAGGCGGCCGCCGTCGGCATCAGAGGGCTGCCGCCGAGCCGGGATGCCCAGCGGGCCCGCACCATCGGGCCGACCTGCGGAGTCGAGGCGCCCGTGGGGACGGCCACGGCGAGCAGCGCCCACAGGGGGGCGTGGGCCAGGGCCAGGACGATCAGCGCCGCGACGCCGGCGGTGTGCACGAGGATGCCGGGGATCAGCACCGCGCGCTGGCCGAAGCGGTCGGCGAGTTTGCCGCTCTGCGGGGCGAACAGGGCCATCGCGACACCGGTGGTGGCCGAGACCGCGCCGGCGGTGCCGTAGGAGCCGGTGGTGGACTGGACGAGCAGGACGATGCCGATCGTCAGCATCGCGAACGGCTGCCGGGCCAGAAAGCCGGGCAGGAGGAAGGTCCACGCACCAGGGGTGCGGAGCAGTTGTCCGTAACCGGGACGGGAGTGCTTGACCGCGGATGCCACGGCCGGGCCTTTCTGCCGCCTGGTAGCGCGTCGTCCGCGAGGTCGTCACGGGTACGCGCCGAGAGCTGTCCTCTCGCGCTGGACCGAGTGATACCGCGTGGTCCGCACCCCGAGAGGTGGCTGCAGGTGGCAGGGGACCGCGGCCGCCGAGCGGTCGCGCCAGCTCTGCATCAGGCAGAGGTGGTTCGTCGTTGTTCGTTCTTCATCGTACAGGCCGGAGCGCGTGAAGCCCTGGGATTGGTCAGGGCTTCACGCGTTTTCCCTTGGGTTCCTCGGAGATGTTCGCCACATTGCGGGAATGTCCGCCGGTTCGCCGCCCGCCGGCCCCGGCCCTCAGCGGTGGCCGTGGCCGTGGCCGCGCCGGCGTGGGGTGGCGCCGGTGCCCAGCCAGCCGGCCAGTTTGCCGCCTCGGGAGACCGCTTGCAGTCGCCGCTCGGCCGCGTCGCGCACCGGGT
Organism: Streptomyces sp. NPDC059649; assembly: GCF_042734445.1. NCBI lineage: Bacteria > Bacillati > Actinomycetota > Actinomycetes > Kitasatosporales > Streptomycetaceae > Streptomyces > Streptomyces sp. NPDC059649. The sequence goes on from NZ_JBHWDV010000031.1 coordinate 56,479, forward strand.
CCGTGGCGACGACCAGCAGCTCGTCGCCGCGTCGCAGCACGGTCGTCGGCGAGGGCACGAAACTGGAGCCGTCCCGGACGACGAGGGTGACCGCGGCGCCCGCCGGCATCCGCAGCTCGCCGACCTCGACGCCGTGCATCCGGGAGGCCGGCCCGATGGACGTCGACAGCAGATGGCCGCGCAGCCGCTCCAGCGGTGCGGACTCGATGCCCAGGTCGGCGGGCTCCTCGCCGTCGCCCAGCCGGAGGTGCCGGGCGAGCCAGGGCAGGGTCGGCCCCTGGACCAGGGTGTAGACCACGACCAGGACGAAGACGATGTTGAAGACGCTCTCGCTGCCGGGGACGGCGCCCACCATCGGGATGGTGGCCAGCACGATGGGGACCGCGCCGCGCAGGCCGGCCCAGGACAGCAGGGTCTTCTCCTGCCAGGGCACCCGGAACGGCAGCAGCGAGACGAACACGGACGTCGGCCGGGCGACGAGGGTGAGGATCATGCCGATGACCAGGGCCGGTACCACGTCGTCGAGGAGGTTGTGCGGGGTGACCAGCAGGCCCAGCAGGACGAACATGCCGATCTGGCCGATCCAGCCGAGCCCCTCGGCGAAGCCGCGGGTGGCCGGGGCGTGCGGCAGTTTGGCGTTGCCGAGGATCATCGCGGCCACGTAGACGGCGAGGAAGCCCGAGCCGTGCGCCAGTGCGCCGGCGGCGTAGGCGGAGACCGCGATGGCCATGACGGCGATGGGGTAGAGACCGGAGGCAGGCAGTGCCACGTGCCGCATGCAGTAGGCGCCGAGCCAGCCGATCGCCAGGCCGAGCGCGGCACCGATCGCCAGTTCCAGGGCGATCACGCCGAGGAGGACGTACCAATGGTCGACCGGTTGCTGGCTGGAGAAGGCGACGACCAGGATGACCACCGGGGCGTCGTTGAAGCCGGACTCCGCTTCGAGGACACCCGTCAGCCGGGCCGGCAGCGGCACGCTGCGCAGGACGGAGAAGACCGCCGCGGCGTCCGTGGACGAGACCACGGCACCGATCAGCAGCGCCTGGCGCCAGCCGAGGCCGGCCAGATAGTGCGCTCCGGCCGCGGTGACCCCCACGCTCACCGCGACGCCGACCGTCGACAGCACCGCCGCCTGGGGCAGTGCCGGCTTGATCTCTTTCCATTTGGTGCCCAGACCGCCCTCGGCGAGGATCACGACCAGCGCGGCGTAGCCCATGAGTTGGGTCAGCTCGGCGTCGTGGAAGACGACGCCGCCGAAGCCGTCCTGCCCTATGGCGATGCCTATCCCCAGGTAGATGAGCAGGCTGGGGAGCCCGCTGCGCGAGGAGAGCCGTACCGCGGCGACCGCGATGAGCAGTACCAGCGAGCAGAGCAGCAGGAGTTGATTGAGGTGCTCGACAGTCAGGGAGCTGGTCCTTCCTCGCACGGGTCCGAAAACGACGGTCCGGGGGTGGTCTTTGGGCGCTCTTTCCTTACCGTATCTAGTTACTGAGACTAACAATTTACCATTACTTGAAGGTTGGGGGTGCTGGCGGTGACTCCGCGTAGGGGTCGCCGAACCCGTGCGCCTATGGTTGCTCCAGCACTCCCACCCTGCCCCTCGAAGGACAGAGATGCCCGCCAACAAGTCCGGCCCAGTCCCCAGGAAGAAGAAGGGGCGGCGCGGCCGCCTCGTCGCCATCACGGTCGTGCTGCTGCTCGTGGCGGGCATCGGCTGCGGCGCGTTCTGGGGAGTCAGTACCGTCCGGGCCTCGTTCCCGCAGACCACCGGCTCACTCAAACTCCCCGGCCTGGCCGACCCGGTGGACGTCGTCCGCGACGCCAACGGCATCCCGCAGATCTACGCCGACACCGATGAGGACCTCTTCCGCGCCCAGGGCTACGTCCAGGCCCAGGACCGCTTCTGGGAGATGGACGTCCGGCGCCACATGACCGCCGGCCGGCTGTCCGAGATGTTCGGCAAGGGCCAGGTCAAGACCGATGAGTTCCTGCGCACGCTGGGCTGGCACCGGGTCGCGCAGCAGGAGTACGACACCAAGCTCTCGCCCGGCACCAAGAAGTACCTCCAGGCCTACTCCGCCGGTGTCAACGCCTACCTCAAGGACCACGAGGGCTCGACGCTCTCCCTGGAGTACGCGGCGCTGGACCTGGAGAACGACTACAAGCCCGAGAAGTGGACGCCGGCCGACTCGGTGGCCTGGCTCAAGGCGATGGCCTGGGACCTGCGCGGCAACATGCAGGAGGAGATCGACCGGTCCCTGATGACCAGCCGGTTCACCCCGCAGCAGATCGCCGGGCTGTACCCGGCATACCCGTACAAGCGGAACAAGCCGATCGTGGACGGCGGTGCGGTCGACCCGGCCACCAAGAAGTTCACGCCCAAGGGCTCGGCGAACGCCACCCCGGCCGGCCCCGGCAGCGCCGTCAACGGACTGCGCTCCCAGCTGTCCTCGCTGTCCAGGACGGTGAACGAGGTCCCGGCGCTGCTCGGCCCCAACGGCAACGGCATCGGCTCCAACTCCTGGGTCGTCTCCGGCGCGCACACCACCACCGGCAAGCCGCTGCTCGCCAACGACCCGCACCTGGCACCGCAGATGCCCTCGCTCTGGTACCAGATGGGCCTGCACTGCCGTAACACCGGCCCCAAGTGCGGCTACGACGTCTCCGGCTTCACCTTCTCCGGGATGCCCGGCGTCGTCATCGGCCACAACCAGGACATCTCCTGGGGCATGACCAACCTCGGCGCCGACGTCACCGACCTGTACCTGGAGAAGGTCAGCGCCGACGGCTACCTCTACGACGACAAGCAGCGGCCGTTCCGCACGCGCAAGGAGACCATCAAGGTCGCCGGCGGCGAGAGCCACCACATCACCGTCCGCGCCACCAACAACGGCCCGATCGTCTCCGACCGCGACGACGAGCTCGGCAACGTCGGCAAGGACGCCCCCGTGGGCAACGCCGCCCCCGACCGCGGCGACGGCTACGCCGTCTCGCTCCGCTGGACCGCGCTCGACCCCGGCCGCTCCATGGACGCCGTCTTCGAGCTCAACCGCGCCCACGACTGGACCGGCTTCCGCAAGGCCGCCGCGCACTTCGAGGTGCCCTCGCAGAACCTGATCTACGCCGACACCAAGGGCAACATCGGCTACCAGGCGCCCGGCCGGATCCCGGTCCGCGGCAAGGGCGACGGCCACTTCGACGGCACCTACCCGGCGCCCGGCTGGGACCCCCGCTACCAGTGGAAGGGCTACATCCCGCCCGCCGCCCTGCCGTACGAGTACAACCCCCAGCGCGGCTACATCGTCACCGCCAACCAGGCCGTCACCGACGAGAAGTACCCGTACCTGATCACCAAGGACTGGGGCTACGGCTCCCGCAGCCAGCGGATCAACGACCTGATCCAGTCGAAGATCAAGGACGGCGGCAAGGTCTCCACCGACGACATGCAGGCCTTCCAGAAGGACAACAGCAGTGAGATCGCCCGGCTGCTGACGCCCTACCTCACCAAGATCGACATCAAGGACAAGTACGTCCGCGACGCCCAGCAGCTGCTGGAGGGCTGGGACTTCACCCAGGAGCCCGACTCCGCCGCGGCCGCCTACTTCAACGCCGTCTGGCGCAACACCCTCAAGCTCGCCTTCGGCAACAAGATGCCCAAGGAACTGCGTCCCGAGGGCCAGTGCCTCACCGTCCGCCCGGCCGACGAGACCGGCCCCGCCGACGAGAACGACACGTACGTGCGCGAATGCGGCGAGCGGGCCGGCGACACCGCCCAGCCCGACGGCGGCGACCGCTGGTACGAGGTCGTCCGCACCCTCCTCGACGACCCCGGCAACGACTGGTGGAAGACCGAGGACCGGCCCGGCCGCCCCGGCGACAAGAACCGCGACCAGCTCCTCGCGCACGCCATGAAGGACGCCCGCTACGAGCTGACCTCCAAACTGGGCAAGAACATCGACAACTGGACCTGGGGCCGGCTGCACCAGATGTTCCTGAAGAACCAGACCCTGGGCACCGACGGCCCCGGGATGCTGCAGGGCCTGTTCAACCGCGGCCCGTGGAACCTCGGCGGCGGGGAGGCCGCGGTCGACGCCACCGGCTGGAACGCGGCCGGCGGCTACAAGGTCACCTGGGTCCCGTCCATGCGGATGATCGTCAACCTCGCCGACCTGGACAAGTCCCGCTGGATCAACCTCACCGGCGCCTCCGGGCACGCCTACGACACCCACTACTACGACCAGACCGACAAGTGGGCCAAGGGCGAGCTGCTGCCCTGGGCGTACAGCGAGGACGCCGTCAAGCAGTCCGGCAAGGACACCCTGACGCTGTCGCCGTAAGGCCGCCGCCGCCACGAACCGCCGGGCGGGCCGGAGATCTCCCACGGGACGATCTCCGGCCCGCCCGGCGGCATTCGGGGCCGAGGCGCGGACGGCGGCGCCGGTGCGCCCGTTCGGTCCCGGCGTACTCAGTGCCGGAACCGGTGCACCCCCGACGGGGTCACCGCGGCATGCACCCGCCGGTCGTGCGGCTCGGCCGGCACCTCGTCCAGCACCTCCGCGTCGAACAGCAGCACCACCAGATGCGTCGGCGCCCCGGCCCGGTCCAGCCGCTCCAGCACCCGGTCGTACGAGCCGCCGCCGCGGCCCAGCCGCACCCCGTCGCGGTCCACCGCCAGCCCCGGCAGCAGCACCACGTCCGCCTGCGTGACCGCCTGCGGGCCCAGCCGCTCACCGGCCGGCTCGTGCAGCCCCCAGCCCGCCGGCACCAGACGGTCGGCGCCCTCGTACGGCGCCCAGTCGAGGTCGTTGTCCGGCATCAGCACCGGCAGCAGCACCCGCACCCCCGCGTCCCGCAGCCGGTCCAGCAGCGCCCCGGTGGGCGGCTCCGAGCCCATCGACACATACGCCGCCACGGTCGGGCGGCGGGCGGCACCCTCGCCCGCCGTCGAGGGGGCGAGGAACGGCGCCAACTCCTCCAGTTCCAGGGTCCGTCGGGCCAGCGCCTCGCCCGCCGCCGAGACGACATCCGGTGGCAATGATCTCCTTACCTCCTGGAGATCCCGCCGCAACCTTCGTTTCCTATCGTGCTGCTTGCTCACTGTGCGCCCTTGCTCCCGCTCTCATGCTCTATTCACCGGACCCTCATCATCGTTCCGAATGAGCCGGTTATGGTGTCGCGCATGACTCCATCGCACACACGGATCAGCAAGGCTGTCATTCCGGCAGCCGGCCTCGGCACCCGGTTTCTCCCCGCTACGAAGGCCACACCCAAGGAGATGCTCCCGGTCGTCGACAAGCCCGCCATCCAGTACGTGGTGGAGGAGGCGGCCGCCGCCGGGCTCTCCGACGTCCTGATGGTCACCGGCCGCAACAAGCGCCCCCTCGAGGACCACTTCGACCGCAACTACGAACTCGAAGAGGCCCTGCACCGCAAGGGCGACGAGTCCCGGCTCGCCAAGGTCCAGGAATCCAGCGACCTCGCGACCATGCACTACGTCCGCCAGGGCGACCCCAAGGGCCTCGGCCACGCGGTGCTGTGCGCCGCGCCCCACGTCGGCGACCAGCCCTTCGCCGTGCTCCTCGGTGACGACCTGATCGACCCCCGCGACCCCCTGCTGGCCCGCATGGTCGAGGTGCAGGAACAGCACGGCGGCTCGGTCATCGCCCTCATGGAGGTCGACCCGGCGCAGATCCACCTCTACGGCTGCGCGGCCGCCGCCCCCACCGGTGACGACGACGTGGTCACCGTCTCCGACCTGGTCGAGAAGCCCGACCCGTCCGAGGCCCCCAGCAACCTCGCGATCATCGGCCGCTACGTCCTCGACCCGGCCGTCTTCGAGGTGCTGCGCAAGACCGACCCCGGCCGCGGCGGCGAGATCCAGCTCACCGACGCCCTGCAGGCACTCGCCGCCGACCCGTCGCTCGGCGGCCCGGTGCACGGCGTCGTCTTCAAGGGCCGGCGCTATGACACCGGTGACCGTGGCGACTACCTGCGTGCCATTGTCAGACTGGCATGCGAACGTGAAGACCTGGGCCCCGACTTCCGGGCCTGGCTTCGCAGTTACGTCACCGAGGAGATGTAGGACGTTGAACCACGCCACCGGCCAGACCAGCCACCCGGACCGCGTCTGGTCGGTGGCCGAGCACCTCGACGACGTCCTGTCGAAGATCGTCCCGCTGGACCCGATCGAGTTGCAGCTCCTCGACGCCCAGGGCTGCGTCCTGGTCGAGGACATCACCGTCACCGCCCCCCTGCCGCCCTTCGACAACAGCTCCATGGACGGCTACGCGGTCCGCGCCTCCGACGTCGCGCAGGCCACCGAGGCCGCCCCGGTCACCCTCACCGTCATCGGGGACGTCGCGGCCGGCAGCGGCGAGCTCCCCGAGGTCGGCCCCGGCCAGGCCGCCCGCATCATGACCGGCGCCCCCCTCCCGCCCGGCGCCGAGGCCGTCGTCCCCGTCGAATGGACCGACGGCGGCGCCGGAGCGGGCCCGGCCGCGACGATGCGGGCGGCCAGCGCCGCCCCCGAGGACGCCGGCGGCGAGGTCCGTGTCCACCGCCCGGCCGCGGCCGGCGCCCACATCCGCGCCCGCGGCAGCGACGTCACCGAAGGCGAGCTCGCGCTGCGGGCCGGCACCTTCCTCGGCCCCTCCCAGATCGGCCTGCTCGCCGCCCTCGGCCGCGGCACGGTCCGGGTCCGCCCGCGCCCCCGCGTCGTGGTGCTCTCCACCGGCAGCGAACTCGTCCAGCCCGGCGAGGAGTTGGGCCCCGGCCGGATCCACGACTCCAACAGCTTCCAGCTCACCGCCGCGGCCCGGGCCGCCGGCGCCCTCGCCTACCGCGTCGGCGCGGTCGCCGACGACGCCGAAACCCTGCGCGCCACCCTGGAGGACCAACTCATCCGGGCCGACGTCCTCGTCACCAGCGGCGGCGTCAGCGTCGGCGCGTACGACGTGGTCAAGGAGACCCTGGCCGGCCTCTCCGCGGACGAGGGGGAGGTCGAATTCCGCAAGCTCGCCATGCAGCCCGGCAAGCCCCAGGGCTTCGGCCTCATCGGCCCCGACCGCATCCCGCTGCTGGCCCTGCCCGGCAACCCCGTCAGCAGTTACGTCTCCTTCGAGCTGTTCGTCCGCCCGGTCATCCGCGCCCTGATGGGCCTGCCGGACGTCCACCGCACGACGACCACGGCCCGCTGCACCGCCGCCCTCGCCTCCTCACCCCGGGGCAAGCGGCAGTTCCTGCGCGGCTCCTACGACGCCGACGCCGGCACCGTCACCCCGGTCGGCGGCGCCGGCTCCCACCTGATCAAGGCCATGGCGCACGCCAACGCACTGATCGTGGTCCCCGAGGACACCACCGAGGTCCCCGAGGGCGCCGACGTGGAGGTCGTCCCGCTCGGATAACCGGCCCCCGAAAACCCGTACCGGGTGCTCCGCGGCCACCGGAGGTACGGTGTCGTCCCACAGGCGGCAGTTTGGACCGGGAGAACGATGAGCAGCGGCCAGCAACACCTCACCCACCTCGACGCGGCGGGGGCGGCCCGGATGGTCGACGTCTCGGCCAAGGACGTCACCGCCCGCACCGCCCGCGCCCGCGGCCGGGTCCTGGTGTCACCGCAGGTCATCGAGTTGCTGCGGGGCGAGGGCATGCCCAAGGGCGACGCCCTGGCCACCGCCCGGATCGCCGGGATCATGGGCGCCAAGCGCACCCCCGAGCTGATCCCGCTCTGCCACCCGCTGGCCGTCTCCGGTGTGAAGGTGGACCTCGCCGTGACCGACGAGGCCGTGGAGATCACCGCCACCGTCAAGACCACCGACCGCACCGGCGTCGAGATGGAGGCGCTCACCGCCGTCTCCGTCGCCGCTCTCACCGTGGTGGACATGATCAAGGCGGTCGACAAGGCCGCGGTGATCTCCGACATCCGCGTCGAGGAGAAGACCGGCGGCAAGTCCGGCGACTGGAGCCGGTCATGACCACCGCCCGCGCCCTGGTCGTCACCGCCTCCAACCGCGCCGCCGCCGGCGTCTACGAGGACAAGGGCGGCCCGCTGCTCGCCGAGGGCCTGGCCGCCATGGGCTTCGAGGTCGACGGCCCCGAGGTCGTCCCCGACGGCGACCCGGTCGAGGCCGCCCTGCGCCGGGCCGTCGACTCCTCCCGGTACGCCGTCGTCCTCACCACCGGCGGCACCGGCATCTCGCCCACCGACCGCACCCCCGAGGCCACCGCCCGGGTCCTGGATTACGAGGTCCCCGGCATCCCCGAGGCGATCCGCGCCGCCGGCCGCGAGAAGGTCCCCACCGCGGCGCTCTCCCGCGGCCTCGCCGGCGTCGCCGGCACGACCCTGATCGTCAACCTCCCCGGCTCCTCCGGCGGGGTCCGCGACGGCCTCGCCGTACTGGCCGACCTGCTGCCGCACGCCGTCGACCAGATCCGGGGCGGCGACCACCCCAGACCCTCCGGGAGCACGAGCTGAACGCGCCCTGGCCCGTGGTCCTGACGGACGGTGAGATCACCCTCCGCCCCATAAAGCTGCGCGACCAACGCGCCTGGCGCGAGGTCAACCGCCGCAACCGCGACTGGCTGCGCCCCTGGGAAGCCACCATTCCGCCGCCCCCGCCCGGTCTCGTCCCGCCGCACCGGCCCACCTACCGGCAGATGGTCCGCCATCTGCGGGCGGAGGCGCACGCCGGCCGGATGCTCCCGTTCGTCGTGGAATACCAGGGCCGCCTCGTCGGCCAACTCACCGTCGCCGGCATCACCTGGGGCTCGATGTGCTCCGGCCATATCGGCTACTGGGTCGACCAGGAAGTCGCCGGTCGCGGTGTCATCCCGACCGCCGTGGCGCTCGCCGTCGACCACTGCTTCCACGCCGTCGGACTGCACCGCATCGAGGTCTGTATTCGCCCGGAGAACATCCCGAGCCGGCGGGTGGTGGAAAAGCTCGGTTTTCGCGAGGAAGGCATCCGCCCGCGCTACCTCCACATCGACGGCGCCTGGCGGGACCACGCGGTTTACGCGCTCACCGCGGAAGAAGTGCCCGAGGGCCTGCTCAACCGCTGGCGCCGGGAGAAACGCAGTAGGCCCGGCACCGCCCCCGGCACACCCCACAAATAAAATAAATGTTCGAATGCAATCCGTGATTGGCCGGATTGGGGTGGGTGCGGATCTCTACCATCACAAAAAAGTTCGAGATATCAGCCAGATCGTGCGACACACCGGCCCAATTGGCGGATGGCCCCCTGCAAACCCCTCTACCGTGTGAGTTGTGAGAAGCAGCGGCCTCATCTACGCAGTCATCGTCGGGGCCTGGGCCGCCTACTTGGTGCCGATGTGGCTCCGTAGACAGGATGAGCTCAACGAGGCCCGTCCGACCGAGCGCTTCAGCACCGCCATCCGGCTGCTGTCCGGACGCGCGGCCATGCAGCGCCGCTACGACAAGGAGCGCGGGGACTACCCCGCCGACGAGTCGGACGACGATCGGGATCCGGACGCCCCGGCCGACGAGGACGCCGGGCCCTTCGCCGACCCCGTCGCCGCCGAGGAACTTGAAGCCCCGCCCACCCGGGTGCAGCCCGCCCCGCCGCGGCCCTCGCTCGCCGAGCGGACCAAGCGCGCCAAGGTTCTCGCCCGACGCCGCCGCACCATCACCATGCTGTTCCTCGCCTTCACCACCGGCGCCATCGTCGCGGCCGTCGGCGGGACCCCTTTCCTCTGGGCGCCCGCCCTCCCCGCCCTCCTGCTGACCGCGTACATCATTTACCTGCGCGCCCAGGAGCGCCGCCGCTTCACCTTCACCATGGACCAGCGTCGCGCGGAGGCCGCGGCCCAGCGCCTGCGCGAGGGCCGCCGCCCCCGCCAGGCCGCCGACCAGCCGCCCGCCGACGAGCACCCGGCCGACGCCCGCGCCGACCACCCGGCCGACGCCGCCCCGGAAGCGCCCCGTCCGGCAGCCCCGTCCCGTCCTTCCCCCACCGCCGGCCGCCGCGCCGTCGTCGAGGAGACCGACCACGCCGAGTGGGTCGACCAGCAGCGTGAACGCGAGCGCCCGCGCCCGGCCGCCGGCAGCTGGGACCCGGTCCCGGTCCCGCTCCCCACCTACGTCACCGCCCCGGTCGCCCCGCGAGCCACCAGCCACGTCGACCTCGACGCCGAGGACGCGTGGAGCTCCGCCCGCTCCAGCGCCGCCCCCGAACGCCCCCAGCCCGACACCCCCCAGCAGGACCGCCCGACCCGCGGCCGCCGCACCCGCGGCCGCACCCCCCTCTTCGACCAGTACGAGGACGAGGACCGCCCCCGGGCCGCCAACGAGTGACCCGCGCCACAACGGCCGTTCCTCCGCTGACCAGCACCGGAAGCGATTTCCGGGCACCGCGACCGGGATGCTAGAGTTTCACTCGTCGCAAGGGCCTGTGGCGCAGCTGGTAGCGCACCTCGTTCGCAACGAGGGGGTCAGGGGTTCGAATCCCCTCAGGTCCACCGCACGTCAGAGCCCCCGCCGGGATGATCCGGTGGGGGCTTTTTCGCGTCGTACCGCAGTGAAGTACCGCATGGGTCAGCGGCGCTTCCCGGTCGCGGGCCGCCTCCGCTTCCAGGTGGCCGTCTCGTAGTTCGTCAGAAGCCGGTAGCAGTTGTCTTCCGTGTCCCATACGACTTCATAGGCGTGGCCGGACGCGGACAGGAAGCCGCCCGCCAGTATCACCGAGGTCCACGACGGGCCCACGTTGTAGGCCATCAACCACGTCCACGAGGGCTCCTGGTCGCCCTACTTGCTGCGCGGCCCCGGATCGGGAGGCGGTACAGCCCGTACGCGCTGCGCGCATCCCGCCCGACCGGTTCGATCGGGCGGGATTCTTGCATGGGGAGGGAACTGCGCCTGCGACAGGGGGAGTTCGTGGCCGTGGCCGTGGTGCCGGACGTCACATCAGGTGGATGCCGTGGCGGGCCAGGTAGGCGAGGGGGTTGATGTCGGAGCCGTAGTGGCGGCGGGTGCGGACCTCGAAGTGGAGGTGGGGGCCGGTGGCCCGGCCGGTGGCGCCGGCGTAGCCGAGGCGGGTGCGGGCGCGGACCCGCTGGCCGGGGTGGACGGTGATCCGGGAGAGGTGGCCGAAGAGCGTGTAGTGGCCGTCCCGCATCCGGACCGTGACGGCCTTGCCGTACGCGCCCGAGCGCCGGGCGAGGACGACGGTGCCGGGCCCTACGGACCTGACCTTGGCCCCGGAGCGGACCGCGAGGTCGATGCCGGTGTGGTGTCCGGCCTGCCAGGCGCCGGGTACGCCGTAGGGCGCGCTGATGCGGTAGTGGGCGGCCACCGGGTGGGCCCAGTGGCCGGCGGGGGCGGCGAGGGCGACCTGGGCCGCCGTCACGGTGACGGCGGGGCCCGCGGCCGCCAGCAGGGCGGCACGAAGGAGCGCTCTGCGAAGCGGGGTGCTTTTGCGGAACGTGGTCATAGTTGCGAGCCCATGCCCTGTGGCCGTCGGTCGCATCCCGGGACGGGGCGACGGGCCCCCGATCGGGTGGCGGGCCCCGTGAAGCGCGCCCTCGTCCCGGTCCGGGGGCCGTCGTCCCGGGGGCTCAGCCGGTGAGGCGGTCGACCGTCTTCGCGACGGCGCCGGCGCCGTCCTCCGCGGCGAGGCGGGTGGCCGCGGCGCGGGCGCGGGCGTGGCGTTCGGGACCGGTGGTGGCCTGGGTGAGGGCGTGGGCCAGGCGGGCCACGCCGGTGTCGCCGGTGAGCTGGGCGAAGGGGATCGGGGCGGTGGCGACGCCGGAGGCGGCCAGGCGGGCGGCCCAGAAGGGCTGGTCGGCGGTGACGGGGACGGGGACGGTGGGCACCCCGGCACGCAGTCCGGCCGCGGTGGTGCCCGCGCCGCAGTGGTGGACGACCGCGGCCATGTGCGGGAAGAGCAGGGCGTGTGGCACCTCGCCGATGGTGAGGACGTCGTCCGCGCCGGATGCGTGCGCGGTGGACAGGCCGGCCCAGCCGGACTGGAGGATGCCGCGGACCCCGGCGCGGCGCAGGGCCCGTACCGCCAGCTCGCCCAGGCGCTCCCCCTCGCCGCCCGCCATGCTGCCGAAGCCGAGGAAGACCGGGGGCGGGCCGGCGGCGAGGAAGTCCCGCACGGTGGGCGGGAGTTGGGCGTCGGGGGCGTGCCAGGGCCACCAGTTTCCGACCACGTCCAGGCCGGGGCGCCAGTCGGCGGGGCGGGGGAGCAGGGTCTCGCTGAAGCCGTGCAGGACGGGCCAGCCGGCCGCTTCGGCGCGGCGCCGGACCGTGGCGGGGGTGGCGGGCGGCAGGCCGAGGCGGGCGCGCAGGGTGCGGGTGGCGCCGGCGTAGAGGCGGTCGATGACGCGGAGGGAGAGGCGGCCCAGGGCGCGGTTGCCCCAGCGGCCCAGGGCGCGGCCGCCGCTGACGACGGGGGCGAAGTCGCCGGTGGGGGCCTGCGGGACGAGGAACAGGCCCAGCGACGGGATGCCGTGCGCCTCGGCGAGGTGGTGGCCGAGGGGTGCGGTGGTGGCGGAGAGCAGCAGGAGGTCGGTGTCGTCGTCGGCGGCGTCGGCCATGCCCCCGCCCAGCTCCTCGATGAAGGCGGCGGCCCGGCGCATCAGCTCGCGGCGGCCGGGCGGGGCGCCCTGCGGTGGTGCGGTGCCGTCGGCCGGGCGCCGGCCGCGCGGGTCGGCGGGCAGCCGGCGGAACGTCAGGCCGGCGGCGCGGACCAGGGGCTCGTAGGTGTCGTGGGTGGCGAGCGTGACGTCGTGGCCGGCGGCGCGGAGCCGGGCGCCGACGCCGGTGTAGGGGGCGACGTCGCCGTACGAGCCGGCGGCGGTGAGCAGGATGTTGGGCATGGGTGGGCAGCCTTCAAGGTGCGGGTGTTCGGGGGGGCGGGGATACCGAGGACGGCTGAGGGGCGCGCCCCTCAGGACGCGGCGGGGCTCAGGAGAGGCAGGCGCTCAGCAGGCGCAGGCGCTCAGGAGCCCTCGCCGTCCGGGTGGCGTACGGCGTTGGCGTGGACGGCGGTGCGCAGGTACGGGGCGAGGCCGGGCCGCTGTTCGGTGGGCGGGACGATCAGGGCGAACGCGCGGGGATCGGCGGCGAAGTCATCGGCGATCCGGCCGTGCATGGCGGTGGGGCACGGGGTGAACCAGCGGCTGATGTGCTGCCGTTGTTCCTCCGCGAGGTCCATGGCGCGCTCGCCGTCCGCGGGCTCCTCGGCGTCGAAGGCGGCGAGCAGCCGCCGGCGCCAGTCGGCGGCCTCGGCCATCAGCGTGGCCCAGTCCTCCTTGGAGTGCGCGGCGGCCCGCGCCATCGAGCGCTGGTGGCCCTCGCTGTGCTGCCACTTCAGATGGGCCTGGGTGGCGTAGGTGAGGTCGAAGGCCACCTCGCCGAAGACCTCGAACCGCTCCTGCGGGGTCAGCCCGACCCCGGTCTGCTGCACCTCCATGGCCCGCTCGGCGACCTCGACCAGCCGCTGCAGCTTGCCGATCTGCTCGTTGAGGAGCCGGTGCCGGGCGCGGAGGTGGTCGAGGGCGTTGGCCTGGGGGTCCGCCAGGATGGCGGCGATCTCCTCCAGCGGGAAGCCGAGCTCCCGGTAGAAGAGGATCTGCTGCAGCCGGGCGAGGTCGGCGTCGCTGTATTGGCGGTAGCCGGCGGGGCTGCGGTCGCTGGGGCAGAGCAGGCCGGTCTTGTCGTAGTGGTGCAGGGTGCGCACCGTGATCCCGGCGAAGCCGGAGACCTGACCGACCGAGTAGCTCATCGCAGCGCCTTTCGTCCCGTGGTGCCGTACCGCTTCAGGGTGCGGCCTGACGTGACGTGAGGGTCAAGCGGGCGGCCGGTTCCCGGGACCGGTCCGCCCCGGCCGGAGCGGACCGGCTCGGCTCAGCCGTGCGGATACCGCTCCTCCAGCAGGGAGTTCATCAGCGCCTGAACGTCCTCCCGGGCCAGCCCCTCCGCGCGGGCCCGCTCCATCCAGGCGCGCAGCTCCTCGCGCAGCCGGGCGTCCGCCGCGGACCGGGGGCGGGCGAGGGTGCGGCTGACGAACGTGCCGAGGCCGGGGCGCGGTTCGACCAGGCCCTCGCGCTCCAGCTCGCGGTAGGCCTTCAGGGTCGTGTTGGGGTTGACCTTGGTCGTCGCGGCGACCTGTGCCGCGGTCGGCAGCCGGTCGCCCTCGACGAGGATGCCCAGCCGCAGCGCCTGCTGGACCTGCTGGACGATCTGGAGGTAGGTGGCGACGCCGCTGCGGCGGTCGATGCGGAATTCCACGGCGCTCACCACCTCTCTGCTACTGCTTTCCCCCGTGCCGCCGGGACCGCCACCGCGCCCCTTCCGGGCGGCGCCGGGGCCGTGCGGCCCGACCGATTGATCATCGGGCCGCCCGTGCGGGGTGTCAAAGCGCCGCCCGTGGCGTGGCGCCGGGCCGTGCCGTTCAGAGCGGCCGCCTCCGGGTGCGCCAGACGACGAACGCCAGCACCAGGGCGGCCAGCACCACCAGGATCGCCGCGCCGATCCACTGCATTCCGGCCATCTGCTCGTAGTCGAAGTACTGGGTGACGCGGTGGACGATGCCCAGCTTGGCCCGGCAGGCACGGTCGGCCCCGCTGTCGGTGCTGACGCAGGTGCCGAAGCCGTAGAGCTTCCCGTCGGCGGTGGCGACCCAGTCGTCGAACCGGGCGGCGTCGAACGGCAGGTTCGGCCCGTCGCCGTTGTAGGGGGAGGTGACGCTGCGGACGGTACCGAGGTGGCCCCGGAACTTGTCCCACACCACGGAGGTGGCCAGGGCGACGAAGGCGGTGGCGGCCATGGCCGCCACCACCCGCTTGATCAGCATGCCCAGCGCGATACCGCAGGAGGCCAGGAAGAGGGTCCGGGCGGCCGGCACCGGGCCGGTGGCCTCGAAGGCGCCGCCGGTCAGCCAGTCCCCGCTCGCGGCCAGGCCGTGGACCGGTGTCCACACCCAGGTGAAGACGGCCGACAGCAGCGCGGAGCAGCCCACGACGACGGCCAGCGGCAGGCCGAGCGTGGCGGCGAGCCAGCGGCTGCGGCTGACCGACTGGGTGGTGACCAGCTTGAGGGTGCCCTGCTCCTGCTCGCTCGCGATCATCGGTGCGCCGAGGAAGACGCCGACGACGAGCGGCACGTACAGCAGGTACTCCATGTCGCGTGCGAAGTCCGGGCCGAAGCGGCTCTGGAACTCGGTCAGCAGCTTGTCGTCGTCCCCCGGCGCGGTGCCCTTGCCGTGCAGGAAGTCCATGACGCCGATGCGCTGGTAGAGGAAGAGCGCACAGCCGGCGAGGGTGAGCAGCAGGGCGGCGCGCAGGAACGTGCGGTGCCGGCGCCAGACCACCCAGGGCAGTCCGCGCAGCGGGCCGCGGCCCGGGGCGGCCGTGGTGGGGGCGGGGGCGGTGGTGGTCGTCATGCCGCCACCTCCCCGGAGGCGTCGAGCCGCGCTTCGCCGGCGATCAGGTCCGGTGCGCCGGGCGACCGCAGATAGGCCAGCAGTACTTCTTCCATGCTCGGCGCCAGGGCCTCCCAACTGTCGGAGAGCGGACCGCCGGGCCGGACCAGGGCGGTGAACTGCCGCCCGGTCACCCGCGATTCGACCACGGTGTGCTGCTCGCGCAGTTCCTCGGGCACCCCGTCGTCGCCGGCGGCCACCCCGGTCACGAGCAGGTGCGCGGGTATCAGGGCGTCGGTGGGCCCGGCCATCCGCAGCCGGCCCTCCGCGAGGAGCAGGAGGTAGTCACACATCTCCTCCATCTCGGAGACCAGGTGGGAGGACATCACCACGGTCGTGCCGTGCTCGGCGGCCTCGGCCATCAGCAGGCCGGACAGCTCGTGCCGGGCCAGCGGGTCGAGGTCGGCCATCGGCTCGTCGAGCAGCAGCAGATCGGGCCGCTTGCCGAAGGCCAGGGCGAAGGCGACCCGGGTGCGCTGGCCGCCGGAGAGGGTGCCGATCCGGGCGGTGAGCGGCACATCGCCGGACCGTACGACCCGTTCGGCCAGTGCCTGGTCCCAGCGCGGGTTCAGCTCGAGGCCCAGCCGCAGCATCTCGGCGACCGTGAAGCGGGCGTAGAGCGGCTTGTCCTGGGCGAGGTACGCGGTCCGCGCCATGACGGCCGGGTCGGTCACCGGGACGCCGAACAGCCGCAGCGTTCCGGTGGTCGGCGTCACCAGCCGGGTCGCGGTGCCGAGGAAGGTGCTCTTGCCGGCGCCGTTCGGCCCGACGAGGGCGCAGATACGGCCGGCGGGGAGCCGGAAGGAGCAGTCCCGCAGCGCCCAGCCGCGGCGGTACTTCTTCCCCAGGCCTACGGCCTCGATGGCCCACGGGCTCGGGTCGTCGCTCACGGATCCCCCCTTTAGCTAGTTGATTAGTGGAATGAGTATGGGAGGGGTCGCGATCACTGTCAAACGGCGGCCGTCGCGCCCCTACGGCCGTGTCACCCGGCGGGCGCGCACCTCCCGCGGCGGCTCAGCCGGCCGCCGCGCCCCCCAGCACCTTCGCCAGGCACCGGCTGTCCTCGTACGTCCGGTACAGCCCGAACTTCGCCACCGGCAGATAGCCGCTGGAGGCGTACAGCGCCAGCGCCTCGGGCTGCTTGATGCCGGTCTCCAGCACCATCCGCGACCGCCCCGCGGCCCGGGCGTCCGCCTCCAGGGCGGCCAGGATCCGCCGCGCGAGGCCCAGTCCGCGCGCCTCCGGCAGCACGAACATCCGCTTGATCTCGGCGTCCCCGACGGCGTACCCCTCGGCGGCGTCCTCCTGCACCCGCCAGCCGCCGGTGGCCAGCGGACGCTCATCCCCGTACGCGACCAGGAACGTCCCGCGCGGCGGCACGAACATCTCGGGGTCCAGCGGTGTCATGTCCCCGTCGCCGTAGCGGCGGACGTACTCCTGCTGCACCAGGGCGTCGAGCGTCACGGCGTCGGGGTGGTCGTAGCGGACCGGGCGTATCTCGACCGTGCCGGTCCGGGCGGGGCGGGTCTCCATACCGAGGAAGGGTACGGCCGGGGCGCCACGCCCGACGAGGGGCGGCGGCCGGGGCCCCCACCGGGGCGGCGGTCCGCGCCCCCGGACCTGAAGACGATCAACGCCCCGGTCTGGGTATCGTGCCCGGATGCTCACCGTGACCTCTGTGAATGTGAACGGGCTGCGCGCCGCGGCCAAGAAGGGCTTCGTCCCGTGGCTGGCGGAGACCACGGCCGATGTGCTCTGCCTGCAGGAGGTACGGGCCGAGACCGGCCAGCTGCCGGACGAGGTCCGCGAGCCGGCCGGCTGGTTCACCGTGCACGCCCCGGCCGCCGCCAAGGGCCGGGCCGGCGTCTCCCTCTACACCCGCCGCGAGCCGGACCGGGTCGGGATCGGCTTCGGCTCGTCCGAGTTCGACAGCAGCGGCCGTTACGTCGAGGCGGACCTGCCCGGCGTGACCGTCGCCAGCCTCTACCTGCCGTCCGGAGAGGTCGGCACCGAGCGCCAGGACGAGAAGGAACGCTTCATGGCGGAATTCCTGCCCTACCTCGTCGACCTGCGCAAGCGCGCCGCGGCCGACGGGCGTGAGGTCGTGGTCTGCGGCGACTGGAACATCGCCCACCAGGAGGCCGACCTCAAGAACTGGAAGGCTAACCAGAAGAAGTCCGGCTTCCTCCCCGAGGAGCGCGCCTGGCTCACCGACGTCCTCAGCGAGACCCGCGGCGGCTACGTCGATGTCGTCCGCGCCCTGCACCCCGACACCGAGGGCCCCTACTCCTGGTGGTCCTACCGCGGCCGCGCCTTCGACAACGACGCCGGCTGGCGCATCGACTACCAGCTGGCGACACCGGCCCTGGCCGAGCGCGCGGTGAAGGCGTACGTGGAGCGGGCGGCGGCGTACGACCAGCGGTGGAGCGACCATGCGCCGGTGACGGTGGTGTACGGGCAGTAGCCGGGGCGGGTCCGGAGCTACGGAAACGGCCCTCTTCGCCATCTGGTGAAGAGGGTCGTTCTGCTGCGCTCACGGGGGGCTCCGGGATCAGAGCGCGTCGTCCTTGAGGGCCGCGATGAAGGCGGAGAAGGACGTGGTGGAAAGGGAGCGGGCCGGCGCTGCGGCGCCTTGCTGTCACGGACGGGGACGATGCCGTGAGAGGCGGGGAGCGCGGAGGCCGTCCGCGGTTCTGGTGCGGAACTGCGGATGGCCCCATCACGGGAACCTTAAGCCCGTGCAAGTCCATGCAAGTCCGGTGCGCTACATGGTGAATTGAGTGCAAGCTCGTACAGATCGTCCACCGCGAACGAGGGAGGTCACCATGGCTCTGCACATGCTCGGCAAGGACCCAGAGTCGCCCGAGGGCAAGTCGCCGACCGTGTACTACGACGACCAGACCGACAACTACGTAGTACAAGGGTGGAAGGTCCTGGACGACGAGCGGCTGTCCCAGCTCGACCTCCCCTCCCACGAGACGGTTGTCGAGATCCCCAAGCGCATGATGCAGTTCTTCCCGGAGGTGAGCGGTGGTCGAGGAACCGACGTTTGAAGACCTGTTCCGACAGGCCAAGCACTCCGCCGTGCATCTGGAGATGCGGGACGGCTACATGCGATCTGACCCAAGCTTCATCTCCTGGCAGCACGATCCCGGCAGCCTCCTGTCCGAGTGGGATCCGAAGTCGCGCCCCTGGCTTGCACTGATGCAGGAGATCACCGACCGCGGGGTGGAGGTTCGTCGCGCCCGGGTCTTCTCGGAGCCGATGAGCGACTACCTTCGCTTTGAGCACTACCTCACGCCGGCCAACATTGCGGCCGGAGAACAGGTTCGGTGGCTCCCGCGCCGCAGGGCTTCGGATCTGACTCTCCCCGGCAACGACTTCTGGCTCTTCGATGACGGCCTCGTCGTGTTCCTGCACTTCACCGGCGAAGGGGAACTATCCCCCGAGGGCGATGAGGAGCGAACCACCGAGCCGTCAGTGGTGCGTCTGTGCTCCGCTGCCTTCGATTCGGTTTGGCGACGCGCGGTGCCTCATGAGGAGTACAGGCCGGTCTGAACCATCGCTCGCCCAAGGCTGAACACCTGTGTCCTCGTCGTCGCCGCCCTCCAGCGTCCAGGAGGCCAGGCAAGCGCTCGGGAAGCGCCTCCGAGAGATCCGTAAAGGCTCCGGTCTGACTGCTCGTGCCCTGGCAGCGGCGGCGGGGTGGCACGAATCGAAGAGTTCACGGCTTGAGAACGGCAGGACCTCCCCTTCCGATGAGGACATTCGGGTCTGGACCCGCATCTGCCACGCCGAGGAAGAAGCCGCGGACCTCATTGCCACAGCTCGTGGCATCGACGGCATGTACGTCGAGTGGCGCCGCCTGGAGAGCGCCGGCCTGAAACGCGTCCAGGAGTCTGTACTGCCACTGTTCGAGCGAACCGTCTGGTTCCGCTTCTACCAGTCCCAGGTCGTTCCCGGCCTGCTCCAGACGGAGGACTACACCCGAGCCATCCTCAACACGGTCGTTGCGATGAGGCAGACGCCTGACGACGTCGAAGAGGCCGTTGCCGCACGCATGAACCGTCAGCGCGTTCTGCACAGGGGAGGGCGTCGCTTCGCCTTCCTGATTGAGGAATGGGTCCTTCGCTCCATCATCGGCACACACGCCACGATGGCGGAGCAACTCGGCCACCTCATTGGGATGACCGCCGCCCCCGCTCTGAGCCTTGGTGTGATCCCCATGGGCGTTGTGCGAGGCAACGCGTGGCCTGCCGAAGCCTTCTCCATGTACGACGACAAACAGGTATCCGCAGAGCTTGTGTCCGCCGGCCTCACCGTGACGCAGCCACGCGAGGTCGCCGAGTACGCGAAGACCTTCAGCGAGCTGGCAGGTATCGCCGTCTATGGAGCCTCCGCCAGGAATCTGATCACGTCAGCAATCAACGCCCTTGGGTGAATTCATGCAAGTCCGTAGAAGTTCGTTGAGCCCCGTCGGCACGTAGCCGTTGACTGAAGCGAGATAACGCACGAGGGCAAACCGCGGGGATGCCATGACAAGTCCCATTCGGTACAGCCAACAGGCCGTGGAACTGCCCCTTGACGGATGGCTGCTAGAAGGGATTCGAGTCCCCGGCTGCAAGCAATGCGCCGCATCGGACGAGGAGCGCAGTCGGGCGTTGAAGCAGAACGATTGGCGGGCGGCCTGCGCTGCCGCTCGGGACATCCGCAGTCACCGCCAAAGCCACTGACACCGAACTCCCGCCCCGGCGGCGGAAACCTGGACAGTCGAGCAGCCGGGGCGGGTGACCCCACCGCAGGAACCCTGCGGACCCTCGGGGCGTGCCTTCGACGGTATGGCGGCGCGGCCCCTCACGGAAGAGGAGGTTGAGAGATGAGCGCTGTAGCGGTGGAGACGTTCCAGACGCGCACCCCTGATGCCGAAGGCTGGCACGGCGTCCCGTTTCGGCACCCTGCCGATATGGAGGCAGACGGCGGGAAGCACGACGGTGGCCCGATGCCCCCGGAGGCGCCCCGCGACCCGGCCCCGCAGCCCAGCGGTGGAGACAAGTAAGCCGGCCTCCTGAGACTCCCGTCCTCCCGAGATGGCGGCGGCGCCAGGCCGGTAGGGACGGGTTCCGGATGAGTCGGTCCGGGGCCGACTTTCGCAATCGTGGGAGTCGGCCCCTCAGCGGCAACAGCCGTGCCTCTCGGTTCAGGCCGGCGGAGGGACCCGTGAGGCCGTCACCACCACCGGTACCGCACGTCCCGCCGCGCGCAGGGCGTCGGCGACCATCTCCACCAGCCAGACCGCGAGGTCCGGCGACCACTCCCGGGTGGTGCAGCCGAACCGGAACGCCTCGCGCATGCCCTCGGTGTGCACCCCGCGGCCGAGATCGAGGTCCAGGCCGGGCGGGACGGCCGGGGGCCGGGCCGGTGCGGACGAGGAGATCTCCAGCGCACCGTCCGCCATCTCCCGCACCGCCTGGCGGACGGCCGCCGTATCGTCCGCGGTCGGCGCGCCCTTTCGGGGGTGGCAGGAGACCGTCACCACGACCTCGTGCCGGGCGTCCGGATCCGCCAGGGCGAACCACGGCGCCAACTCGCTCTGGTGGAACGCCGTGTTGCGCCTGGCCGCCGACAACGGCAGCAGGGCGTGCAGACCGGTGAACGTCATCGTGCCCACGCGGGCCAGCGTTTCGGCCAGCACCTGGGCGATCGGCCGGACGGGCAGGCCGGGGCGCGGCGGGTCGGTGCGAACTCCGGCCTGTAGCCAGGCCAGTTGGTGCACCCGGCCGTCCGGTGTCCAGTCGCCGCCGACCTCCTCGTGCGCCCAGGCGGTGGGCTCATGGCGGGCGGTGACCCGACCGTTCTCGGTCAGCCAGCTGGTCACGGTCTGCCAGCCGTGGGCACCGGCCCGTTCGACCGCGAGGCTGCTGAGCACCGCCTCTTCGACGGAGGACTCCTCGGGGGAGTTCTCCTCGTCGGATCCCTCCTCGGGGGAGTCCCCTTCGACGGTGTCCTCTTCGGCGGCGTCCTCTGCGGTGAAGGCTTCGACGGCGCGGTCGAACCACGGGGCGCGCCGGAGGACGCCGTGCAGGCCGATGATCACGGTGGGGGGAAACACGGGGAACACAGGCACTCCCGGAAAGACGGACGGCGCCGGAAGGGTACCTTCCAGCGCCGCCGTCAGCCGTTGATCAGGTGCCGCAGAACAGCGTCTGCGTGTCGGTGATCTTCTTGTGCGCGTCGTCGGGGTAGCCGATGATGTCCACGTCGATGACGCTGCGGAACGAGTACTTCGCGATCAGGTTCGTGCACTTCCAGGCGGCCGATGCCCGCTTGCCGCTGCCGCCGCCGGAGTAGACGGTCTTCACGCCCTTGTTGAGGGTGTACCAGTGGCCGTTGTTCTTGACCTGGAGCCAGACCGTGACCTTGGCCTTCTTCGCCGGGCCGTTCAGCCGCTTCCACCAGCCGTGCGCGTTGATGTTCCCGTGCACCGTGTGCGAGAAGTGCACCCGGTCGCCCTCGGTCACGAAGGCCCCGACGCCCCCGCCGGCCGCCAGGCCCGGGCCGTGGCCGTTGCTGTAGGTGCTGCTCGGCGGCTGCGTCGGTTCGCGGTCGTCGGCCTGTGCCGGGGCGGTTGCGGCGACGGCCAGCAGGCCGGCCAGGGCAGCGGAAGCGGCCCCCGTACGGATGCGCACGTGAATGTCCCCCTTGATGTGCGGTCGTGTCATGCCTGACGCCGCACCCAACCACGCGGTCGATCCACGGGCAATTGGCCTCTGGGACAGGGTGGGGCAACAGCCCTATTCGCTCAGTGTCGTGATGGAGCGTCAGTTGGAGTCCGCGTTTTCGTCCCGGCTCTGTTCCTTCAGCCACTGCTCCAGTTCCGCCTGGACGCGGCGGTCCATCGCCATCGAGAGTTCGGCCTCGACGACGCCCTTGGAGAGCGGCCGGAGGGCCTCGATGGTGCGGGCTATCTGCTCGACCTCCTGCGCGGTGGGCGGGTTCGTCGCCGTGGCGCGTTCGAGGATGTCGGACAGGACGTGGGTCCGGATGAGGGTGGTGAAGACGTCGGCGAGGGCGTCGGCGTGCGCGCGCACCTTGCGGCCGGCTTCCAGGACGGCGGCCAGCGGGATGCCCTTGTGGACGAGCTCGGTGGAGGCGTCCAGGAGGCGGCGGCTGATGTGCACGAACTCGTCGCCGTCGACGGCGAGATAGCCGATGTCGAGGGAGGCGGAGAGGTTCTCCGGGGTGATGTCCTCGCTGAAGTGGTCGGCGAGCTGCTCCGGGCTGAGACGGACCGGGGTCTCCTCCGACCACGGGGGGAGCAACGGCGGTCGCAGACCGAGGAGTTCGCCGACGTCGCGGCCCGACTCGAAGGCGGCGAGGAGCTCGGCGATCCCGCCGAGGGTGTGGCCGCGCTCCAGGAGGGCGCCGATGGTGCGCAGGCGGGCGAGGTGGTGCTCGTTGTACCAGGCGATCCGGCCCTCGCGGCGGGGCGGCGGGATGAGCTTGCGTTCGCGGTAGAAGCGCAGCGTGCGGACCGTGATGCCGGCCTCCTCGGCCAGCTCGGTCATGCGGAATTCGCGCGCGGGGCGGCGGTCGTCCCCGGGCTCCGCGCGGTCGTCCTTCGGCTTCTCGTTCGCTGCCACGAGGGTCAGCCTATGCCGGGGGTGTGACAGAACTCTGAGGTGCAACTGCCGGTAACTTCCTGCCGCCCGACCCCTACCGCTCGGTACGTGGCTGCCCTACGCTCCCCCTTGTGTCCAATCGTGCCAGTGATTGCTGGCGCGATTCACGGGTGGTGTGCGGAACCGCCCGTGGCCGCGGTATGCGTGGGCGGCGGGGCGGGCAGGAAGAGCGTCGGACTCGGGAGGCGGCGGATGGCCGGGCGCGAAGAGCAGCACGTGCGGGTCGCGGTGATCGGATCGGGATTCGGTGGTCTGGGGGCGGCCGTACGGCTGCGCCGCCAGGGGATCACCGACTTCGTGGTCCTGGAGCGGGCCGACTCGGTGGGCGGGACCTGGCGGGACAACAGCTATCCGGGGTGCGCGTGCGACGTGCCCTCGCACCTGTACTCGTTCTCCTTCGCGCCCAATCCGGAGTGGCCGCGGAATTTCTCCGGACAGCCCCATATCCGGGCGTACCTGGAGCGGGTGACGGACATCTTCGGGCTGCGGCCGCATATCCGCTTCCGTTCCGAGGTACGGCACCTGCGGTGGAACGGCGATGCGCTGCACTGGGAGATCGAGACGGCGAACGGGGGCCTCACCGCCGATGTGGTGGTGTCGGCCACCGGCCCGTTGTCCGACCCGAAGGTCCCGGACATTCCGGGGCTGGATTCCTTTCCGGGGAAGGTCTTCCACTCCGCGCGCTGGGACCATGACTACGAGCTGCGCGGCAAGCGCGTCGCCATGATCGGCACCGGTGCCTCGGCGATCCAGATCGTGCCCGCCATCCAGCCGGAGGTACGGCGGCTCACGCTGTTCCAGCGCACCCCGCCATGGGTGCTGCCGCGCGCCGACCGCCGGATCAGCGCCGTCGAGAAATGGCTGCACACCAAGGTCCCGGCGACCCGCGCGGCCCGCCGCCAACTGCTCTGGGGTATCCGGGAGTTGCAGGTCAGCGCGTTCACCAAGCGCCCCGACGAGCTGGGCCTGATCGAGTTCCTGGCCCGGAACCACATGAAGAGGGCGATCAAGGACCCGGCGCTGCGGGCCGCGCTGACGCCCGACTACCGCATCGGCTGCAAGCGGATCCTGCTCTCCAACGCGTACTATCCGGCGCTCGCCCGGCCGAATGTGGACCTGGTGACCTCCGGGCTCAAGGAAGTGCGCGGAAACACCCTCATCGGCGCCGACGGCAGCGAGGTCGAGGCCGACGCCATCGTCTTCGGGACCGGATTCCATGTGACGGACATGCCCATCGCCCAGCGGGTGACCGGCGCCAAGGGCACCACCCTCGCCGAGGAATGGAAGGACGGCATGGCCTCGCTGCGCGGCGCCAGTGCGGCCGGATTCCCGAATTTCCTCACCCTCATCGGGCCCAACACCGGACTCGGGAACAGCTCGATGATCCTGATGATCGAGGCCCAGCTGAATTACCTGGCCGACTACCTCCGCCAACTGGACCTGCTCGGCGGAAGGACCGCGCTGAGCGCCCGCCCCGAGGCGGTGGAGGACTGGAACCGCATGATCCAGGAGAGGATGAAGCGCACCGTGTGGAACACCGGTGGCTGCGACAGCTGGTACCTCGACGCCAACGGACGGAACACCACCGCCTGGCCCGGGACCACCGGCGAGTTCAAGCGGCTGACCCGCCAGGTCGACCTCGCCGAGTACGAGGTGCTGCGCCCGAGGACCGGCACCGCGGCCCGCCCCGTGGGCGCCTCGGCCGACGCCCGGGCGGAGGTGGCCGCATGAGCCGCCGGCCCGGACACGTCACCAGCGGCCCGTACGCGCCGCCGGTCCCGCGCACGACGACCGAGGTCACCTCGGCCGACGGCGCCCGCATCCACGCCGAGACGCACGGCCCCGAGGACGCCCCGGCCGTGGTGCTGGCCCACGGCTGGACCTGCTCCACCGCCTTCTGGGCCCCGGTCGTCCGCGACCTCGCCACCGACCACAAGGTCGTCGTCTACGACCAGCGGGGCCACGGCCGCACCCCGGCCACCGGTCCGGCGGGCTACGGCACGACGGCGCTCGCCGACGACCTGGTGGCCGTACTGGAGGCGACCCTCGGCCCGGACGAACGCGCCGTGGTGGGCGGCCACTCCATGGGCGGCATGACGATCATGGCCGCCGCCGAGCGCCCGGAACTGCGCGCCCGGGCCGCCGCCGCCATGCTGTGCAGTACGGGCTGCGCCCGGCTGCCCGCCGCATCCCAGGTGTTCCCGTTCCGCAGCGAGGGTGCCCGGCGTCTCGCGCACCGGCTGCTGCTGGGCTCCCGGGCCCCGCTCGGCCCGGTCTCGCCGCTCACCCGGCGCGCGCTGAAGTACGCCACCATGAGCCCCGAGGCCACTCCCGAGCAGGTCGAGGCGTGCGCCCGTATCGTGCACGCCTGCCCGCCGGCCGTACGGGCCCGCTGGGGGAAGGTGCTCTCCGTGCTCGAACTGACCGGTGGCGTCAGCCGGCTGGAGGTCCCGACGGTGGTGCTCGCGGGGACCGCCGACCGCCTGACCCCGCCGGTGCAGTCCCGCCGGCTGGCCTCCGTGCTCCCGGACTTCCGCGGCCTGACCGAGCTGCCGGGGAAGGGCCATATGACGCCCATCGAGGACCCCGGCGCGGTCGCCGGCCTGTTGCGGGACCTCGTCCGGGACCACCTCCGGGCCGACGGCGACCGTTCCGCGGCGACGACCGCCGGCGCCGCCGTCCCCGCCCAGAAGCCCCGGGACGCGGCGCGGAAGAACACCCGGCAGCAGGACCCGACGCAGAACGACGGGCGGAACGACGCACCGCAGAACGACGCACCGCAGAACGACGCACCGCGCAACGACGCGCAGCACCACGCGCCGCAGTCCGCGCAGAAGAAGCAGAAGAAGGAGAAGACGGCATGAGCGGGAGCAGGAGCCTGGACGGGCAGGTCGTCGTCGTGACCGGCGCGGCGCGCGGGGTCGGTGCGCTGCTGGCCCGCAAGCTGTCGGCGCGCGGCGCGACGCTGGCGCTGGTCGGACTGGAACCGGACGAGCTGGCGAAGGTGGCCGCCGCGCTGCACGGCCCGGCGCACCACTGGCACGCCGACGTCACCGACCACGAGGCGATGGCCCGGGTCGCGGCCGAGGTCAAGGACCACTTCGGCAAGGTCGACGTGGTCGTCGCCAACGCCGGGGTGGCGACCGGCGGCCCGTTCGTCGACTCCGACCCGGTCTCCTGGCGGCGGGTCATCGAGGTCAACCTCATAGGCGGTGCGGTCACCGGCCGGGCCTTCCTGCCCGTACTCATGGAGTCCCGCGGCTACTTCCTGCAGATCGCCTCGCTCGCCGCGATCACCCCGGCGCCGATGATGACCGCGTACTGCGCCTCCAAGTCGGGCGTCGAGGCGTTCGCGCACAGCCTGCGCGCCGAGGTCGGCCACAAGGGCGTACGGGTCGGGGTCGGCTATCTGAGCTGGACCGACACCGACATGGTGCGCGGCGCCGACCAGGACGACATCATGCGCGAACTGCGCTCCCGGCTGCCCTGGCCGTCGAACAAGACCTATCCGCTGGGGCCCGCCGTGGACCGGATCGTGGCGGGCATCGAACGCCGCTCCGCGCACGTCTACGGGCAGTGGTGGCTGCGCGGGATGCAGTCGCTGCGCGGATACCTGCCGTCGGTGATCGGATCGGTGGGGCAGCGGGAGATGCGGCGGTTCGGGGACCGGCTGGACGGTATGCGGGTCGGTCTGGTCGGCGCGGGCGGCGAGGCGGACGAGAAGGCCCGCGCGGGCGGTGAGGCGGACGAGAAGGCCCGCGCGGGCCGGTAGGCGGACCCCCGCCGGCCAGGGGCTTGTGACTCCCGGTAGTCGAACGTGATCGAAATGCGAGCGATGTCCGGGCGTGTCACTCTGGTCCGGGGCCCACCCCCTACGCCCCACTAGGAGTGAACAGCATGGGCATCAAGGACCAGTTCCAGGACAAGGCCAACGAGCTCAAGGACCAGGCGCAGAAGGCCATGGGCAGCGCTCGCGAAGAGGCGGACGAGCGCGGCCGGCAGGGCCAGGACCGCGCCCGTCAGCG
The DNA here is from genome assembly GCF_042734445.1 of Streptomyces sp. NPDC059649. NCBI lineage: Bacteria > Bacillati > Actinomycetota > Actinomycetes > Kitasatosporales > Streptomycetaceae > Streptomyces > Streptomyces sp. NPDC059649. Next base: position 83,629 of record NZ_JBHWDV010000031.1, read on the forward strand.
TGGCCAGGAGGGTCGTGAGCGCGGTCAGCAGGCGCGTGAGCGCGGTCAGCAGGGCCGTCGCCCCGCCCCCGACCCGATGGACGAACTGCGCGACGAGCGGGACCGCTTCCAGAGCTGATCCGCGGTCCTGAAGGTGACGCGTGGCGGCGTACGCGCCATGCGCGCGGGGCGCACCCGGTCGACCGGGTGCGCCCCAACTGCTTCCCCCGTTGTTCCCCCGTGGTCCCCCGTGGTCCCCCGTCGTGCCCTACGAGGTCAGTTGACGACCTTGAGCCTCGTCGGCCAGCCGTAGCGCGCCGCGTTGGCGAAGAGCTTCTTGATGTCCGTCGGGGCCAGCTTGATGCAGCCCAGCGAGTAGTAGTCGCTGTCGCCGTCCCAGCGGTAGGGGCTGTCCTGGCCGGGCTTGCGGGGGCCCTGGGTGCCGTTGACGTTCATCTCGCTGTGCACGAACAGCTCGGTGCGCTTGGTCCGGTGGTTCTTGCACAGCTTGTCCTGCACCTGGATCGCATAGCCGTTGATGCCGCTGCGGCCGCCGTTGTGGTGCTTGGTGTGGTTCAGCACCCGGTAGTTGCCGGTGGGCAGCCAGCCCTGCATGCTGGCGCACTCGTTCGTGCCGTTGCGGCCGCCGTTGCCGGAGCCGGCACGGTACTTGGCGAGCACCTTGTCCTTGGCGTTCGGGATGCTCTTCACCAGCCAGAGCTTGGACTTGCTGGGGTTGCTCCAGTTCTTGTTGAAGTACAGGTACGTACCGCCGGCCGCGGCACGCCATGGCGCCTTCCCGGGCGCCGGGTGGGCGGCCAGCGCGGGGGCGGCCTCGGTGGCCGCGAGGCCGCCGGTGAGGGCGACCGCGGCCGCGAGCGGAACGATCCGGTGACGGATGCGCATCGAACATCTCCCGTTGGGTGAGCGGTAGTTGGTGGCTGTTGCGGTGTGCCCCGGCCGGGCAGAACACGACCTTGCTGGACCGGCCGGTGTCCGGCAAGGCCCTCCGGCCATCCCGGACAGGCCGCTCGCTGTCCGGGCAGGTCGGACGGGGGATGCGGCGTGTGTCCGACGGGTGACGGGCGCTTGTCCGGGACTGACCGGAGGGGGTGTTGTGGCGGTGGCCGGGCGACGGTTCAATGACCGGCATGACACGCACGGGGGGAACCGGCGGTGCGGGGCCCGCGGCGGCCCATGACGCCGCCGCACTCGTCGCACTGATGCAACGCCTCAAGGACGACAGTGAACTGACCTATCGTCAGCTGGAACAGCGGGCGGCCGAGCGCGGCGAGGTGCTCGCCCGCAGCACCCTCGCGGACGTGCTCAACCGGAAGTACCTGCCGCGGGCCGAGGTGCTCGGCGCGTTCCTGCGGGCCTGCGGCCGCACCGAGGACGAGGTCGAGGAGTGGCTCACGGCCCGGCGACGCATCGAGGAGGGCACGGCGGCCCCGCCCGCCGCCGAGCCGGAGCCGGTGCCGGACGTCGTTCCGGATCCCGAGTCCGCTCCCGAGTCCGCTCCCGAGTCCGCTGCCGAGCCCGCTTCCGCACCCCATTCCTCCGGCCCCGCCCGCCGCCCGGGCCGCCGGCGGCGGCTGCTGACCGGTGCCGCGCTGCTGGGCGCCGTACTGCTCGCCGTCGGCATCCCGCTGCTGGTCGGGGACGGCGATGCGCAGCCCGGGGCGGCGGCCGCCACCGCGTTACCCACCGGCGAGGTACGGATCCGTCCGCTGCGGGCGCCCGGACTGTGCCTGACGGACGGGCGGGTGCTGAGGGCGCACGAGTACCGCACGGTCGCGGTGGTGCGGCCCTGCGCGCAGGCGGTGCCCCCGCACACCCGGCTGACGGCGGCCGGCGGCGGCCGTCACCTCGTCCAGTGGTCACACCCGGACCACGGCACCGGCTGTCTGGTCCTGCTGCGCGCACCGGGCCTGGCCGGGCTGCTGGAGCCGCAGAACGACTGCACGGCGGACGGGCCCGCACAGCGGTTCCGGATCGAACCGGTCGACGGGCGGACCGACGGCGGCGGGCCGGCGTACCGGCTGCGGCTCCGCGACGGCGACCGGTGCGTCGGCCTCAGCGGCCGGGCGGTGGGCACCCCGGCCGTCGGCGTCCCGTGCCGCACCGACGCGGACGACCAGACCTTCCTGATCGGCCCGGGGTGAGTCGGATGCGGCCCGGGGTGAGTCAGGAACGGCCCGGGGTGAGTCAGGCCCCCGCCGCCTCCTCGGCACCGCCGCCCGCGCCCCGCGGCGGCAGCGCCGGACGCCGCCGGTCCGGTACGTCCGAGAGGTCCGGGGGCGTCGCCGCCGGATGCCGCTCCAGCAGCTCCAGTGCCGTGCGCACCGCCACGCCCAGCGTCGGATGCCGGCCCTCGGCCCAGTGCAGCGGCGAGCGCAGCGCCTCGATGTCCACCTCGACACCGTGGTTCTCCACGCCCCAGCCGTAGAGCCGGAACCACGCCGCGTTCATCGGGACGGTGATCGTGGTGCCGTCACCGAGCCGGTGCCGGCCGGTCATCCCGACCACCCCGCCCCAGGTGCGCATGCCCACCACCGGGCCGATGCCCTGCAGCTTGAAGGCCGCGGTGATCATGTCGCCGTCGGACGAGGTCATCTCGTCGGCGACCGCCACGACCGGGCCGCGCGGGGCGTTGCTGGTGTACGACACCGGCTCGGCGTCCCGGGTCAGGTCCCAGCCCATGATGGTGCGGGTCAGCTTCTCGATCACCAGCTCCGAGATGTTGCCGCCGGCGTTGCCCCGTACGTCCACGATCAGCGCGGGCATCGACATCTCCATCCGCACATCGCGGTTGAACTGCGCCCAGCCGGAGCCGCCCATGTCCGGGATGTGCAGATAGCCGCACCGGCCGCCGCTCAGCTCCCGCACCACCGCACGGCGCTTGGCCACCCAGTCCTGGTAGCGCAGCGGCCGTTCGTCGACCAGCGGCACCACCGCGACCCGGCGGGCGTGCCCATTGCCCTCCGCGGGGGCGAAGGTCAGCTCGACGGTGGTGCCGCCGGCCGCGGCCAGCAGGGGGCCCGGCCCGGTGACCGGGTCCACCGGCCGCCCGTCGACATGGGTGAGCGCCGAGCCCTCCCGGATGCCCGTACCGGCCAGCGGGGAGCGGGCCTTGGGGTCGGAGGACTCACCGGGCAGGATCCGCTGCACCACCCACCGCCCGTCCCGGCACACGAAGTTGGCGCCGAGCAGACCGATCGCGCGCTGGTAGTGCGGCGGCCCCTCGTTGCGCCGGGCGCCGGTGACGTACGCGTGCGAGGTGCCCAGCTCGCCCAGTACCTCGCGCAGCAGATCGGCGAACTCGTCCGGTGAGGCGACCCGTTCGACCAGCGGCCGGTACTGCGCGAGCACCGCGTCCCAGTCGATGCCGCACATCCGCGGCTCCCAGAAGTACGCCCGGGTGAGCCGGCCCGCCTCCTCGTACGCCTGCCGCCACTCCGCGCCCGGATCGACGTCGTGCAGGATGCGCCGCAGGTCCAGGAAGACCGTCGAATCGCTGTCCGCCAGCTCGGTCGCCGGGACCGCGCGCAGTTCGCCGTCGTCGTTGACGACCAGCCGCGAGCCGTCGCCGCTGAGTGCGAACTCGTCGATCGCGCTGGTGAGTTCGGTGCGCCGCGCCTTGGTCAGGTCGAAGTGCTCCAGGGTCGGCTTGCCGGAGGTGTTGTCGGGGCTGGCGAAGGTCTCGCCCAGCGCGCCGGAGATCGGCCAGCGCAGCCAGACCAGCCCGCCGCCGCTGACCGGTTCCAGGTGGGAGTACTTGGACGCGGCCACCGGGAACGGCGTGACGCGGTTCTCCAGCCCCTCGACCTCCACCAGCACCGTTCCCTCGCCGGTGGGCGGCGGACTCTCGTCCGGGTCCAGCCCGCCCGCCGCGGGCCGGCCCTCCGGCGACAGCGCGAACGGCGACGGCGTCGCCGACGACAGCGGCACCAGATGCGGACGGCAGCCCAGCGGGAACGACAGATCGCCGGTGTGCACGTCGTAGACCGGGTCGAAACCGCGCCAGGACAGGAACGCCAGATAGCGGCCGTCGCGGGTGAACACCGGCTGCTCGTCCTCGAAGCGGCCGTTGGTGACGTCCACCACGAGCCGGTCGGAGAGCCGGGCCATCTTGATCTTCCGCAGCGAACGGCCGATACCGGGGTGCGACCAGGTCAGCCAGCGCGAGTCGGGGGAGAAGGACAGGTCGCGGACCGGGCCGTTGGTGGACCGGATCAGCTCGGTGACACCGCCCGGACCTGCGGCTTCCTCCTCCGCCGAACGGTCCTCCTCGGTCGTCTCCTCGTCCGGCCGGGTCACGTCCACCAGCAGCAGCCGGCCGTCGTGGGAGGCCACCGCCAGCCGCTCGCCGTCCGGCGACGACGTCATCTCGTGGACCCGGCCCAGCTCACCGGCGGCCAGCCGGCGCGGCCGCCCCGGATCACTGGCCCGCGGCAGATTGGCGATCTCGATGGCGTCCGGGCCCTCGGCGTCGGTGACGTAGGCGATCCGGCCGCTGGAGCCCAGCATCTCGGGCAGCCGGACGCGGACGCCCGGGGTGTCGTGGATCGCCCGGGCCGGGCCGTCGCGGTGGGTGAGCCAGTACAGGCTGCCGCGGACCCCGATCGCACTGGCCCGCCCGGTGGCGTCCACCGCGAGCGAGGTGACGTGCGAGGCGGCCGGGACCTGGTAGCTGCGCCGGCCGGCCCGCGGCCCGCCCAGCCGCACCGCCAGCTTCCGCGGTACGGCGTCCGGCCCCAGGTCGTCGATCAGCCAGAGGTCCCCGGCGCACTGGTAGACGATCCGCTCGCCGTCGGTCGAGGCGTGCCGGGCGTAGAAATCGGCGTGATCACTGTGCCGCCGCAGATCCGTCCCGTCCGCCAGGCACGAATAGACATTGCCGACACCCTCATGATCCGACAGGAACGCGATCCGCCCGCCCACGAACATCACCGAGTCCAGATGCCCGTACAGATCCGGCAGCAGCCGGGTCCCGTGCAGCCACATCCGGCCCATCGCCCCGCCCCGGTAGCGCTTCCAGGATGCGGGTTCGTGCGGCGGCTTGCCGGTGAGCAGCAGCGTGCGGCGCTCCCCCTCGAAGTCGGCGACCGCGATGTCGGAGACCGGGCCCCAGGGCAGCTTCCCGCCCGGGCTGCCGTCGGGGGACAGGCTGTAGGCCCACGAGTAGTACGAGAACGGCTGCCCGTGCGAGGACACCGCGAGGATGTGCGCCTGCCCCTCATGGTCCGGCGGCGTCCACCCGCACACCCGGGCATCGGTACTGCCCCAGTACGTCAGCCGCTGCGCCGGCCCCCCGTCGACCGGTGCGAGATGCACCTCCGGATCGAGGCTGCGCCACGTGGTGAAGGCGATATGTCTCCCGTCCGGCGAGAACCGCGGATGCCCGACCCGGGTCCGGTCCACGGTCAGCCGCCACGCCCGCCCCGGCTCCTCCCCCTCCGCGGCCAGCGGCGCCACCCACAGGTCGTCCTCGGCGGCGAAGCACAGCAGATCCCCGTGCAGATGCGGAAAGCGCAGGTACGCCCCGGGCTGCGCCCCCGGCCCGGCCGGCACCCGACGCAGCCGCCCCTCCGTCTCGACGACATCCGTCCCCTGGCGAGGCCCGACGGCCTCGGGTTCATCGCTCACGCACCCATGGTTTCGGGCGGGGGAGTGGGTGGCAACTCGGCCGGGTGGGGGACGGGGATACGGCCGGTCGGGGGACGGGCGACTCGGCCGGGTCGGGGGGCGGGCGACCCGGCTGGGTGTACGTGCGGGGGGCTCGGCCCGGTGAGAACGAGTACGGGCCGAGGGCGACTGGAGCCGCGAGCGCGGAGCGAGCAGGCTCCCCACCCCCCACGTGATGCTGAAGTACATCCCTCGATCGGAGGACTGAGACGGTGAAGTACCCCGTACGTGAAGGGCTCGCCAAGGCGCAGCACTCCGCCGTGCACTTGGAGATGCGCGACATCTACACGCCAGATGATCCCGAGTTCGCACGTTGGCGAGCTGGCCACCGGTACGACAGCGACCCGACGAAGCTGCCGGACTGCTGGGGATCGTGGGGTGACCTGGTGACTGGGACGACAGCGCGCGGAGTCGTCATCAGGCGAGCCCGGATTGTCTCGGAGCCAGTCACCGACTACATCCGGTACGAGCACGACATGTCATTCGCCAACGTTGCGGCAGGCGAGCTGGTCCGATGGCTCCCCCGCCGCAAGGCCGCTGACATTCCGCTGCCCGGCACTGACCTGTGGATGTTCGACAGGAAATCCGTCCTCTTCACGTACTTCTCAGGTGCAGGCGACGTAGTCGACCGAGAATGGCGCACCGAACCAGCTGTCATCGAGTTCGTGAGTCTGGCATTCGAAGCGGTGTGGGAGCGAGCCATTCCGCACGAGGAGTACAAGCCCGTCTGACCCATAAAAAGCCCCTTCTCACGGCATCACCGCGAGAAGGGGCTCCTTCACTCTCTGCTGATCTCCATAGGCGCTGAGGCCAGCGCTGTTGATCAGTTCAGTGACTTTTCGATGGCTTCAAAGATGTCCGTGTCGGTCTTCTGCTGCCACTCCGGCAGATCGCTCCAGTCAGCCACGTACCCGGGCTTCGGGTCCTCGAAGTGCTTGAACATCTGAGCGGTCCAGCACGTCGCGACGAATCGGCTCTTCTGCTCGGGGGTCAGCCGCGACGCGTGGCCGGCGCTCACCTCCAGCAGTTGGCGCACCTGCTCGTAGGCGGCGCCCGCAGCCTGACGCTCCCACTCCGGGGTGTCCTCCCAAGGAGTCACGTAGCCGGGCTTCGGCTCGCCGGGAAAGTGCTCTCGCACACCGGCGATCCATGCCTCACGGAACAGGCGCGCGCCTTCAACCTGTGACATACCTACCCTCTCGTCACGTCGTGCTCAATGCGTCTATCTCCGCCTTCAGCTCGGCCACTCGAACATTCCTGGCCAGAGGGCCGAACTCAGCTCGCAGCCCTTGGAGTCTACGGGCGACATACCCTGACGAGGACGCACGAGCGAGTTGCACGGCCGTGCTGCCGAAGGCGAGAAGTTGGTCGCAGTCGCGGCGCTTGGCGGCGATCGCTGCAAGATCGGCAAATACGGCACCGCGGCGTCGAAACGACTGCCCCTCGGCAAGGCCATCCTGTTCCAGGGCGGAGGTGAGGGCTTTCTCGGCAAGGTCGAGACGTTCCAGCTGTACATAGCGAGCTCCTCGTTCCTCGGCCAGCCGTGAGCCGTCGAACCGAAGCCAACCCCTGTTGCGGCCAGGGCCAAGGGCCAGGACCTTCTCGGCCGTGTCGAGTTCCTGCTCGCATGCCGTCAAGTCGCCCATCCCTGCCTGTGCTTCTGCCTTGACGGAAGCAATCCAATACCGCGTGGGGAGAGTGCTGTCTCCACGCCTGGCGACTTTCTCAGCGGCAGAAAGGATGTCGACGGCCTGTCGGTACCGACGTTCGTACACGTCGACATAGGCAAGCCGCACCAGGGCGCAGGCACAGAGGTCATACGCACCGGCCTCTTTGCTGGCTGTCGCGGCGAGAGTGTAGGAGGCTGCCGCGTCTGTGTAGCGGTTGTTGTCGAAGGCCAGCTCCCCGGCGAGCTGGAACAGCTCACCCGCAGCGCCGCACAGCGCACGTCCCTCCCCGCCAGATCGCTCATCAAGAGCCGCGTTGAGAGCCACCAACTGGTCACGAACGACCAGTTGGACCGACCCCTTGGTACGGGCGAGTTGGTACACCTGCCAGAGGTGGTCGTTCATGCGCAGGAAGCTTGCTGCGGATCGCCGGCGTGTTGCGCTTTCGAGTGCGTCCGCTTCTTCAACGGGGAGAGCTGACAGTGCGCCGGTCACAGCTACGGCACGGAGAAATTCGCGTCGGATCATGTCGTCGGTGTCCCTAGAGCCGTAGGGGTCGCGGGGCGGCAACCCTGCGGACTCCTGTGGGGAGACATGTAACTGGGCCACCAGAACGTCAAGTTCACCAAGGTCGACGTGTAGTACCTCGGCCAGTTTCGGTCGTAACTGCGGCTGAGGCTCCGTCTTTCCGTTCTCCCAGCGGCCAACCGTTGTGCGGTCGACGCCGAGTGTGTGAGCCAACGATTCCTGACTGTAGCCCAGGGCCTTCCGTCGTTCAGCAAGACCCACGCCGACCCCCTTCTCGTCCGTCCCGCTCCTCGGCGAGGTGCACCGCGTGCATCGGGTATGCCTCAAGACTGCCGCATGGATGCCGTGGAGTGGTGTGGGTCATCGCGGTTCCCTTGTTGGTGTGAGCACCAGCCCCGGTGAGATGGGTTGGCGGGCTCTTCCCTCAACCCTTCGAGGAGTTACACCGTGATCTCGCACATCACGCCCGATCGACGAGACATCGTCTACGACGAACGAGCACATCAGGCCGGCCTGCCCGTGACCGTTCATCACCGCCATGGCGTTGCAGAACCTGCCGTTCTCGTCATGGACCCGGGACAGCTGGAGCTGTATGCGCTCCAGCTGGAGCGGGCCATTGCGAAGCGGAAGGCGGCGCGGGAAGGGATGCCCCGATGAGCACTGGCCAGTGGCCGGAGGTCGGCGATGAGGTCGAGTACGACGTCGGTCGCTCCGCAATCGTGACAGACATCAGGAAGGGCATTCCCTACCTGCGGTGCGCCGGACGCCGGGAGTGGCCGGCTGAAGATCTCGAAAGCCTGAGGGTGGTCCGGACGCGGGAGCAGCGGAGCGCGGAAGGTGACCCGTGGTGAGACTCCCGCCCCGGTCAGGGTGGGGCAGCACGACCCCGTTGGGCGTCCTGCCCGACGGTTTCCGTACGAGTCGAAGGAGGATCCGGTGATGACGGGAGCGATCGTGTGGAACGGCGGTGAGGGCGGCAACGGGGACGGCCATCCCGGTCAGCCCTGGGAACCTCCTCCACCGCCACCCCCGGACGGTGAAATGCCCGAGGGCGACGGGAAGCACCGCAAGTGAGGCGCACCCCTGAGCAGGAAGGCCGCGCCGGTGACGAGCTGGCGCGGTCTCTCGTAGAGTCCGGAGCCCTGACGCCCCAGTGGGCGGAGACCTTCAGGGAAGTACCGCGCGCGCTGTTCCTGCCGGATCTCGTCTGGTCACATGACATGGCCACCGGCCGCAATGTCCCCATTTCCCGTAGCGACGATCCGGAAGAGTGGGAGCGCGCCGCCTATGCGAACGTTCCTCTCGTCACTCAGTGGGACGACGGCAGGCATACGGGCACTCAGCCGGGCAGTGTGCCGACCAGTTCCGCGAGCATGCCGTCGGTCGTGGTCTCGATGCTCCGTGATCTCGACGTGACCGACGGTATGCGCGTGCTCGAAATCGGTACCGGCACCGGCTGGAACGCCGGGCTGCTCGCCCACCGGCTCGGCGGCAGCAACGTGGTCAGCGTCGAGATCGACGCCACCGTGGCCGAGCGGGCCCGCGCCGCGCTCAAGCGCGCCGGACTCAGCCCCGAGGTGATCCATGGCGACGGCCGGGCGGGGTGGTCGGCGGGGGCGCCGTATGACCGCGTGATCGTCACGGCAGGCGTACGAGGGATTCCGTCGGACTGGCTGGAGCAGACCGGGCCGGGCGGCATCATCCTCGCCCCATGGGGGACCCACTACACCGATCAGGACGCATTGGTCCGGCTGTCCGTGAGGGAGGACGGAAGTGCGAGTGGGCCATTCCTCCGCATGGTGGAGTTCATGAAGTTGCGGGACCAGCGCCTCGACTGGAGCCGGTTCCACGACTACGTACCGGAGTTCCCCGGGGAAGCGGACGTGTCACGGACTCGGATCGCCCTGGTCGACCTGGGGGACCGCTACGAGACCGTGCGGTTCGTAACGGGGTTGTGTGTCCCCGGCTGCGCCCACGTCGTCAACCGCTCGGACGAGGAGACCGGGAAGGCTTGGTTCTTCGACCTGGCGAGTCGGTCGTGGGCGGCCGTCGAGTTCCGGAGCGGTACGCCGGACGCCGTGGTGTACCAGTCGGGACCCCGGCGCCTCTGGGACGAGGTGGAGCAAGCTCTCGCTTGGTGGAGTGATCGCGGCAAGCCCAGCCTTGATCGTTTCGGGCTGACGATCGCGTCGGACGGAACCTTCCACCCGTGGTTCGAGCGGCCGACACAGGCCCTCCCGTTCGGCTGACGTTCCCGAGAGGGGCCACGTAAGGGCAAGGTGGGCGCCCGCTCCGGGTGCCCACTCCCGTTCCGCATCCCGGGCGCTCTTGCAACTTGGTTGCAGTAACCACCACCATTGGCTGGTTGTAGACCCTGAAGCGGAGAGCCTGAGATGCACGTACCCGATGGATTCATCAATGCGCCGGTGTCGGTGGCGGCCGGCGCCGTTGCTGCGGTGGCGGTTGCGGTCAGCCTGCGTGGGGCGCGGCGGGAGCTGGCGGGGGCGGGGCAGGGCGTCGGGGCGGGGGCGGAGCGGACCGCGCCGCTGGCCGGGCTGGTGGCGGCGTTCATCTTTGCCGTGCAGATGCTGAACTTCCCCGTGGCGGCCGGTACCAGCGGGCATCTGCTCGGCGGGGCGCTCGCCGCGATCCTCGTCGGGCCGTACACCGGGGTGCTGTGTGTCTCGGTCGTGCTGCTCATGCAGGGGGTGCTCTTCGCGGACGGCGGGCTGACCGCGCTGGGCGTGAACATCACCGATATGGCGATCGTGACGACCGTGGTCGCCTATGCGGTGTTCCGGCTGCTGGTGAAGGTGCTGCCGCGACGGCGCAGCTCGGTGACCGTGGCTTCGTTCGTTGCGGCGTTGGTTTCCGTGCCCGCTGCCGCGATCGCCTTCACCGGGGTCTACGCGCTCGGGGGGACCGCCGAGGTGCCGATCGGGAAGGTGTTCGCCGCGATGGTCGGCGTGCATGTGGTGATCGGGATCGGTGAGGCGGTGATCACCGCGCTGACGGTGGGTGCGGTGATCGCGGTGCGGCCCGACCTGGTGTACGGGGCGCGTGGTCTCGCCAAGCCGTTGGAGCTGCGGACCTCGCCGCTGGCCCCGGAGGGCGCGGGCACACCCGTACCGGCCGCCGCTGCCGCCACGACCGCCGCACCGCGCCGTTCCGTTCGCCGTGTGTGGCTGGCCGGGGTCGCCGCGGCGCTGGTGTGCGCCGGCGGTCTCAGCTACTACGCCTCCGCCAGCCCCGACGGCCTGGAGAAGGTCGCCCACGACCAGGGCATCGACGCCAAGACCGAGGAGCACGCCACCAAGGACTCGCCGCTCGCCGACTACAGCGTCAAGGACATCACCGACCCGCGGCTGGCCGGCGGCCTCGCCGGGGTCATCGGGGTCGGCGCCACCCTGGCCGTCGGCACCGGTGTCTTCGTCGTCGTACGCCGCCGCAAGAACGCCGTGCCGGGCAACGAGGCAACGCCGGGCAACGAGGCAACGCCGGGCAAGGGCGCCGTGCCGGCCGCCGAGCGCACCGGGAGCGTCTGACATGGGCGCCGGCCACGCGCACAAGCTCTACCGGCACGGGCACTCGCCCGTGCACGGGCTGCCCGCGCACTGCAAGATCGCCGCGGTCTTCTGTTTCGTCCTGATCGTCGTCTCCACCCCGCGCGAGGCGGTCTGGGCCTTCGGGCTCTACGCGCTGCTGATCGCGGCCGCCGCCGGGGCGGCCCGGGTCCCGGCCGGGTTCCTGCTCAAGCGGCTGCTGATCGAGGTGCCGTTCGTCGCCTTCGCCGTGCTGATGCCGTTCGTCGCCGAGGGCCCGCGGATCCACGCGCTCGGGCTGAGCCTGAGCGGGTCCGGTCTCTGGGGCGCCTGGAACATCCTCGCCAAGGGGACGCTGGGCGTCGCCGCGTCCGTGCTGCTCGCGGCCACCACCGAACTGCGCGAACTCCTCCTCGGCCTGCAGCGCCTGCGGATGCCGCCGCTGCTCGTCCAGATCGCCTCCTTCATGATCCGCTACGGCGACGTGATCACCGACGAGATGCGGCGGATGCGGATCGCCCGGATCTCCCGCGGCTTCGAGGCCCGCGGCGTACGCCACTGGGGCGTGCTCGCCAAGTCCGCCGGAGCGCTGTTCATCCGCTCCTACGAGCGCGGTGAACGGGTCCACCTCGCCATGGTCAGCCGCGGCTACACCGGCACCATGCCCGTCATCGACGCCGTCACCGCCACCCGCACACAATGGACCCGCGCGGCCGCTCTCCCCGTGGCCGCGCTCGCCGTCTGCCTCCTGGGATGGACCCTTTGAGCACCGCAACACCCGCCGCCGCGCCCGCCCCCTCGCTCGCCGTCTCCGGCCTCGCCTACGCCTACCCCGACGGCCACCAGGCGCTCTTCGGCGTCGACCTGACCGTCGCCCGCGGCGAACGCGTCGCCCTGCTCGGGCCCAACGGCGCCGGCAAGACCACCCTGGTCCTGCACCTCAACGGGATCCTCGAAGCCGGCGCCGGCAGCGTCGCGGTGGCCGGGCTCCCGGTCGCCAAGCAGCACCTCGCGGAGATCCGCCGCCGGGTCGGCATCGTCTTCCAGGACCCCGACGACCAGCTGTTCATGCCCACCGTCCGGGAGGACGTCGCCTTCGGCCCGGCCGCCGCGGGCCTGCGCGGCGCCGAACTGGACGCCCGGGTCACCGAGGCGCTCGACCGCGTCGGCATGGGCGAATTCGCCGACCGCCCGCCGCACCACCTCTCCTTCGGCCAGCGCCGCCGGGTGGCCGTCGCCACCGTCCTGGCCATGCGCCCGGAGATCCTCGTCCTCGACGAGCCGTCCTCCAACCTCGACCCGGCCTCCCGTCGCGAACTCGCCGACATCCTGCGGTCGTTGGACGTCACCGTGCTGATGGTCACCCACGACCTGCCGTACGCGCTGGAGCTGTGCCCGCGGTCCGTCGTGCTCTCCGGTGGCGTGCTGGTCGCCGACGGCACCACCCAGGAGCTGCTGTGTGACGACGAGCTGATGCGCAGCCACCGCCTGGAGCTGCCGTTCGGCTTCGACCCGCGCTCGGTCACCGTCCCGCAGTGAAGCCCCCCGGTCCGTAGTGAAGCCCCCGCCCGCAGTGAGGACGCCTCCGGGCACCGCTCCCCTGTGACGAACGCCACGGGCCGAGGCCCTGGTCATCAGCACCGATCCGCGCGTTGCACCATTGATGGGTCACCAAAGCGACGGATGAATGGGAAGCGGGAATCAGTGGTGGACGTCCAGGGCACGGTCGAGGACGGCTTCGAGCCGGTCCGGGACGCCTTCATGGCCAACTTCGCGCGACGCGGAGAGCGGGGGGCGGCGGTCGCCGTCTACCGGCACGGGCGGAAGGTCGTCGACCTGTGGGGCGGTACGAAGGACGGTGACGGCGCGCCGGACGGCACGGCCGCACCCTGGGAGGCCGGCACCGCCCAGGTGATCCGGTCCGCGACCAAGGGCATCGCCGCCGTCGTCCCGCTGCTGCTGCACCAGCGCGGACAGCTCGACCTGGACGCGCCGGTCGGCACGTACTGGCCCGAGTTCAAAGCCGCCGGCAAGGAACGCGTCCTCGTCCGCCACCTCCTCTCCCACCGCGCCGGACTGCCCGTCCTCGACACCCCGCTCACCCCCGCCCAGGCCCTCGACGGCACCAGCGGCCCCGCCGCGATCGCCGCCCAGGCACCCGCCTGGGAGCCGGGCACGGACCACGGCTACCACGCCCAGACCTACAGCTGGCTGCTCGGCGAACTGGTGCTGCGGGTCACCGGCCGCACCCTCGGCACGTGGGTCGCCGAGGAGATATCCGGGCCGCTCGGCCTGGACCTGTGGATCGGCCTGCCGGACGCCGAACAGTCCCGGGTCGGCCGGCTCGCCCCCGTCACACCCCCGCAGCCGCCCGCCGCCAGCGGCCTCCGTGTCCGCCCCAAGCGGACCGTCGCCGCGGCGTACGAGGACCCGACCTCCCTCACGAGCCGGGCCTTCGCCGCGATCTCACCGGGCCCCGACGAGAACGACCCCGCCTACCGCGCCGCCGAACTGCCCGCCTCGGCGGGCGTCGCCACGGCCCGGGCGCTGGCCCGCTGTTACGCGGCGCTGATCGGCGCGGTCGACGGGCATCCGCGGCTCTTCGCCCCCGCGACCCTCACCCTCGCCCGCACCGAGGAGTCCGCGGGCCTGGACCGCACGCTCCTGGTCTCCACCCGCTTCGGCCTCGGCTTCATGCTCCACGGCCCGGCCTCGCCGCTGCTCTCCCCCGGCTCCTTCGGCCACCCCGGCCGCGGCGGCGCGCTTGCCTGCGCGGACCCCGAGAGCGGGGTCGCCTTCGGCTATGTGACGAACGGGATGCAGCCGGGGGTCACGGCGGACCCACGAGCGCGGGCCCTGCTGGGGGCTGTCGCCCACGTAGTCGGCTGACCCGCCGCGGGGGATGCTGTTCTTCCGCCTTCGGCGGGGTGGGGTTGTTGGGCCGGGGGCGCCTGGTGGGTTTTGGGTTGCGGGTTCGGCCCTCCGGCGCCTGTTGTGTGGACTGCTTCGCTTTACGTCCACACAACAGGCGCCTCCGGTCCGCCCCCCTGCGTACGGGGGGGCGCCCCCCCCCCGG
>NZ_JBHWDV010000032.1:0-11687 GCF_042734445.1 Streptomyces sp. NPDC059649
CTTTTGTCTTTATGTCCGTCTGACCCCCGCGGCCGCCCCGCCCGGGGGGGGGCGCGCCGTCTTGGCCCGGGCCGCCCGCCCGGGGCCGTTCGCATGCCGGGGGAGCGCAGGCCAGGGGTTCCGCTGTCCGGGGGGCGCAGGTCAGGGGGGTTCCGCTGCGCGGGGATCGTAGGCAGTGGTTCCGCGGTTCGGGTGATCAGCCGCGCTTGACCGCGCAGAGCAGGCCGTCGCCGACCGGCAGCAGGGACGGCACCAGCGTGGTGCTCTCCCGCACCGCCCGCAGCAGCTCGCGCAGCCGCAGCACCTCCGCGGGCTGCACCGCCGAGTCCACCGTCCGGCCGTCGGCGAAGACGCCCTCGAAGCACACCAGACCGCCGGGGCGCAGCAGCCGCAACGATTCAGCGAGGTATTCCAGGCACTCCATCAGATCGCCGTCGCAGAAGACGAGGTCGTACCCGCCGTCCGCCAGCCGCGGCAGGACGTCCAGCGCGCGGCCGGGGATGAAGCGGGCGCGGTTGCCGGCGAAACCCGCGGCGCGGAACGCCTGCTTGGCGAAGGTCTGCCGCTCGGGCTCGCAGTCCACGGTGGTCAGCACGCCGTCCGGCCGCATGCCGTGCAGGAGGTAGATGCCCGACACGCCCGTGCCGGTGCCGATCTCGGCGACGGCCTTGGCGTCGACGGTGGCGGCGAGCAGCCGCAGTGCCGCGCCGGTGCCGGTGGTCACCGTGCGGATGCCGGCCTCGCGTGCGCGGTCACGGGACCAGCGCAGGGCGGCCTCGGTGGTGCCGTCGATGGTCCCGGCGCCGTACGCCTCGGCGAATGCCAAGCTCGTCTGCCGGTTGCCGGTAATGGCCCTCTCCTGTCCCCGTAGTTGACGCAACCGTGACTGTATCCGCTGCGTGCGGGAACCCGCAGATGGGACCGGGCGTTAAAGAAGAGGAGGAGGAAGATGGGGGGACGCAGTGGTGAAGACCGCGCGAGACACGAATCAAGGCCAGAAGCTGGACCAAATGCAGGTCAAATCTGCTTATCCGGAGCTAACGGGCGAGGTGGATATGGTAGGGGCCCTACTGGACACCACCAGAGCCACCAGGGGAGGTGCGGCCACGACGGGTGACCGAGGAGTGCTGAGGCGCTTCAAGAGGTCGTTCGCCGAGCCGAAATCCGTGACAAACACCGCTGACCGTTTCCGCACTGACTCCGCACGCACCGCGACCTTCGCCGCAGACGCGGATGCGGAGGCGTGGACCCCGCCCAGCTGGGAGGAGATCGTCAGCACGCACAGCGCACGGGTCTACCGCCTCGCCTACCGCCTCTCCGGCAATCAGCACGACGCCGAGGACCTCACCCAGGAGGTGTTCGTCCGCGTCTTCCGCTCGCTGTCGACGTACACCCCCGGCACCTTCGAGGGCTGGCTGCACCGCATCACGACCAACCTCTTCCTGGACATGGTCCGGCGCCGGCAGCGTATCCGCTTCGACGCGCTCGGTGACGACGCGGCCGAGAAGCTCCCCAGCAAGGAGCCCGCGCCGCAGGAGCACTTCGACGACACCCACTTCGACGCCGACGTGCAGCAGGCGCTGGACACCCTCGCGCCCGAGTTCCGCGCCGCCGTCGTGCTGTGCGACATCGAGGGGCTGTCCTACGAGGAGATCGCCGCGACCCTCGGGGTCAAGCTCGGCACGGTCCGCAGCCGGATCCACCGCGGCCGCTCGCACCTGCGCAAGGCCCTCAAGCACCGCGCCCCCGCGCTGCGCGGCGAGGCGCAGCGCGAGCAGCGGCGGGCGCTGGCCGTGGTGCCCACGGGGGAGGTCGGGATCGCGTGAGCCTCAGTGGCGGTCCGTCCCCCGCCGAGCAGCATCTCGGCGACCGCCTCGCGGCCCTGGTCGACGGCGAGTTGGGGCATGACGCGCGCGAGCGGGTGCTCGCGCATCTTGCGACCTGCCCGAAGTGCAAGGCGGAGGCCGACGCCCAGCGTCGGCTGAAAAGCGTGTTCGCCGAGGCGGCGCCGCCCGGTCCCTCCGAGGGACTGCTGGCCCGGCTCGTACAGCTGCCCGGCGGCGACCCCGACGGTCCCGGCAGCCGGCTGGGCAACGGCGCGCTCGGACGCGGTGAATTCGCCCGCGGCGGCGGCGCGTTCCGCTATGTCCCCGCGGACGACCACTCCCGTCATGCCATGGCCGCCCTCGCCCCGCAGTCCCGGGCGCGCGGCTTCCGCGTCCAGGAGGACGGGCGGCCCGGACAGCGCCGCCGGTTCGCCTTCGCGGCGGCCGGCGCGGTCTCCCTCGCGGCGTTCGCGCTCGGCGGTGCCCTCCCGTTGGAGGCGGCCGTCGACGCGACCGGCGGACGGACCGACGGCGGCGGTACGGCCGTCACCCCGCTCACCGGCAGCCCCGCGGCGGACGGCTCCGCGATGCTGCGCGGCGCGGAGTTCGTCCCCAGCGCCCGGTCCCGGCCGGCCACCTGGCCGCCGTCCGGTGCCCCGACCCTGGCCCCGGCGCCCAGCGCGATGAGCCTGGACGGTGCCGGCGGCACGCCCGCCTCCCCGTCGGTGTCCTTGCCGCCGGACCAGCACGCCGGCCACTTCGGCCTGTCGCCGCTGATCGCCGCGACCGGCCCGGCCCCTGCGTACCGCCTCTCGCCCCTGACCGCCGCGGCCGGCGGCGGCCCGGTGCGCAAGAATCCGCCAGCGCTTCCCCCGTTGGAGCCGATGCACCCGCTGCACGGTTCCGTCGCGAACGGCCCCGCCGCCGACCGCCGCTGACCGCCCGCTGCACGGCCCCGGGGGAACTGGTTGAATCCCCCTGGGGCGGCGCACCCCTGACCGGGCGCGTGCCGCGAGGTGGTGGTGGCCCGCGGGGTCGTGGGCGAAGTAGGGGAGAGCATGGACGACGGTAAGGCCGCCGGGCCGAAGCTGAAGTGGTGGAGCCGCCCGGGAACCCCGCCGAGCCCGGAGCGGTCCGCCGAGACCGGTCCGCCGGCGATGCCGCCTGTGGAGCGCCCGACGGAGCCGTCGGGTACCGGGGAGTCGCCCGGTGTGCCCGGAATGCCCGACACTTCCGGCGAGACCGCGGTGCAGGAGCCGGAGGACTGGATCGTACGGCCGCCGGAGCGGAACCCGGGCGCGGAGGCAACGACCGTCCGCGCGGAGACGCCGGCCGCGGGTGCGGAGGCGCGGGCGGCGGGGGCGGACACGCCGGCCGCGGGTGCGGAGGCGCGGGCGGCGGGGGCGGACACGCCGGCCGCGGGTGCGGGTGCGGCTTCCGCGGAGCCGGTGGCTCAACGTCCCTACGGTGCTCGGGAGTTGGCCTCGGTGGCTCCGGCGGCTCCGGTAGCCCCGGCGGCGACGGGGCAGGCGGGCCCGGACCGTACCGACGCTGGGTCCGATGTGTCCGCCGAGGTCACCGCGCCCGCCGAGGCCACCGCGCCCGTCGAGAACGCCGCGCCCGTACCGCCCGGTGAAGCGCCGTCCCTTACCGCCACCGTGACGCTCGGTCAGGTCCCTCCGGCCGCGGCCCCCGAGACCGCCGGGCCGGCCGAGCCCACTCAGACCTTGCAGCCCACCCAGGGACCGGGGTCCACCCAGACACCGGGGTCCACCCAGGCACCGCAGGCCGGTGCGGCGCCCCCCGCCCCCGCCCCCGCCATGGCGTCCGCCTCCGCCGAGACGCCCGGTGCGCCGCCGCAGCGCCGGCCGTTGCACGCCGAGGACCCGTACGGGACCCCGCCGTACGGCGGTCCCGGGCCCTGGGCGCCCGCGCCGCCCGTGCAGCGGCCGGTGACCACCCCTGCGCACGGCACGGTGCTCCCGCCGTCCGCCGGCCCGATGCCCCCGTACGGCGCCCCGGCCGCCCAGGCCGCGCCCGGTGGCGGTGCGGGCTACCCCGGCGCGCAGCACTCCCCGCCACCCGCAGCCGGCCCCGGCGAGCAGCCGTACCCCGCCGCACCGCCGGGAGCCGCACGCGGCGACCAGCCGTACCCCGCCGCACCGGACGGGCCCGGGCCCGCCCAGCCCCCTCCGCCTGCCGGCCCGGCCACCGGCCCGGCCGCCGAATCCGGCGTGCCCGCGCAGCCGGACGGCGCCGCCCGGCCGCAGGGGCAGGCCGTCCCCGCGCACGACCACCCCGGTGCCCCGCGCGGTGTCTGGCAGCAGTACGACCCGTGGCGCGCGCCGCTGCAGGGCGGACCCCTGCCGCCGCCCGTCGCCCGGCGGACCCCGCGCGGGGTGCTGGTCGCCGGTGCGGTGGCGCTGGCGCTGCTCGCGGGCGGTGTCGGCGGCGGGATCGGCGCGTACGTCGAGTGCTACGGCGGGATCAACGACATCAAGCTGCCGCAGGCCGCCGGGGACTCCGGGGGCCGCAAGCCGGACAGCGTCGCCGGGATCGCCCGGGCCGCGCTGCCCGGCGTCGTCACGATCCACGTCCGCGGCAACGCCGAACAGGGCACCGGCACCGGCTTCGTCCTCGACCGCGAGGGCCACATCCTCACCAACAACCACGTCGTCGAACCGGCCGGGACCGGCGGCGAGATCTCGGTCACGTTCAGCGGCGGGCAGACCGCCAAGGCCAAGGTCGTCGGGCAGGACGGCGGCTACGACCTCGCGGTGGTGCAGGTCGAAGGCGTCACCGGGCTGCGGCCGCTGCCGCTCGGCAACTCCGACTCGGTGCAGGTCGGCGACCCGGTCGTGGCCATCGGCGCACCGTTCGACCTGGCCAACACGGTCACCGCCGGGATCATCAGCGCCAAGCAGCGCCCGATCACCGCGGGCGGCAAGAAGGGCGACGGCAGCGACATCTCGTACGTCGACGCGCTGCAGACCGACGCCCCCATCAACCCCGGCAACTCCGGCGGCCCGCTGGTGGACGCCCGGGCCCGGGTGATCGGCATCAACAGCGCCATCCGCGCGGCCGACAGCAGCGCCGGACCGGACGGCGGCGGGCAGGGCGGCAGCATAGGACTGGGCTTCGCCATACCGATCAACCAGGCCAAACGGGTCGCCGAAGAGCTGATCAACACCGGTCGGGCGACCCATCCGGTCATCGGCGTCACCCTGGAGATGGAGTACGCCGGCGACGGGGCGCGGGTCAGTGCGCACAGCAAGAACGGCCGGCAGCCGGTCATCCCGAACGGTCCGGGGGCCAAGGCGGGCATCCGGCCCGGTGACGTGATCACCAAGGTGGACGGTGCCCCGGTGCACAGCGGTGAGGAACTGATCGTCAAGATCCGCAGCCACCGGCCGGGCGACACCCTGGCGCTGACCCTCCAAAGGGACGGCAAGGAGCGGTCCGTCCGGCTCAGGCTGGGTTCCTCCACGACAGGCTGATCGTTTGCACGGTGTTGGCACGGTCGACTCCCGTCCGACGTGCGGGGCCAGGTACGGTGAGAGGCGGCCTGGCCCATAGGCCGACGAAGGCCGCGGATGACCCAAGGAGCTGAAGGTGTTCTTCGACATAGGACCCCTGGAGCTGGTAGCGCTCGTCGTCCTGGCGGTGCTCATCTTCGGTCCGGACAAGCTCCCCAAGGTCATTCAGGACGTGATGGGCGTCATCCGCAAGATCCGGGAGTTCTCCGACAGCGCCAAGCAGGACATCCGCAACGAGCTCGGCCCGGACTTCAAGGACTTCGAGTTCGAGGACCTCAAGCCCAAGAACTTCGTCCGCAAGCACGTCATGGAGAAGGACGAGTACGGCTTCAAGGACCTCCAGGAGATCCGTAACGGCTTCGATTTCCGCACGGAGATGGCCGAGGTCACCGACGCCGTGCACAGCCGCGAGAGCGGCTCCGCGGCCGCGCACCCGAACGGCTCAGGGCTCTCCCTCACCAAGGAATCACCGGCCTCCGCCGGGGGTCCGGACCTGGTCAAGAAGCCCGCGGAGCCGCAGCCGGACGAGCGTCCGCCGTTCGACGCCGACGCCACCTGACACACTCCGGTATGCCCGGGCTGTATTGACCCCTATGGCTATGCTCCGGGTGTCCGGGGTTTGGTCGCCTGAGGGGGGCGGGCCGCCCACGACGCAGGGCAACAAGGAGGCTCCGCTCAGATGGAGACGACGAGTCGGACAGCGGAACAAGAGGCGCCCGCCACGGTCGGCCGGAAGGCCGACGGCTATCTGCTGGCCGCGTTCCCGTGGTACGGCCTTGACGAGGCGTTCACCGGTCCGCGCTGGCTGATGCAGGTCGGCGCGGCCGCGGACGGCACCGTCGAGCACGGCGCGACCGGGCACGGCGAGCAGCCCACCATCAAGGTGGAGTCCCCGCAGGACGAGCGGTTCGCGGTGGTGGTGACGGTCGCCAGCCGCCCCGTACGGCGCAGTGCCGACGGCACCGGAGTGCTGGAGGCCACCTCGGTCTCCACCGCCGCCTGGCTCGCCGGATCCGGCCTGCTCAACCACACCTGGCCGACCCAGATGGACCGCACGCTGCGCCAGGCCTGGCTGGACCAGCAGACGATGCTGGCCTGGGAACTGGCCGACGACCTCGGGGGCGGGGCCTGGACCGAGCTGCTGCTGCCGGTCGACGGAGTCCCGACCTCCTTCGCCTACCGCGAGTCCGAGTACGGCTGGGTCCTCGCCGGCTCCGCGGGCGACGGCCCGGAGACCGTACACCTGGGCGCCTACGGGCGGGGGATGAGCGCCTACGGCCTTGGATTCTCCGTCGTCAAGGACCTCAGCGCCTACGAAGGCTGAGCGGCGCTGACGGCCGCACGGGCGACCGGGTCGCCGGCCGCACGCCTCGGGCCTTGGCTTTTCCGTCGTCAAGGACCTCAGCACGTATGCGGGCTGAGCGGCGCTGACGGCCGGCACGGGCGACCGGGTCGGGCGTCCGGACGGACGCCGCCCTCGGACCGGGCGCGTGTGGCAGCTGTGGGCGCCCGTGGATGCGGAAGGGGGCGGGCCCGGTGGCCCGCCCCCTGGTTCGCGTCAAGTGGCGCCAATGAGCCCCCGGGGCTCCGCTACGAGCCCGGGGGCACCACTCTCAGAACTTGTTGCGCGGGGTGATCCCCAGCGACATGCCGGCCAGGCCGCGCTGGCGGCCGCCGAGCTTGCCGGCGATCGCGCGGATGGCCGCGCCGGCGGGGGAGTCCGGGTCGGTCAGCACGACCGGCTTGCCCTCGTCGCCGCCCTCGCGGAGGCGGACGTCGATCGGGATGGCGCCGAGCACCGGAACCTGCGTACCGGTGGTCTTCGTCAGGCCCTCGGCGACCCGCTCGCCGCCGCCGGTGCCGAAGACGTCGACCATCTCGTCGCAGTGCGGGCAGGGCAGCCCGGACATGTTCTCGACCACGCCGACGATCTTCTGGTGGGTCTGGACGGCGATCGAGCCGGCGCGCTCGGCGACCTCGGCCGCCGCCTGCTGCGGGGTGGTCACGACCAGGATCTCGGCGTTCGGGACGAGCTGGGCGACGGAGATCGCGATGTCACCGGTGCCGGGCGGGAGGTCCAGGAGCAGCACGTCCAGGTCGCCCCAGTACACATCGGCGAGGAACTGCTGGAGGGCGCGGTGCAGCATCGGGCCGCGCCAGACGACCGGCGCGTTGCCGGGCGTGAACATGCCGATCGAGATGACCTTCACGCCGTTGGCCGACGGAGGCATGATCATGTTCTCGACCTGGGTGGGCCGGCCGTCGGCGCCCAGCATGCGGGGCACGGAGTGGCCGTAGATGTCGGCGTCCACGACACCGACCTTCAGGCCGTCGGCCGCCATCGCCGCGGCGAGGTTCACCGTCACCGACGACTTGCCGACCCCGCCCTTGCCGGAGGCGACCGCGTAGACCCGGGTCAGCGAGCCGGGCTGGGCGAACGGGACCTCGCGCTCGGCCGTGCCGCCGCGCAGCGACGCCGCCAGCTCCTTGCGCTGCTCGTCGCTCATCACTTCCAGGTCCACCCGGACGTCGGTGACGCCCTCGACCCCGGCGACCGCGTCGCTCACGTTGCGGGTGATGGTCTCGCGCATCGGGCAGCCGGAGACGGTGAGGTAGACCACGACCGCCACCGCGCCGTCCGCCGCGATGTCCACCGATTTGACCATCCCCAGTTCGGTGATGGGGCGGTGGATCTCGGGGTCGTTCACCGTCGCGAGCGCGGCGCGGATCGCGTCCTCGCTCGGGGTGCTGGGGGCAGTTTCGTGAGCCATGACCCGATGGTACGGCGCATGAGGCGGCCTCCGGAAAGGTCGCCGGCGGTCGCGTTCGTCACTCTCCGCGGCGGACCTCCGGCACCGCCTCCAGATCCCGTAGCAAGTCCTGCAGTTCGGAGCGGATCCAGTCGCGGGTGGCGACCTCGCCGAGGCCCAGCCGGAGCGCCGCGATCTCCCGGGTCAGGTACTCCGTGTCGGCGATCGACCGCTCGTTGCGCTGGCGGTCCTGCTCGTGGGTGACCCGGTCCCGGTCGGCCTGGCGGTTCTGCGCCAGCAGGATCAGCGGCGCCGCGTACGAGGCCTGCAGCGACAGCGCCAGGGTCAGGAAGATGAACGGGTACCCGTCGAACCGCAGATGGTCCGGCGCGGTCACGTTCCAGGTGATCCACAGGATGATGGCGACGGTCATCCAGACGATGAAGCGCCCGGTGCCCAGGAACCGGGCGATCTTCTCCGACAGCCGCCCGAACGCCTCCGGGTCGTACTCCGGCAGGAACGTCCGGCGCGGGGTGCGCGGCACGTCCAGCCGCACCCGGGGCCGGTCGGCGGCGCCGCGCCGCACCGCCGAGGCGCCGTTCGCCCGGGCGCGTTCCCGCGCGCCCTCCCGCTCCTCAGCGCCCATCCGGTGCCTCCGCCCGGCTCCCGGCACCGGTCAGCCCGGCCGCACCGCCGGCGTACAGCTCGGACTCCCGCCAGTCGTCCGGCAGCAGATGGTCCAGTACGTCGTCGACGGTCACCGCGCCGAGGAGGGCGCCGCTCTCGTCCACGACCGGCGCGGCGACCATGTTGTACGCCGCCAGGAAGCCGGTCACCACCGGCAGCGGGGTGTCCGGCGGCAGGGGCGGCAGATCGGTGTCGACGATCGAGCTGACGAGGGTGAACGGCGGGTCGCGCAGCAGTCGTTGGAAGTGCACCAGCCCCAGGTACTTGCCGGTCGGGGTCTCGTCGGGCGGCCGGCACACGTACACCTGGGCGGCGAGCGCCGGGGAGAGGTCCGGGTCGCGGACCCGGGCCAGCGCGTCGGCGACCGTGGCGTCCGGGCGCAGCACGATCGGCTCGGTGGTCATCAGCCCGCCCGCGGTGCGCTCCTCGTAGGACATCAGCCGCCGCACGTCGGCGGCCTCCTCCGGCCGCATCAGGGCCAGCAGCCGCTCCTTGTCCTCGTCCGGCAGCTCGGAGAGCAGATCGGCGGCGTCGTCGGGGTCCATCGCCTCCAGGACGTCGGCGACCCGTTCGTCCTTCAGCTTGCCGATGATCTCCAGCTGGTCGTCCTCCGGCAACTCCTCCAGGACGTCGGCGAGCCGGGCGTCGTCCAGCGCCGCGGCGACCTCACCGCGCCGTTTGGCGGACAGGTGGTGCAGCACGCCGGCCAGGTCCGCCGGCCGCAGCTGCTCGAAGGTGGCCAGCAGGCTCTCCGCGCCCTGGCCGTGCTCCTCCAGCGAGAAGCCGGTCACCGCCGACCACTCGACGGTCAGCGTCTCGCCCTTGCGGCGCAGCGCCCCGCCCCTGCCCTTGCCCTTGCGGACGAAGACCTTGTCGATCTCCCAGTCGCGGCGGGCCGGCAGCCGGGTGATGCCGATGTCGAGGACGGTGGCCTCCTCGTCGGTCTCCACCAGCCGCACCCGCCGGTCCAGCAGCTCGCCGAGCACCAGCGTCTCCGACGACCGCTGCTCGAACCGCCGCATGTTGATCACGCCGGTGATCACGATCTGCCCGGACTCGATACCGGTCACCCGGGTCATCGGCACGAAGATCCGGCGCCGGCTGATCACCTCGACGACCAGCCCGAGCAGCCGCGGCGGGCGGGCGCCGACCCGCAGCAGCGCGACGAGGTCCCGCAGCCGGCCGACCGGGTCGCCGTTGGGGTCGAAGACGGCGCTGCCGGAGAGGTGGGAGACGAAGACCCGGGGAGTCACCACTGCCATGCAGAGCGCCGCCCTTTCTCTCCCGTTTTTTGCCGGAAACGAGGCATCAATTCGGGTTCAGGCTAACGCGCCCCGGGCCGCGCCGCCCCGGTGGAGGACGCCGTAGGGTGACCGCCAGGTATCCCCCCGACGCGCCCGTACGTCCCAGGTACGCTGCCGTACTGCTGTCGAGGTCACCCGCATCAGGAGGCAGAGCCCACGTGAGCGCAATCCCCCCGGGGGCCCGCCCCCGACGCCTGCCCGGAGCCCGCCGTACGGGGCGCGCCGCGCTCGCGGGGGCGGTCTGCGCGGTACTGGCCGCGGGGCTGGCCGGCTGCGGCGCGGACGAGGACCCGGACGCCGGCACCAACGGCGTGGCGAAGCTGCCCCCGACGAAGATCCAGGCCAAGGCGCAGGCCGCCGCCGAGCGCGCCGGCACGGTCCACCTCACCGGCAACCTCGTCAGCAAGGGCCGCACGTACAAGCTCGACATGAGCCTGGCCGAGAACGGCGCCAAGGGCGAACTGACCACCAAGGCAGCCGCCTTCCAGCTGCTGCGGGTCGGCAGCGCGCTCTATCTGAAGGCGGACGCGGCCTTCTGGGCGGGCGAGAAGAGCGGCGCGTCCGGTGCGGCGCAGAAACTCGGCGGCAAATACGTCAAGGTGCCCGCCTCCGACCCGGTCTACCGGAAATTCAGCGGCTTCACCGACAAGGACACCCTGCTCGTCAGCCTGCTCGGGCTGCGCGGCAAGCTGACGGCCAAGGACCGTTCCAGCGTCGGCGGTGTCCGCACCGTCCGGCTGGCCGCCGGGGCCGGCGCCGGCGGCATCCTGGACGTCTCGCTGGAGGGCACGCCGTACCCGCTGCGGCTGCAGCGCGCGGGCGGCGCGGGCGTGGTCCGGCTCGGCGACTGGGACCGGCGCGTGGACCTCCGGGCCCCGGCGAAGGACCAGGTCGTCGACTACGGGTCGCGGATCTCCGGCGCGCACTGAGCCGCCGGGCCCGGGCCGCGGCCCGGGAACGTCCGGTCAGCCCTTGCGGCCGCGGCGCAGCAGCTTCGGCAGCGCCGCCGGGATCGGGCGGCGGGTGATCGCGGGGCTCGCCAACGGCGGCGCGGCGTGTGACTCCTCGGGCATCCGGCCGGGCCGCTGTACGGCCTCCGCGCCGGCCGGCTCCAGTCGCAGTACCCGGCACTCGCGCGCCCAGCGTTCGGTGAGGGTGTCCGCGTCCGGGGCGTTGAGCCGCTTGCCCTTCAGCTCCTCGACGGCGGACCGCCAGGCCTCGCTCTCCGGCGCCGCCTCGACGACCCTGGCCTGCCAGGCGACCAGCCGGCCGCCCTTGTCCTTGCTGCGTACGGTGACCGTCGCCGGGCCGCCGTCGGTCAGTCCGAGGTCGGCCAGCGGCTGCTCACCGCTGCCGTCACCGACGAGGCAGACCGCGCCGTCGTGCCAGACGTGCCACAGCGCCCGGGCGGGGCCCGTCGTCCCCCGCACCCAGATGAGGCCGGACTTCTTCGTGGCCTCCTCGATGAGCGCCCGATCCTGCAGGGCCTGCGACACGGTCTCCGTCATACGGCTCAGCCTAATGGCCCCGGACGCGGGCGCCCGGGGCCGCCCAGGGCCTGAGACGGGCTGGGCTCACAACCAC
>NZ_JBHWDV010000032.1:11787-56694 GCF_042734445.1 Streptomyces sp. NPDC059649
CCGTTGCGCTTGCTGTGTCCTCCCGGGGGGCAACCCCCGGACCCCCGGCCGGAACCGCCGCACCCGCCAGGGCTCACAACCACCCGTTGCGCTTGCTGTGTCCTCCCGGGGGGCAACCCCCGGACCCCCGGCCGGAACCGCCGCACCCGCCAGGGCTCACAACCACCCGTTGCGCTTGAAGCCGCGGTGGATGCCGAAGCAGATGGCGACCGTGACGACCATCATCGCCGGATAGCCGTACTTCCAGTGCAGCTCCGGCATGTAGGTGAAGTTCATGCCGTAGATGCCGGCGATCATCGTGGGCACCGCGAAGATCGCCGCCCAGGCCGTGATCTTGCGCATGTCCTCGTTCTGCGCCACCGCCGCCTGCGCGAGGTTGGCCTGCAGGATCGAGTTGAGCAGGTCGTCGAAGGACAGCACCTGCTCGTTGACCCGCGCCAGGTGGTCCGCGACGTCCCGGAAGTACTTCTGGATGTCGGAGTCGACCAGCCGCATCGGCCGCTCGCTGAGCAGCTGCATCGGCCGCAGCAGCGGCGACACCGCGCGCTTGAACTCCAGTACCTCGCGCTTGAGTTGGTAGATCCGCCCGGCGTCGCCGCCCTTGGCGGAGCTCTTGGAGCCGTTGCCCTTGCCGTTGGTGCCCGAGCTGAAGACGTCGATCTCCACCTCGTCGATGTCGTCCTGGACCGCGCCGGCCACCGCCATGTAGCCGTCGACCACCTGGTCGGCGATGGCGTGCAGGACCGCGGACGGCCCCTTGGCCAGCAGCTCCGGGTCGTCCTGCAGCCGGTGCCGGAGCGCCCGCAGGGAGCCCTGGCCGCCGTGCCGCACGGTCACGATGAAGTCCCGGCCGGTGAAGCACATCACCTCGCCGGTCTCCACGACCTCGCTGGTGGCGGTCAGCTCGGCGTGCTCGACGTAGTGGACGGTCTTGAAGACGGTGAACAGCGTGTCGTCGTAGCGCTCCAGCTTGGGCCGCTGGTGGGCGTGCACGGCGTCCTCGACGGCGAGCGGGTGCAGCCCGAACTCCTTGGCGATACCGGCGAATTCGGCCTCGGTGGGCTCGTGCAGCCCCACCCAGATGAAGCCGCCGTCGGCGCGTACGGAGGCCATCGCCTCGGCCGGGGTGACGTGGTTGCTCACCCGGCGGCCCTCGCGGTACACCCCGCAGTCGACGATGGCGCTGTTGGCGCAGGCCGGGGCGGTGCTCTCGGAGCGGTACGGGGCGTCGTCGCGGCGCCGGGACGGGCGGACGGCGGCGCGCAGGTCACGGATCATCGACATGGGCGGGCTCCTTCACGGGCCGGCCGTCAACGCGGGCGCGGGGCGCAACGCTGCCCGGAACGTGGACGTACGCAGCGTCATCGGCGGTACGTCCGCAAAGCGGGCGGCGCTCCGTGCGGATGCTGACGGCGATTCGCAGAACACGGAACAAAGAGGCGAAGGCGCTCTTCCGTCATCTACATCCGGCGCAAAGGCGCTTCCCCGGTTTCGCCGCTCTGCGGCGGGGTACGGAAGCTCTCGATCAGGAGAGTGATTGCGCGAGGGGGATGACAGGAGAGCTATCGGTACTGCACGGTCGACTCGGATCCACCGCAGCCCCACCTCCTCCGGCCGGTCCCCGCTGGGGGACGAACGTCATTCCCTGACCAGACGGCAAGGCTATCAGCCGCCTGGAGCGCCACGGTGCCGCTTTGCCTGTTCCATACGAACAACAGCTCTGTCGCGCAGCGGACTCACGGACGGCCGACGGCCGGTCGGCGGACCGGCCATATGCTCGCGGCATGTCTGATGTTCTTGAGCTGGTCGAAGCCCGGCTGCGGACGAGTCTGGGCGAGCCGGACGCGCGCGCCGCCGTCACCTTCCTCGGCACCGACCGTATCGAGGTGCTCCGCTTCGTGGACAACGGGGTGGTGCGCTACGCCACGCTCGGGATGTCCGCCCAGCCGATGGCCGACCCCACGGCGGTGGTCGCGGACCCGCTGAAGGGGCCGCGCGCCGAACTCCTGCTGTCGGTGAAGGCCGGCCGCGCCGACACCGACAAGGTGCTCCGCCCGCTGGCCGTGCTCGCCGCGTCCCCGCAGGTCGAGGGCGTCGTGGTGGCGCCGGGCGCCTCCCTGGACGTGGGTGAGCCGCTGTGGCCCGGCGCGCCCTTCAGCTCGGTCCTGGTCGCCGAGTCGGGCGGGCTGATCGAGGACCTGGAGCTGGACGCTCCGATGGACCCCGTACGGTTCCTGCCGCTGCTGCCGATGACGCCCAACGAGGCCGCCTGGAAGCGGGTGCACGGGGCGGAGGCCCTCCAGGAGCGCTGGCTCGCGAACGGGACGGATCTGCGGGATCCCGCCCGTAAGGCCGTCCCGCTCGACTGAGGCGGAGTGAGCGAACTCACCAAGTGCCGCTCGGAAAACGTCAGTTGGCGAAGACCGTGACGCCGTCCCGGGTCGCGTGCTGCGGCTGGTGCTCCGTGGCGTCGTGAGCGAGGGCGTTCCGCCGTACGACGACCACCAGCGCGCCCAGCACCGCGGTGACCGCGGCGACCACGAACGGTATGTGGAGGTCGGTCCACTCCTCGATCTGCGGCGCGAGGAAGGGCGCCGCCGCGGCCGCGAACCAGCGGACGAAGTTGTAGCCCGCGCTCGCCACCGGGCGCGGGGCGTCCGACACGCCCAGCGCCAGCTCGGTGTAGACCGTGTTGTTCACGCCGATGAAGGCGCCGGACAGGATCGTGCAGACGACGGCCGTGGTGTGGTCGCCGTAGCCGAGGACGAGCACGTCCACCGCGAGCAGCACCAGCGAGCCGCCGAGCACCTTCAGCGAGCCGAACCGCGCCTGCAGGCGCGGGGCCACGAGTACCGAGAAGACCGCGAGCAGCACGCCCCAGGCGAAGAACACCGCGCCGGAGCGGTACGGGGTCAGGTGCAGCACGAACGGCGTGAAGGCCAGCACGGTGAAGAACGTGTAGTTGTAGAAGAACGCCGAGCCGGCCGCCGCGGCCAGGCCGCCGTGGCCGAGCGCCCTGATCGGGTCGAGGAGCGAGGTCTTGCGGGCGGGCCTGGGCTGCTCCTTGAGGAACGCCGTGATGCACAGGAAGCCGATCGCCATCAGCGTGGCCGTACCGAAGAAGGGGTAGCGCCAGCTGACGTTGCCGAGGGCCGCGCCGAGCAGGGGGCCGCAGGCCATGCCGAGGCCGAGCGCGGACTCGTAGAGCAGGATCGCCGCCGCGCTGCCTCCCGCGGCCGCGCCCACGATGACCGCGAGGGCGGTGGAGACGAAGAGCGCGTTGCCGAGGCCCCAGCCGGCCCGGAAGCCGACGAGTGCGCCGACCGAGCCGGACATGCCCGAGAGGGCGGCGAAGACCACCACGAAGGCGAGGCCGAGCAGCAGGGTCCTGCGGCCGCCGATGCGGCTGGAGACGAAGCCGGTGAGCAGCATCGCGACGGCGGTGATCAGGAAGTACGAGGTGAACAGCAGGGAGACCTGGCTGTGGGAGGCGTGGAGGCCCTGGGCGATCGAGGGGAGAATCGGGTCGACCAGGCCGATGCCCATGAAGGCCACGACCGAGGCGCCGGCCGTGGCCCAGACGGCCTTCGGCTGACGCAGCAGGGTGCCGCCGCCCTCGTCGAACGGATCGGCCGTCGTGCCACCGCCGTGGCCACTGCTCGTGATGCCGCTCATGCCGCGGTTCCCCTTCCCCTCGCCGAAGATCGTTGACCATTGCACATATTAAGTTAGGGGGCCTAAAAAATGCAAGCTGCAACTAGTTTTTCGGGTGGGTGGCGGGAGGCGCCGGAGTGGTCAAGTGCGCGGCGTGGCAAGTGATTCCGCACACATCGGTCGGGTGATCGTCCTTGACGCGGCGGCGGGCCTGGAGGACCGTTGGTCCTTATGAGGGGCGAACCCAGTTGCCCGAAGTGCGGAGGCCGGGTACGGGCGCCCGGTCTCTTCTCCGACACCTGGCAGTGTTCCGTGCACGGCACCGTGCATCCGCTCCAGCCGGTCGTCCCGCCGAGCGTCGAGGCGCTCGGCGTCGTCGTGCACCGCGCGCAGGTCCCCGTCTGGATGCCCTGGCCGCTGCCGGTCGGCTGGCTGTTCACCGGCGTGGCCTGTGCGGGCGACGACCGCAGCGGCGGCCGGGCGACCGCGGTGGCCTGCTCGGGCCCCGGACCGCTCGGCGGACCCGGTGAACTCCTCCTGATCGCCGAGGAACTGGGCGTCGGGCTCGGTGCGCGCTACGCCGGTATCGACGGCCCCGACCCCGGCTCCCACCTGTGTGTCGACAAACCCCCGCAGGCGAAGGTGCTGGCGGCCGGCCGGCCCACTCCGCTCTGGCAGGTGAACGCTGCGCCGCCGGACCGCGCGGTCTTCGCCGGCGAGGCGCGCGGGCTGTGGCTGTGGGCGATCGCCTGGCCCGAGCAGTCCGGGCTGCTGATGTACGGCGAACTGGTGCTGACCGATCTGCGCGAGGCGGGCGCCGAGGTGGACCTGCTGCCGTGCGGGGCGCTCTCCCCGCGCGTCCTGGGCTGACCTCGGCGGGCCGTCCGGGGAGGGGCCGCCCGCCGGCGCGGGCCGGGGTGTCCGGCGGCCCGGTTATCCTTCTGAGGTCCCCCGTCCGTCCCGCAGCAGTCTGGAGTCCGCGTCGTGCGCATCGATCTGCACACCCACTCCACGGCTTCCGACGGTACGGACACCCCGGCCGAGCTGGTGCGCGGCGCCGCGGCCGCCGGGCTGGACGTCGTCGCGCTGACCGACCACGACACCGTCGCCGGCCACGCCGAGGCGCGGGCCGCGCTGCCCGAGGGGCTGACGCTGGTCACCGGCGCCGAACTCTCCTGCCGGATCGACGGGGTGAGCCTCCATATGCTCGCCTACCTCTTCGACCCCGAGGAGCCCGAACTCGCCCGCGAGCGGGAGCTGGTCCGCGACGACCGGGTGCCGCGGGCCCGGGCCATCATCGACAAGCTCCGCGAGCACGGCGTCCCGGTCACCTGGGAGCAGGTCGCCCGGATCGCCGGCGACGGCGCCGTGGGCCGCCCGCACATCGCCACCGCCCTCATGGAGCTGGGCGTCGTCGGCTCGGTCAACGAGGCCTTCGACTCCTGGCTCGCCAGCGACGGCCCGGCGTACGTGGAGAAGCACGAGCTCGACCCGTTCGACGCGATCCGGCTGGTCAAGGCCGCGGGCGGGGTCACCGTCTTCGCGCACCCACTGGCCGTCAAGCGCGGCAGGTGCGTACCGGAGAGCGCGATGGCCGAGCTCGCCGCGGCCGGCCTGGACGGCATCGAGGTCGACCACATGGACCACGACGCGCCGACCCGCGCCCGGCTGCGCGGGTTGGCCGCCGACCTCGGCCTGCTGACCACCGGCTCCAGCGATTACCACGGCAGCCGCAAGACCTGCCGGCTCGGTGACCACACCACCGACCCCGAGATCTACGGGGAGATCGTGCGCCGCGCCACCGGCGCCTTCCCGGTCCCCGGCGCGGGCGGCTGAGCCCCGCCGCGGGTGACGACCGCGCGCCGCACCGAAGGCGCGCATCGTGCCGCCCGCCCGCCGGTCCGCGCCCCGCGCGCCGTACCGGCTCCCCCCGTCCTGTTCTTCCGTCGTCTCTCCCGGGCCCGCGCACGCCTCGTGCCGGCCCGTGACCGCCCCGATTTCCGCTCGTCCGTACCACCTCTCGCAAGGCCAACCATGTTCGACGTCGCCGTCTTCAGCACCCTTTTCGTCACGCTTTTCGTGATCATGGACCCGCCGGGGATCACCCCGATCTTCCTCGCCCTCACCTCCGGCCGGCCAGCCAAGGTCCAGCGCCGGATGGCCTGGCAGGCCGCCGCCGTGGCGTTCTGCGTGATCGCCGTCTTCGGGCTGTTCGGCCGGCAGATCCTGGGCCGGCTGCACATCTCGACGCCCGCGCTGATGATCGCGGGCGGACTGCTGCTCCTGCTGGTCGCGCTGGACCTGCTGACCGGGAAGTCGGAGGAGCCGACCCAGACCAAGGACGTCAATGTGGCGCTGGTGCCGCTGGGCATGCCGCTGCTGGCCGGGCCCGGTGCCATCGTGTCGGTGATCCTCGCGGTGCAGCACGCGCACGGGTTCGCGGCCCAGGTCTCCGTATGGGCGGCGATCGCGGCGATCCATGTGGTGCTGTATCTGGTGATGCGGTTCTCGCTGGTGATCATCCGCGTGATCAAGGACGGCGGGGTGGTCCTGGTGACCCGGCTGGCGGGCATGATGCTGTCCGCGCTGGCCGTGCAGCAGATCATCAACGGCGTGCTGCAGGTCATCCAGGCGGCCTGAGGCGGCGGGGCCGCACCCGGGGCCCCGTGTGCGCGTCGGCCCCTGCCCCGGGGCCCTGCACGCGCCGCCCCCTGCCCCGGGGTCCGGTGCGCGCCGGTCCCTGACCCAGGGTCCTGGGCGCGCCGCCCCTAGGTACGGCAGCGCCCCCGTACGGCATGTTCCGTACGGGGGCGGTGCGGCGTCGGTGGCCTTCGGCGGCCAGGGATTAACGGGCGGCGGTGTCGGCCGGGCGGATGTAGATGCGCTGGCCGGTTGCGGCGGCCTGCTGCACGATCCGGTTGACGGAGGCGGCGTCCACGACAGTGCTGTCCACGGCCGTGCCGTCGACATCGTCCAGGCGCATGATCTCGAAGCGCATCAGGCTTCTCCCTTCGTCGGAATCCTCCTGCGGAGAACGTGAGTGAGACGGAATGAGGGGCCTCGTCGCCCGTCCTTCCGTACCGGTACAACGACCCGCACCCTGCAATCATTCCCTACGCTAAAGAAATTTTTCGACGGTCTAAATACTCGCAGGTAGAGCGGTTGTGCCCGCCGAGCGGACGCCCGGACAATGGGTCCGGTATGAACGACCTCCAGCCCCCGGGCCCCACCGACCTCGCCGCGCTCGCCGCCGGGATGGCGCGCACCAACGAGCTGCTCGCCCGGGTCCTCAACAAGGTCGGCACGACCCCCTCGGTGCACGCCGCCTTCGTCGACGCCGGCTATGTCTACGCCGCCGCGGGGAAGCTCGTCGCCGGCACCGAGGACCGCAAGGGCTTCGAGCTGGACGCCGAGGGGATCATCGAGGCCTTCATCGACCGGGCCCGGACGATCTTCCCGGACAGCCGGCTGCTGCGGGTCTACTGGTACGACGGCGCCCGCCGCCGCCTCCACACCCCCGAGCAGCAGCGGATCGCCGAACTGCCGGACGTGAAGGTCAGGCTCGGCAACCTCAACGCCAACAACCAGCAGAAGGGCGTCGATTCCCTGATCCGCTCGGACCTGGAGTCGCTGGCCCGGCACCGCGCGATCACCGACGCGGTGCTCATCGGCGGCGACGAGGACCTGGTCTCCGCGGTCGAGGCCGCCCAGGGCTACGGCGCCCGGGTACACCTGTGGGGCATCGAGGCACCGGCCGGCCGCAACCAGGCCGAACCGCTGCTGTGGGAGGCCGACAGCACCCGCGTCTTCGACCTGGACTTCTGCAAGCCCTACGTCACCCGGCGGACCGGCATCGACGTCACCGAGCAGCCCGGTGGCGAGGGGCCGGCGCCCGGCCGGGAGGAGGTCCGCTTCGTCGGCGCCCGGGTCGCCGCCCAGTGGCTCGCGGAGCGCGGCCGGGAATGGGCGGCCGGACTGCTGCCCGGACACCCGTACCTCCCCGGCCCCGTCGACCAGGAGCTGCTGACCGCCGCCGAGGCGCTGCTGCACCACTCCCTGCGCGGCCACGCCGACCTGCGCCGGGTGCTGCGGGACGGCTTCTGGGAGCACGTCCAGGGACAGCTCTAGGGGAGAACCTCGGGGACAGCTCCTGGGGCACCTCAGGGACAGCTCCGGGGCGCCCCTCACGGACAGCTCCGGCGGAGACCCCGGGCAACGCTGGAGCGGCTCAGGCCCGGGCGAGGAGGCCCGCGAGCCGGTCGAAGAAGCTCGACCAGCCCGCCTCCGCCTGCTGGTACTGCTCCGAGGTGAGATTGCCGCCGAGCTGCCGGAAGGCCATCTCCGTCCGGTCCCCGAGATCGCTCAGGGTCACCCTGATCAGTTCGCCCTCCGAACTGCTCGGCGCATAGGCGTCGTTGAGCGTGAACTCCAGCCGCTCCGGCGGTACGACCTCCCGGTACACCCCGGAGAACGGCAGCTCACTGCCGTCCGGGGAGTGCATGACCAGACTCCACGTCCCACCCGGCCGGACGTCCATCGTCATCCGCTCGACCGGCACCGTGAGCTCCCCACCGAACCAGTACGCGAAGTGCGCGGGCGTGGTCCAGGCCTCGAAGACCAGATCGCGGCGGGCGTCGAAGGTGCGGGTGAGCGCGATGCCGTGCGGATCGTCCTGGGGGTTCTCGGTCATGTCGGGCCCTTCGTCGGCAGCCGGTGCCGGACGGGCCGCCCGGGCCCGCCCGTTTCCTTTCGATGCTCGCCGAACCGTCCGGCGCTGTCCCGACGACACCCCGCCGGATGCCACTGCCGGACGCCACCGCCGACGCCACCGCCGTCCGGCCGGACCCGTAGGGGAGACCCTGATGCACGGCCGGACCCGCACGGGACTCCTGACGCACGGCCGGACCGTACGGAGCCCCTGACGCACGGCCGGACCCGTAAGGGAGACCCCGACGCACGGCCAGGGACGGCCCCCGGCCCCGGGCCCCGGGTGCTAGCCCACCCCGCTCCAGAAGCCGGTCAGCGCCTCGGCGGTCTTCTCCGGGCGTTCGACGTTGGGGGAGTGCTCGGCGCCCTCGATGACGGTGCGCCGGGCCGACAGCCGGCGCGCCATGTCGTCCATCGACGGCACCGGCCAGGCGTAGTCCAGGGACCCGGAGACGACATGCACGGGGAGCCCGGTGCGGGCCAGCTGCGCCACCCGGTCGGGCTCCGCCAGCATCTGCCGGCCGGTCGCCATCAGCTGCTCGGGGACGGTGTTCAGCCAGCGTCGGTGCAGGAACGCGCCGATCTCCGGCGGGGTCTCGGCGTCCGCCGCCTCCGGCGGGTCCAGCTCGCGCATCGCCCGCCAGACGTCCTCCATGCCGAGCGAGCCGAGCGCGTCGATCAGCATCCGCACCCGGGTCTGCTGGGAGGTCTCGATGGCCCCCGGACCGGAGCTGAGCACGGTGAGCGAACGGAACGGGGCGGCGTCGAGCAGCACCGCGGCCCGGGTGATCAGGCCGCCCAGCGAATGCCCGAGCAGATGCAGCGGACCGTTCCCGGCCTGCTGCACGGCCCGCGCCTGGGCCAGTACGTCGAGCGCCAACTCCCGCTGTGCGTAAGCCCGTTCGTCCCGCGGGCCGGGGGACTCGTGCTGGCCGCGGCCGTCCACCGCGACCGCCCGGAACCCGGCCGCGGCGAGCGGCGACAGCAAGGCGATGAAGTCCTCCTTGCTGCCGGTGAAACCGGGCACCAGCAGCGCGGTCCCGATCGGCGCGCCGTCCGGCCGGGCCTCATGGACGGCGAACTCGCCGCGGTCGGTGTCGAGTCGGTACGCGCGGGCGCACGGGGGCAGCGTGAGGGTGGGCGGCCTGCTCATGGAGTGAGGTTATCCGGGCCGTCCGGGAAAACCGGGCCGGGACGCCGAACGACCCGGCACCCGCGGGGAGCGGGGCCGGGTCGTCCGGTCGATCGGGCCGGTCGGGCCGTACGGCGTCAGTCGGCCGGCTGGGCGGCGACGGCCTTACGGGTCCGGGTGCGCTTCGGCCTGGCCGGAGCCTCCTCGCCGTCGACGGCGGCGGGGGCCGCGGCCACGGTCTTCTTGGCGGCAGCGGTCTTCGCCGCTGTCTTGCGCGTCCGCTTCGGCTTCGCCGGCGCCTCCTCCGCGACCACGGGGGTCTCGGTGGTGGTGGCCTTGGCCGCGGCGGTCTTGCGGGTCCGCGTCCGCTTCGGCTTGGCGGGCGCCTCATCGGTGCCCTCGACGCCGTCCACCACGGCCTCGGCGGCCTCGGTGGTGGCCGGCTCGGCGGCGGCCGCCTTACGGGTCCGGGTGCGCTTCGGCTTGGCCGGCGCCTCCTCGGTGCCCTCGGCGGTGTCCACCACGGCCTGCGCGGCCTCGGCGGCGTCCGTCGCGGCCGGCTCGGCGGCCTTGCGGGTCCGGGTGCGGGTCCGCTTCGGCCTGGCCGGGGCCTCGGTCACCTCGGCCGGGGCGGCGGCCGGGGCGGCCTCGGCGACCACGTCGGCGGACTCCGTGGCCGGCGCCGGGGCGGTGCCCGCCACCGGGATCGTCGCCCCGGTCTGCGCGCCGCGGGTACGCCGGCGCCGGCGCGGCTGCCGCGGTTCCGCGGACTCCTCACCGGCCGCGGTGCCCTCGGCGGCATCGAGCGACCCGGTCGCCTTCGTCTCGGAAGCAGCCGGGTCGTCCACCGGCGCGCCGCTGCGGGTACGGCGGCGCTGCCGCGGTGTACGGGTGCGCTTGGGGCGCTCCTCCTCGACGGCCGCGCCCCGGCGGGGACCGCGGCCGCGGCCGCCGGTCTCGCCCAGGTCCTCGACCTCTTCCGCGGCGAGCCCGGCCCGGGTGCGCTCGGCGCGCGGCAGCACGCCCTTGGTGCCCTCGGGGATGTTGAGCTGCTCATAGAGGTGCGGCGAGGTGGAGTAGGTCTCCTCCGGCTCGTCGAACGGCAGGTCCAGCGCCTTGTTGATCAGCTTCCAGCGCGGGATGTCGTCCCAGTCGACGAGGGTGATCGCGGTGCCCTTGGCGCCCGCCCGGCCGGTGCGGCCGATGCGGTGCAGATAGGTCTTCTCGTCCTCGGGCGACTGGTAGTTGATGACGTGCGTCACACCCTCGACGTCGATACCGCGGGCGGCGACGTCGGTGCAGACCAGGACGTCGACCTTGCCGTTGCGGAACGCGCGCAGCGCCTGTTCGCGGGCGCCCTGGCCGAGGTCGCCGTGCACCGCGCCGGACGCGAAGCCGCGCCGGGCGAGCTGGTCGGCGATGTCCGCCGCGGTCCGCTTCGTACGGCAGAAGACCATGGCCAGGCCGCGGCCCTCGGCCTGGAGGATGCGCGCGACCATCTCCGGCTTGTCCATGGAGTGCGCGCGGAAGACGTGCTGGGTGGTGTTGGCGACGGTCTGGCCCTCGTCGTCCGGCGCGGTGGCGCGGATATGCGTGGGCTGCGACATGTAGCGGCGGGCCAGGGAGATGACCTGGCCCGGCATGGTCGCGGAGAACAGCATCGTCTGCCGCTTGGCCGGCAGCAGCTGGATGATCTTCTCGACGTCGGGCAGGAAGCCCAGGTCGAGCATCTCGTCGGCCTCGTCCAGAACCAGGCTCTTGACCTGGGAGAGGTTGAGCTTCTTCTGGCCCGCGAGGTCCAGCAGCCGGCCGGGCGTGCCGACGACCACGTCGACGCCCTTCTTCAGCGCCTCGACCTGGGGCTCGTAGGCCCGGCCGCCGTAGATCGCCAGCACCCGGACGTTGCGGACCTTGCCGGCGGTGAGCAGGTCGTTGGTGACCTGCTGGCACAGCTCACGGGTGGGGACGACGACGAGGGCCTGCGGCGCCTCGGTCAGCTGCTCGGGCTGCGAGCGGCCCGCCTCGACGTCCGCCGGAACGGTGACCCGCTCGATGAGCGGAAGTCCGAAGCCCAGGGTCTTGCCGGTGCCGGTCTTGGCCTGGCCGATGACGTCGTTGCCGGAGAGGGCGACGGGGAGCGTCAGCTCCTGGATCGGAAAGGGGGAAACGATACCGACGGCTTCCAGGGCCTCGGCGGTCTCGGGGAAAATCCCGAGGTCTCGAAACGTAGACAGAATCTTGCCTCTTCTGTGAGACGCGGCGTGAGGCGGCGAAGGGGGTCGTACCGCACCGTCGCACGGTTTCGTACGGGGCCGGCCTGATGGGGCCGGTGGCGCGGGACCACTGCCAACGCTCAGGCGCTCCTGCCGCGAGCGGTGTGCCTCCTGCTGTGCGTACGTCTACGTACGCGCCGCGGGGGAGGGCGGTCGGTTTGGAGCCGATCGGGCCACCGACCGGGCATCCGCTTCGTGGAACGACCCACCGATACTCGGCAGGTCCAAATACCACTGTACCCCGGATGCGGCGCCCCCATCCGAAGGCGTGTATGAGTGAGGAATACGTCACGTCCCCGCGCACCGCCCCCGCGCCGGTCCGGCGGGCCGATCGGACGGGTGAACGGAACTGGCTGACCAGGGCCTTCCCCGCGGCGCCGCGCGGGCTATTGTGCCGCCATGGGAACGCCTGACAACGCTGCGGCTGACACGCAAGAACACACCGGGATCGCCGCCCAGAACTGGGTGCAGGCATCCGCCGACCCGCACTACCGGGCCGCCGTGATCGATCTGCTCGGCGCGCTCGCGTACGGCGAGCTGTCCGCCTTCGAGCGCCTGGCGGAGGACGCCAAGCTCGCGCCGACGATGGACGACAAGGCCGAACTGGCCAAGATGGCCTCGGCCGAGTTCCACCACTTCGAGCGGCTGCGGGAGCGGCTGTCGCAGATCGAGGCCGAGCCGAACGAGGCGATGGAGCCGTTCGCCGCCGCACTGGACGAGTTCCACCGCCAGACCGCGCCGTCGGACTGGCTGGAGGGCCTGGTCAAGGCGTACGTGGGCGACTCGATCGCCAGTGACTTCTACCGCGAGGTCGCGGCGCGGCTGGACGCCGACACCCGCGATCTGGTGCTGACCGTGCTGGACGACACCGGGCACGCGTCCTTCGCCGTGGAGAAGGTACGGGCCGCCATCGAGGCCGAGCCGCGGGTCGGCGGACGGCTCGCGCTGTGGGCCCGCCGGCTGATGGGCGAGGCGCTCTCCCAGGCCCAGCGGGTCGTCGCGGACCGCGACGCGCTGTCCACGATGCTGGTGGGCGGGGTCGCCGACGGCTTCGACCTGGCGGAGGTGGGCCGGATGTTCTCCCGGATCACCGAGGCGCACACCAAGCGGATGGCGGCGCTGGGCCTGGCGGCCTGACGGCCGACGCAGGACGTCCGAGGAAGGGCGCCGGGCGCTTCAGGCCGTCCGGTGCCCCTTCAGCGTGGCGGCCGGCCGCCGAAGACGGTTGCGCGGCGGGCGCACCAGGACCGAGAGCAGCGCGGCACTCACGGCGACCGCGGCGAGCATCACCTGGACGGGATGCCCCGCACCGAGGATCGAGCGGGTCAGCAGCGCGCCGAGCAGGGCCGCGACCGGGCCGGTCGCCAGGGTGAGACCGCGCGCGGGGAAGCGGTCGGGCAGCCGGCGCATGGCGACGACCGCGATGGCGAGGCCGATGGCCACGGCTCCGAGCGCTTCGAAGATCATGCTCTTCCCTCCCACGTTCCGTGCGAACTCCGGGCACCACGCCGGTGGCGGGGTGTGTCGATCCGTCGGGCGAACAAATCGGTCGTAGGCGGTCGTACCCAGGGGGCGGCGGCAGCAACCCTCGGTGCGCCGCTCCGCTGCCCGATCAGCGCAGCGGGCCGGGCACCCGGCGCGGACCGGGACGGACTACGGGAAAAGGCGGCGGCCCAGGGGAACGCGTCCCCCGGGCCGCCGCCCTCGTTCTTGGCGGGCGCCGTGCGGCGCCCGTCGATCAGAGCGCGCCGAATCCGACCTTGCGGCCGGCCGGCTCGCCGATCTCCACGTAGGCCACCCGGTCCGCCGGGACCAGGATCTTGCGGCCGTGTTCGTCCGCCAGCTTGAGCAGCTCCGACTTGCCGGCCAGCGCCTCGGCCACCGCCCGCTCGACCTCCTCGGCAGACTGCCCGCTCTCCAGAACGATCTCGCGGGGTGCGTGCTGCACGCCGATCTTGACCTCCACGGCTTTTGT
This sequence comes from Streptomyces sp. NPDC059649, assembly GCF_042734445.1. Classification (NCBI taxonomy): domain Bacteria; kingdom Bacillati; phylum Actinomycetota; class Actinomycetes; order Kitasatosporales; family Streptomycetaceae; genus Streptomyces; species Streptomyces sp. NPDC059649. The sequence goes on from NZ_JBHWDV010000032.1 coordinate 25,529, forward strand.
CCCTCCGACGATCTGGGGGTCCCCCAGCACCGCTGGGGGAGGATGCGCGGTCATCCGCGCCGTACGCAGCACACATTAGCCCGGTACGGGGACGGGCAGGACGCCGTGGAACACGCCCGCAGCGAACAGGGTCAGTGCGTGTCGCTGCCGTGCAACGGGAAGCCGGCGATGCCCTTCCAGGCGAGCGACGTGAGCAGGGCCACCGCGGTCTCCCGCGGGACCGCGCTGCCGGAGGAGAGCCAGTAGCGCGCCACCACCTGGGAGACACCGCCCAGGCCCACCGCGAGCAGCATCGACTCGTCCTGCGACAGGCCGGTGTCCTCGGCGATCACCGCGCTTATGGCCTCGGCGCACTCCAGCGACACCTTGTCCACCCGCTCGCGGACCGCCGGCTCGTTGGTCAGGTCCGACTCGAAGACCAGCCGGAAGGCGCCGCCCGGGTCCTCGACGTACGCGAAGTAGGCGTCCATCGTGGCCGCGACCCGCTGCTTGTTGTCGGTGGTCGACGCCAGCGCCGAGCGCACCGAATGGAGCAGCGCCTCGCAGTGCTGGTCCAGCAGCGCCAGGTAGAGCTCCAGCTTCCCCGGGAAGTGCTGGTAGAGCACCGGCTTGCTGACGCCGGCCCGCTCGGCGATGTCGTCCATTGCCGCGGCGTGGTAGCCCTGTGCGACGAAAACCTCCTGGGCCGCGCCCAGAAGCTGGTTCCGCCGGGCGCGGCGTGGCAGGCGTGTGCCCCGCGGGCGTGCGGCCTCGGTCTGCTCGATGGCGCTCACGCTGCCTCCCAGAAATCGTTCCCTACGCGGCCAGTACAAGGTGGTGCACCGCGCCCGCCATCGTACTTTTGGGTAACCCGGCTGTGCGCGGTCAAGGCCGAGAATTTCTCTCCGGCCCCGCCGCACCAATGCGACATAACGTCCCAGGTCATCGGTATTCGTCTTCGTTCAGCTCGACGACCCGGGCCTGCTCGGCGAGGTCCGCCTCGTTCGCGGCGGACGGGTCGATGCGGGTCAGCGCCTCGTCGCGCTGCGGTGCGAGATCGGCGTACTGCTCCTGGGCGTCCGCCTCCGGCGCCTCCACGTCGAATTCGGCGGTGTCGCTGTCGTCCACGAAAGTGTCCGGGTCGGTCGGGTCGACACGCATGATGACTGCCTTTCTCGGTGCTTCCTCGCGTGCTCGCTATGTCGGCTGGTGCCTGACAGGAAAGCAGGGCCGGGGCGGCCGCCCCTGCCTACGAGCCTAGGAGAGCGGCCGCGACGGCGCGATGCGGTGTGTGACCGCGAACACACAATTGGGGGTGTGATCGTCTCGTAACATCGACTCCATGTCTTCGACCGAGTCGCCGGACACCGCGACCACCGCCCTCCCGGTGCCCCCGGCCGGCCCTGGTCGGCCCGGCGCGGCGGAGACGGTGCGCACCGTGCGCCTGCCGGGCCTCACCCTCACCGTACGGGCTCCGGAGGGGCGGCCCGAAGTACGGGGCGACGGCGACGCGGGGTCGGCCCGGGAGCGCGAGCCCGCGCTCTACGTCCACGGCCTCGGCGGATCCTCGCAGAACTGGTCGCAGCTGATGCCGCTGCTCGCCGACCGGCTGGACGGTGAGGCCCTCGATCTGCCCGGTTTCGGGCACTCCCCGCCGCCGGCCGACGGCAACTACTCCGTCTCCGCGCAGGCCCGCGCGGTGATCCGGCACCTCGACGCGGCCGGCCGCGGCCCGGTCCACCTCATCGGCAACTCCATGGGCGGCACCACGGCCACCCGCGTGGCGGCCGCCCGGCCGGATCTGGTCCGCACCCTGACGCTGATCTCGCCGGCCCTGCCCGAGCTGCGGCCGCAGCGCACGGCGGTGCCCACCGCGCTGCTCGCCGTCCCCGGTGTCGCCGGCCTCTTCGCCCGGCTCACCCGCGACTGGACCGCCGAGCGCCGCACCCGCGAGGTGCTGTCCCTCTGTTACGGCGATCCCGGAAGGGTGACCCCCGAAGGGTTCGACACCGCGGCCGCCGAGTACGCCCGGCGGCTCGAACTCCCTTATTTCTGGGAGGTGATGGAGCGTTCGACGCGGGCGCTGGTGAACGCGTACACGCTCGGCGGGCAGCACAATTTGTGGCGTCAGGCCGAACGCGTGCTCGCCCCCACCCTTCTCGTCTACGGTGGACGCGATCGCCTGGTCTCCCTCCGGATGGCCCGGCGGGCGGCCGCGGCGTTCCGCGGTGCGCGGCTGGTGACACTGCCGGAGGCGGGGCACGTGGCGATGATGGAGTACCCGGAGGCGGTGGCGCGTGCCGTCCGCGAGCTGCTCGATTCCGGGATGACCGAAGTGACCGCTGATCCGGGCAGGAGCTGACACGCCCCGTGGGACGTCATAGCCGCCGAGACCGGCCGGAGGCCGAAGACCCCTCGCAGTCCGCGACGCCGCCCGGCCACGGTCCGCCGGCCGGCCGGGCACCCGCCCCCGGCCCCGGTCCGGGCCGTCGCCGGCGCGAGCCGGCCGGGGGTGACACGGTCCGCGGCGGCCACCCCGAACAGCGCGAACCGGGCGGCGCCTGGGGTGCGTTCCCGGGCGTGCCGACGTCCCCGATGACGCCCGGGACCGCGCCCGGACGGACCGCGCCCGGGATGCCCGGGCAGGCCGCGCCGCGGATTCCCCGGCCGCGGGCGGAGATGGCCGGCGCGCCGCCGATGGCCGCACCGGGCACCGGTCGCGGCCCGCGACGGGATTACGTGGACGCCTTCGACGCGGCGTCGTACGCCCGGCGGCCGGCCGGCCCCGACGGCCCGGCCGGCGCGCTCGCCGCGGACGGCGCCGACGACGATGTCTTCCGGGCCGGTGCGCCCGGCGCCGTCCGTACACCCGTCGGCTCCCCGGCGTACGGCCGGCCGGACGCGGCAGGCGTACGGGTGCCCGGGCCCGCCGCCGGGCCCGCGGGGACGGTGGTGGACCACGGCCCCGACGAGGACTTCCAGGACGACGACTTCCCGGAGGGCGCGGACGCCACCTTCGACGAGGCGCGGCACGGCGCCCGCAAGGGCGGCAAGGGCCGGACGTTCACCGGCGCGGCGGCCGCCGCGGTCACCACCGTGCTCGCCGTCGTCATCGCCGGCCAGGTCGCCGAGCAGCACAAGGACGGCGGCGACCCGCAGGCGCGCAGCGGCAACGACCGTACCGACGCGGCCGGTGACGAGGCCTCGCGCTCGCACGCCCGGCCCACCCAGGACGCCAAGCCCGCCGGCTACGACGAGCAGATGGCGCAGGTCTTCCCGCTGGACGCGCATATGACCGCGACCGGCCGCTTCAAGCCGGTCGGCGGGAACGCCGAGGCGCCCGGCCACGGCAAGGTGCTGCGCTACCGCGTCGACATCGAGGAGGGACTGCCGCTGGACGGCGCGCTCTTCGCCGAGGCGGTGCACAAGACCCTGAACGACGACCGGAGTTGGGCGCACGGCGGGCAACGCACGTTCCAGCGCGTGGCCTCCGGCCCGGCCGACTTCGTGGTCACCCTGGCGAGCCCGGGGACCACCGCGAAGTGGTGCGCCAAGTCCGGTCTCGACACGTACGAGGAGAACGTCTCCTGCGACTCGGCGGCCACCGACCGGGTCATGATCAACGCCTACCGGTGGGCGCAGGGTGCGAAGACGTACGGGCCCGACAAGATGCACGCCTACCGCCAGATGCTGATCAACCACGAGGTCGGCCACCGGCTCGGGCACAACCACGAGGCCTGCACCCGGCAGGGCGCGCTCGCCCCGGTGATGATGCAGCAGACGAAGTTCCTGACCACGGACGGTGTGACCTGCCGGCCCAACTCCTGGCCGTATCCCACCGCACGCTGAGACCGAGCGGGTAGGGGGACCGGCCGGGAGTGCGTCGCCGTCCTGGCTGAGACGAGGCGTCTCTCATCGTGAGACACCTTGCCAGGATGCGAACTTCCGTTCCATCATCTGCGCATGCCGCACCGCCACGCCACCGACCACGCCGCCATCGAGCTGGCGCTGATCGGCGTGTCCGTGCAGTCCGTGGCCGACATCGACTGTCGCTGAGGCCCACCCGGTTCCGTAGAGGCGCCCGCCTCCGGACCGGGTCACTTCCCCGCGTGAAACGCGTCCCCACCGGCATGCCCGTATGCCGGTGGGCACCTCCCGTAACGCATCCGCAGGGGCGGCCTCGTGTGCCCGCACAGCCCGGCCGCCGCCCCCTGCCGACGCCCCGCTGCGAAAGGCACCCCCGTCATGGCCGAGCCGGCCCGTTCCCGTCATCTCCCCCTGTCCGCCCGCAAAGTGGCCGCGGCCGCGGCCGTCGTCCTCCTCGCCGGCGGCGTGACCGCCTGCGGGCCCAAGGACGGCAGCGCCGACACCGGGGCCGGTGCCACCCCGCACAAGGGCGGCACCCTCACCGTCCTCAACTCCGAACCGCAGACCGACTTCGACCCGGCCCGGCTCTACACCTCCGGCGGCGGCAAGGTCCCCAGCCTGGTCTTCCGCACCCTGACCACCCGCAACCGCGAGAACGGCGCCGCCGGCGCCAAGGCCGTACCGGACCTCGCCACCGACACCGGACGGCCCAGCAAGAACGCCACGGTGTGGACCTACACCCTCAAGGACGGCCTGAAGTTCGAGGACGGCTCCCCGATCACCAGCGCCGACATCAAATACGGCATCGAGCGGTCCTTCGCCGCGGAACTCTCCGGCGGCGCACCCTATTTGCGGGACTGGCTGATCGGCGGCGAGAAATACCAGGGCCCGTACAAGGACACGTCCAAGGACGGCCTGAAGTCCATCGAGACACCCGACGCCAAAACCCTCGTATTCCATCTGCGCAAGCCCGAGGGGGAATTCCCGCTGCTGGCCTCGCAGACCCAGTTCGCCCCCGTACCGCGAAAGAAGGACACCGGCACGAAATACGAGGAACACCCCGTCTCCTCCGGCCCGTACAAGGTCGTCAAGAACACCGGGGACGGCGAACACCTCGTCCTGACGCGCAACGAGAACTGGTCGGAGAAGACCGACAAGGAACGCCACGCCTACCCCGACACCGTCGACGTGCGCTCCGGACTCGACTCCTCCGTCATCAACCAGCGGCTGTCCACCGGCTCCGGCGCGGACGCCGCCGCGGTCACCACCGACACCAACCTCGGCCCGGCCGAACTCGCCCAGATCGGCAATGACAAGGAACTCCAGAAGCGGGTCGGCACCGGCCACTTCGGCTACACCACCTACCTCGCCTTCAACCCGAAGGTGAAGCCCTTCGACAACCCCAAGGTGCGCCAGGCGATTTCCTACGCCATCAACCGGCAGAGCGTCATCAATGCCGCCGGCGGCTCCTCGCTCGCGGAACCCGCCACGACCTTCCTCCCGCACCAGAAATCCTTCGGCTACACGCCCTACGACGCGTTCCCGGCCGGAAGGACCGGAAATCCGGCCAAGGCCAAGGAACTGCTGAAGGAAGCGGGCCACAAGAACGGGCTCACCCTCACCCTCACCCACTCCACCGCCAAGAACTTCGAAACCAGCCGCGACGTCGCCACCGCCGTGCAGGAAGCGCTGCAGAAGGCCGGCATCACCGTCAAGCTGGCCGGCCTGGAGGACAACGACTACAAGGACAAGACCCACAGCATCAAGGACGAGCCCGGCCTGTTCATCGGCCACTGGGGCGCCGACTGGCCCTCCGGCGGCCCGTTCCTCGCGCCGATCTTCGACGGCCGGCAGATCGTCAAGGACGCCTACAACTTCAACCACGCCCAGCTCGACGACCCGGCCGTCAACCACGAGATCGACGAGATCAACAAGCTCACCGACCTCGACGCGGCGGCCCGCCGCTGGGGCGCCCTGGACCGGAAGATCGGCGCGAAGGCGCTGTCCGTCCCGCTGTTCCACCCCGTCTACAAGCGGCTCTACGGCAAGGACGTCAAGAACATCGTGATCAGCGACTGGGACGGCGTGCTCGACATCTCGCAGGTCGCGGTCAAGTGACCCAGCAACGAACCACCCGGGAAACCGGTGTGTGGCGGCGGCTGCGCGCCCGCCCGTCGGCCGTCGCGGCCGCCGCCGTCCTCACCGTCCTCGCCCTGCTCGCCCTCGGCGCCCCGCTGCTCGCGGCGCTCGAAGGCCAGGACGCCACCACGTACCACGACGCACTGATCGACTCGGCCCGCGGCGGCGTGCCCACCGGCACCCACGGCGGGATCAGCGCCGACCACTGGCTCGGCGTCGAACCGGGCACCGGGCGCGACCTGTTCGTCCGGCTGCTGTACGGCGCGCGGATCTCCCTGCTCGTCGCCCTCGGCGCCACCGCCGTCCAGGTCCTCACCGGCGTCACGATCGGCCTGGCCGCCGGCTTCGGCAGCCGGCTCGTCGACACCGTGCTGTCCCGCCTCACCGACGTCATGATCGCGCTGCCGATGCTCGTCCTCGGTGTCGCGCTGACCGCCGTCGTACCGGCCGGCTTCCCCCGCCCACTGCTGCTGATCATCGTCATCGGCCTGCTCAACTGGGGCAGCACCGCACGGGTCGTGCGCGCCCAGACACTGTCGCTGAAGAAGCTCGACCACGTCGCGGCCGCCCGGCTCGCCGGCTGGCGCCCGGCCCGGGTCGCCCGCCGGGAACTCCTGCCCGCGCTCGCCGCCCCCGTGATCACCTACGCCGCGATCCTCGTCCCCACCAACATCGTCGCCGAGGCCTCCCTGTCCTTCCTGGGCATCGGCGTCAAACCGCCCACCGCCTCCTGGGGACAGATGCTCTCCACCGCCACCACCTGGTTCCGCGCCGACCCGCTGTACGTCCTGCTCCCCGCGGCCTGCCTGTTCGTGACCGTCCTCGCCTTCACCGTGCTCGGTGACGCGGTCCGCGCCGCGCTCGACCCCCGCGAACGCTCCCGGCTGCGGGTCGGCACCCGCGGCGGCTCCCGCGGCACACCGGCGGCCACCGCCGGGCACACCCCGAAGGGAGCCGCCGCATGACCGGCACCACCGGCTACCTGCTGCGCAAACTCGGCGGCGCACTGATCGTGCTGTTCCTGCTCTCCGTCCTGGTCTACCTGCTCTTCTACGTCGCCCCCGGCGACCCCGCGAAACTCGCCTGCGGACCGCGCTGCAACGCCGAACAGCTCCGCCAGGTACGCGACCAACTCGGCCTGAATGAACCACTCCTGACGCAGTATCTGCACTTCCTCGCGGGCCTGGTCACCGGCCGCGACTACTCCACCGGCACCGGCGTGCTGCACTGCCCCGCCCCCTGCTTCGGCCTCTCCTACCAGAACGACCAGCCGGTCACCGCACTGCTCTCCGCCCGGCTGCCGGTCACCGCCTCCCTCGCCCTCGGCGCGATGGTGCTGTGGCTGCTGCTCGGCGTCGGCACCGGACTGCTCTCCGCACTGCGCCGCGGCGGAACCACCGAGCGGCTGCTCACCGTGCTCACCCTCACCGGCACCGCCACCCCGGTCTTCATCACCGGCCTGCTGCTGCTGATGCTCTTCTGCGCGACCCTGCAGTGGCTGCCGTTCCCGTCCTACGTCCCGCTGACCGAGGACCCCGAGCAGTGGGCCTGGAACCTGCTGCTGCCCTGGACCACCCTCGCCCTGCTGGAATCCGCCAAATACGCCCGGCTGACCCGCTCCTCGATCCTGGAAACCCTGGCCGAGGACCACATCCGCACCTTCCGCGCCTACGGCCTGGCCGAACGGTCGGTCATCGGACGGCACGCACTGCGCGGCGCACTCCCGCCGGTCATCGCGCTCAACGCCATCGACCTCGGCACGATGTTCGGCGGCGCGATGCTCACCGAGACGCTGTTCGGCCTGCCCGGCCTCGGCCAGCTGCTGGTCCACTCCGTCCGCACCGTGGACCTGCCCGTCGTCGTCGGCGCCGTCCTCGGCATCGGCACCGCCGTCGTCCTCGCCAACGCCCTGGCCGACGTCCTCTACGCACTCGCCGACCGGAGGGTCACCCTGACATGACCGGCACCCTGGTCGAGGTCACCGACCTCGCCGTCACCTTCCCCGCCGGCGACCACCCGGCCGGCGTCCGCGCCGTCGACGGGCTCTCCTTCTCCCTCGCGCCCGGCCGCGCCCTCGGCATCGTCGGCGAGTCCGGCTCCGGCAAGTCCACCGTCGCCGCCGCCCTGCTCGACCTGCACCGCGGCACCGGCGCGCGGGTCGAGGGCACCGTACGGGTCGACGGGCACGACGTCCTGGCCGCCCCCGAGGCCGAGTTGCGGCGGCTGCGCGGCGGCACCGCCGCGATGATCTTCCAGGACCCGCTGTCCTCCCTCGACCCGTACCACGCCATCGGCGACCAGATCGCCGAGGTGCACCGGGTGCACCGGCCGGACGCCTCCCGCCGCACCGCCCGGGCGCGCGCGGTCGCCGCGCTGGACCGGGTCGGCATCGCGGACGCCGCCCGCCGCGCCCGCTCCCGGCCGCACGAATTCAGCGGCGGGATGCGGCAGCGGGCGCTGCTCGCGATGGCCCTGGCCTGCGAACCCCGGCTGCTGATCGCCGACGAACCGACCACCGCGCTGGACGTCACCGTCCAGGCCCAGATCCTCGACCTGCTGCACGAACTGCGCACCGAGACCGGCACCGGACTGATCCTGGTCACCCACGACCTCGGGGTGGCCGCCGGCGCCGTGGACGAGGTGCTGGTCATGCGCGCCGGACGGGCCGTCGAACACGGCCCGGTCGGCGAGGTCCTCGGCGCGCCCTCGGCCCCGTACACCAAGGAACTCCTCGCCGCGGTGCCCCGGGTGGACGCCGTACGGCCCCGGCCCGTCGTCCCGGCACCCCGCACGCCCGGCGCACCCCCGGCCGAACCGCCGCTCCTCGAAGCCGTCGGCCTGCGCCGGGAGTTCGGCCCGCGCCGGGCCCGCACCACCGCCGTCGACGACGTCTCGCTGACCGTACGGGCCGGCGAAACCCTCGGCCTGGTCGGCGAGTCCGGCAGCGGCAAGACCACCCTCGGCCGGATGCTGGTCCGCCTCCTGGAGCCCACCGCGGGAACGCTGCGCTACCGGGGCCGCGACATCGGCTCCCTCGACGAACGCGCCCTGCGCCCGGTCCGCCGGGAGATCCAGATGGTCTTCCAGGACCCGGCCTCCTCGCTCAACCCCCGCCGCACCATCGGCGAATCGGTGGCCGACCCGCTCCGCGCAGCCGGCGGGCAGGACGCTCCGGCGACCCTCCGGCGCGCCCGTGAACTGCTGGAACGGGTCGGGCTCGACCCCGACTGGTACCACCGCTATCCGCACGAGCTGAGCGGCGGCCAGCGCCAGCGCGTCGGCATCGCCCGGGCGCTGGCTCCCGGCCCGCGGCTGCTGGTCTGCGACGAACCGGTCTCCGCCCTGGACGTCACCACCCAGGCCCAGGTGATGCAACTGCTCGGCGAACTCCGCCGGGAACTGGGCCTGTCGCTGGTCTTCATCGCCCACGACCTGGCGGTCGTCCGGGCGGTCAGCGACCGGGTCGTGGTGCTGCGGTCCGGCCGGATCGTCGAGGAGGGCCCGGTCGACTCCGTGTACGAGAACCCCCAACACACCTATACACAGGGGCTGTTGGCCGCCGTACCGGTCCTCGACCCGCAGGTCGCGGCGGACCGCCGGACGCTACGGGCGGCGGCATAGCGATCACATAGCGCGTCGAAACGCCCCAACAGGCCGAAAGTTACGTGCTTTCACCCCTTCCGGTGGCGCGACGGACAACCGTCCATCGCGCCACCGGCCCTTTTGCATAGCGTCTCCCTGCAGGTTCGACGGCCCTGCGCCGTCGTGTCAGGGAAGCCGACATGGGAGGACGGGGGTGCCGTCGTGCGCATTGGACTCCTCACCGAGGGTGGCTATCCGTACGCGCCGGGTGAGTCGCACGCGTGGTGCGACCGGCTCGTACGCGGGCTCACCGGCCATGACTTCGAGATCTACGCCCTGCGCACCGACCCCCGCCGGGAACGCGGCCGGCCCGCCCTGCCCGGCCACATCACACGGGTGCACGACGCCCCCCTCTGGGGCGACTTCCCCGCCGGGCACCGCCGGGCCGCGGACGGGCGCCGCGGCCGCGCCCCCGGACGGCGGGCCCGCCGCCGCTTCGCCGAGCACTTCGGCGACCTGCTGACCGGCTTCGCCTCGACGCCCCCCGAAAACGCCCTGACCAGGAAGGCGGACCGTTTCGCCAGCGGCCTGTACGGACTCGCCGAACAGGCCGGGGACGACGGCGGACTGCCCGCCCTGCTGCGCTCCGAGGACGCCGTGCGCCGGCTGGAATCGGTCTGCCACGGCCCCCGTGCACTGCCCGCCGCACACGGCGCCCAGGTGGGCGACCTGCTGACGGTCGCCGACCGGCTCGAACGCACACTGCGCCCCCTCTCACTGGACTGGTACGGCGACGGGAACACCCCCGGCCTCGACGGCGTCGACCTCTGCCATGCCGCCTCCGGTGGTGCGGCCGCCCTCCCGGGCCTGCTGGCCAAGCGCTTCTTCGGTACGCCGCTCCTGGTCACCGAGTACGGCGTACGGCTGCGGGAGCACTACCTCGCGCGCGCCGCGGCACCCTTGAGTGCACCGGTGCGCGCCCTGCTCGCCGCGTTCCAGGGCGCACTGGCCGCCGAGACCTACGCCCAGGCCGCCCTGATCACCCCCGGCAACACCCACGCCCGGCGCTGGCAGGAGCGCTGCGGCGCCGACCGGGACCGACTGCGCACGGTCCACCCGGGCATGGACGCCGCGCCGTTCGCCGCCGTCGCGGACGCCCCGGCCGACGACTCCAAGACCCTGGTGTGGGTCGGCGCGGTCGAGCCCGCCAAGGACCTGATCGCGCTGCTGCACGCCTTCGCCGAGGTCCACCGGGCCGAACCCGCGGCCACCCTCCGGATCATCGGCGGCCTCGGCCGGGCCCCCCGGGCGGCCGGCTACCTCGCCCACTGCCGGGCGCTGGCCGCCCAGTTGTTCCCCGACGAGGCGGCCGACGCCGTCACCGTCGGCGAGAACCCGGTCAGCTTCGAGGAGATCGGCGGTCCCGACGCCCCCACCCTGGCGGACGCCTATGCCTCCGCCTCCGTAGTGGTGCTCTCCAGCGTCGTCGAGGGCTTCCCGCGCTCCCTGGTGGAGGCGATGTTCTGCGGCCGCGCCACGGTGTCGACGGACGCCGGCGCGGTCTGCGAAGTCATCGGTGGCACCGGGCTCGTGGTCCCGCCGCGCAACCCCCGCGCGCTCGCCGAGGCCTGCGGCGCGCTGCTCGGCGACCCGGACCGCCGGGCACGCCTGGGTGCCGCCGCCCGGGCCCGGGCGCTGGAGCTGTTCACCGTCGAGCAGAACACCGCGGCATTTCGTGGCATCTATCTGGAGCTGATCTCGCACGCCCCGGGCCGCCCGTCCGCCGCCCGGGACCGGGACGCGCACGGCGTACCGCAGCCGTTCGCCCGCCCCGCCGAATCCCATGTGCCCGGCCGCTGGGCCACCACCGGTGCGGCCGCCCGGCCCGGCCCCGCACCGGCCGGCCGGACCCCGAGCTGGGCGGTGCCATGAGACGGCGAGGACCGAGGACGCAGCGGCCTACGGACCAAGAGGGCGAGAGGCAGCCGTGGTTGGCGTGACGGAGAGGACAGGGGTGTCGGCAGTGATGACAGCTGTGCTGGACGTGATGTGCGCGATGGGGGTGGTGGGTGTGGCCCTGGTGACGGGTATGGCCGATGTGGCGCACGCCGGCAACCGGGACGGCCTCCGCCGCCGCGGCCGCCCACCCCGGGAGCGCACCGCGGGCATCCGCCCCGTAGGCGGGACCCACCCGCCGGCAACCACGGTGAGGCCCGTAGACGGGACCCACCCGTCGGCGGCCACGGTGAGGCCCGTAGACGGGGCCCACGCGTCGGCGGCCACGGTGAGGCCTGTAGGCGGGACCCACCCGTCGGCAGCCACGGGGAGGCCTGTAGGCGGGACCCACGCGTCGGCAGCCACGGGGAGGGGAGAGGAACGATGACCACACCTGACTGGGCGACGACCCCACCGGACCGCGGCACCCCCGGTGCCCGCCCAAACAGCGCGACGGCCGACCCCGCAGCACCCGCCCGCACGCCCCGCAAGGCCGCCACCACCCGCCCCGCCCGCCGCGGGCCCGCCGACCCGGTACGAGCCCTGATGCACCGTCACCGGACGCTCTGCGCCCACGCCGTCGACCCACTGGAGATCGCCGCCGGCCTGGAGGCCCACGGCGTCACCGATCGCACCGCCGCCCGCTTCCGGCACCGGGACGTCTTCTCCCTCGCCGAGGAGCTCTACGCCCGCGTACCCCGCGCGGAACCCGGCACGGGAGGAACGACGACCCGGCCGGACGCGGGGTCGGCAGCGCCCGCCCTGGACGACGCGGTGGGGGAGCGGGGGGCGGACGGCGGGTTGGACCGCGGGTTGGACCGCGGGGCGGGGGGCGATCCCCTGGACGGTGCGGACGGATCGGCGTACGGCGCCGGGTCGGCCTACGGCGCCGGGTCGGCGTATGCCGACGGATCACGTTATGCCGGCGGATCACCGTATGCCGACGGTGAGTTGGGGCGGGCGTACGCGGAGGGGGCGGAGGGGCGGGCGTATTCCGAGGGCGCCAGCCGGCCGCGGAGCTTCTCCCCCGCCCCCTCCTCCCCCTTCGGGGGAGGGGGCGGGGGGTGGGTTCGGGGGTGGGGGGGACGCTGCGGCGCCGCGCTGCACCTCCTCCCCGCCGCCCTCTGTGCCGCCACCCTCGCCGCCCTCGCCTCCGTCGGCGGATCGGTAACTCCCTTCGCCCGTATGGCCGTTGGCGTTACTGGGCTGGTGCTGACCGCGCTCGCCGTCCGGCTGGCCGTACGCTCCGGACCGCTGCGCCCCCGCCACTCCGGCACCGCCCCCCGGTCCGCCGCCCTGTGGACCTGCTGGACCGTCGGCTACGCACTCGTCGGTGACCGGCTGCTCGGCCACCTGCTGGCCGGCGGCCCCGCCCTGCCGACCACCCACCCCCACCCCGCCCTCGCCGCCGCCGCGGCGCTCGCCCTCGCCGTACCGCCCGCGGCCGGCTGCGCCCGCTGGTTCGCCGTACGCGGCCGCCGGGCGCTGGCCGCCAGCCGCGGCCTGGGCGAGTTCGCGGCCCGCATCCGGCCGCTGCTGCTCGGCACCACCCTGCTCTTCCTGGGCGCGCTGACGGCCCTGCTGCTGGGCGCCCGGGCGGTCCTCGGCCGAAGCGACGGCGGCGCGCTCCCGGCGGTGGCCGTCATCGCCCTCGGGCTGCTGCTCTTCCTCGCCCGGCTGCTCACCGTCCACGGCTTCCCCAAGGCCGCCGCACGGGGCCTTGCCTCGGCCGCCGCCCTGGAGGCGCTCGCCCCCGCCCTCGTCCTGGCGGCCCGGCTCCCCGGCGCGCCCCCGCTCGACGCCCCGGTCCAGGCGCTGGCCACCGCCGCCGGACCGGCCGCGGTCCCCGCCCTGGCCTGCACCGCCGCCGCCCTCGCCCTCCTCGCGTACGGCCTGCGGGCGCTCACCGGCGCCTGTGCGCACTCACCCGCCCCCACCGGCCCCCGGAAGGCGACCCGGTCGTGACCCTTCCGACGGCCACCGGCCCGCACCCCCACGCCGCACCACCCGGGCACCCGCACCACGCACCACCGCCGCGGAGGCACCCCGTAACGGCTTCTGTGGCACCTCCGGCCGCTGCGGCCCGCCCGCCGCGGACCACGCCCCCCACGCGGCCCCCGTCCCCACGACGGACGCCGACCCCCCGGCCGGAGCGCACGCACTTCCCACCACCCTCCTTAGGAGCACGACACATGAACGTCCAGCCGACCGAAGCCCGACGGCACCGGGGGGTCGCACGATGAGGGTGCTGCTCATCGGAGCCAACGGCTACCTCGGCCGTTACGTCGCCGACCGCCTGCTCGCCGACCCGGCCGTCCAGCTCACCGCCCTCGGCCGGGGGGACGACGCCGACGTCCGCTTCGACCTGGCCACCGGCAGCCCCGGGGCGCTGACCCGCTTCCTCGACGCGGTCCACCCCGGCGTGGTCATCAACTGCGCCGGTGCCACCCGCGGCGGCGCCCGCGAGCTGACCCGCCACAACACCGTCGCGGTCGCCACCATCTGCGAATCGCTGCGCCGCAGCGGCTGCGGCGCCCGCCTGGTCCACCTCGGCTGCGCCTCCGAGTACGGGCCCTCGCAGCCCGGTTCGTCGACCGCCGAGGACGCCGTGCCGCGCCCCGGCGGGCCGTACGGCGTCAGCAAACTGGCCGCCACCGAACTCGTCCTGGGCTCCGGGCTCGACGCGGTGGTGCTCCGGGTCTTCTCACCGGTCGGCCCCGGCACCCCGGCCGGCTCCCCGCTCGGCCGGCTCGCCGAGGCCATGCGCCGCGCCATGCAGTCCGGCGACAACGAACTCAAGCTCGGCGGGCTCGGCGTACAGCGGGACTTCGTCGACGTCCGGGACGTCGCCCGCGCGGTGCACGCCGCCTCGCTGTCCGCCGCGCAGGGCGTGGTCAACATCGGGACCGGCCGCGCGGTACGGCTGCGCGAGGCCGCCTCGGTGCTCGCCCGGGTCGCCGGCTTCGGCGGCGCGCTGCACGAACTCGACTCCCCGCCGGCCCGCCTCGTCATCCCCGCCCCGGCCGGCGACCACCCGGTCGGTTCGCCGCCCACCACCTACCCGTACCCGGACGGCTGCGGCACCTGGCAGCAGGCCGACGTCCGTACCGCCCGCGACCGGCTCGGCTGGCGCCCCCGGATCGTCCTGGAGGAATCCCTCGCCGACATCTGGATGGAGGCCGCGTGTCGCATCTGACCACCCCCGCCGGCCCCACCCGCGCCCCGACCGGCGCCGCCCCGCTGGGCCTCGGCGTACCCGGCTTCGCCCATCCGCTGCTCGCGCCCGCCGAATGGTCCGGGCTGCTCGGCTGCGGCCCGGGCCTGGTGCACTGGGCGGTGCTCGACGTGTCCAACGGGCCCGGGGCCCGCCCCGACCCGCACTGCGCACCGGCCGCCGCCCGGCTGCGTGAGACGGGTGTCCGAGTGCTGGGACACCTCGACCTCGGCCGGGGTACCCGGCCCGTCGGCGAGCTGCTCGCCGACGCCCACCGCTATCTGGAGTGGTACCGCGTCGACGGCTTCTGGCTGGACCGCACCCCCACGGACCGGCCCCTGCTGCCCGCCACCCGGCGGCTCACCACCGCCCTGCGCGGCCTGTGCCCGGGCGCCCACCTCGTCCTCGGGCACGGCAGCCATCCGCACCCCGGATACGCCGACACCGCCGACCAGCTCGTCACCTTCGCCGGCCGGTGGGCGGACTACCGCTGGTCACAGGTCGCGGAGTGGACCGCCGACCACCCTCCGGAGCGGTTCTGTCACCTCGTGCACAGCGTGCCGCGGACCCATCTGGACGAGGCGCTGCGGATCGCCCGCTGGCAAGGGGCGGGCACCGTGTACCTCACCGACCGCCGGGCCGGGGCCGCCGATGCCGTCGGAAGTGCCTGGGAATCACTGCCCGGCTACTGGGACGAATTCGTCTCGCGCATCGGACCGGGTGTCTCGGAATGAAGAAGGGCGTGGCAGTGTTACGGGAAGACAACCAGTCCTCAGATACCGACCAACCCCCTTGTTGAGGTCATCCGTGTCGCTGCCACCCCTGGTCGAGCCCGCTTCGGAGCTCACCGTCGACGAGGTCCGCAGGTACTCCCGCCACCTGATCATTCCCGATGTCGGAATGGACGGGCAGAAGCGGCTGAAGAACGCCAAGGTGCTCTGTGTCGGCGCCGGCGGTCTGGGCTCGCCCGCGCTGATGTATCTGGCCGCGGCCGGCGTCGGCACCCTCGGCATCGTGGAGTTCGACGAGGTCGACGAGTCGAACCTGCAGCGCCAGATCATCCACAGCCAGGCGGACATCGGCCGCTCCAAGGCCGCGTCCGCCAAGGACACGGTGCTGGGCATCAACCCGTACGTCACGGTCAACCTCCACGAAGAGCGCCTCGACTCCACGAACGTCATGGAGCTCTTCGCCCAGTACGACCTGATCGTGGACGGCACCGACAACTTCGCCACCCGCTACCTGGTCAACGACGCCTGCGTGCTGCTGAACAAGCCGTACGTCTGGGGCTCGATCTACCGCTTCGACGGCCAGGCGTCGGTCTTCTGGTCCGAGCACGGCCCCTGCTACCGCTGCCTGTACCCGGAGCCCCCGCCGCCGGGCATGGTGCCCTCCTGCGCCGAGGGCGGCGTCCTCGGTGTGCTGTGCGCCTCCATCGGCTCCATCCAGGTCAACGAGGCCATCAAGCTGCTCGCGGGCATCGGCGACCCGCTCGTCGGCCGCCTGATGATCTACGACGCCCTGGAGATGACGTACCGTCAGGTCAAGGTCCGCAAGGACCCCAACTGCGCGGTCTGCGGCGAGAATCCGACCGTCACCGAGCTCATCGACTACGAGGCGTTCTGCGGCGTCGTCTCGGAAGAGGCCCAGGAGGCCGCGGCCGGCTCGACGATCACTCCGCGGCAGCTCAAGGAGTGGATCGACGCCGACGAGAAGATCGACATCATCGACGTCCGCGAGCCGAACGAGTTCGAGATCGTCTCGATCCCCGGCGCCCGGCTGATCCCCAAGAACGAGTTCCTGATGGGCACCGCCCTCCAGGACCTCCCGCAGGACCGGAAGATCGTCCTGCACTGCAAGACGGGCGTCCGCTCGGCCGAGGTGCTCGCCGTCCTGAAGTCCGCCGGCTTCGCCGACGCGGTCCACGTGGGCGGCGGCGTCATCGGCTGGGTCAACACCGTCGAGCCGGAGAAGCCGGTCTACTGATCAGGCCCGCGCACTGATCACCGCGCCGTAGACAGCGCCGAAGGCGTCGGTCCGTATGCCACGGACCGGCGCCTTCGCCTTGCCCGGCTGCCCGAGGGCCCCGGGGCGACCCTGCGGGTCAGATCTCGCCCTTGCGCGTCAGATACGTGAAGGCCAGCCAGCCCGGCAGGACCGGCAGCCAGAAGACCATCAGCCGGAACAGCAGCACCGCCGGGAACGCGGTGTCGCCCGGGAGCCCCGCGATGGTCAGCGCGGTGATCAGCGCACCTTCGACGGCGCCCACGCCGCCCGGTGTGGGGGCGGCCGAGCCCAGTGCGTTGCCGGCGAGGAACGCCACCGCGATGCTCGCGTAACTGATCTTGTCGCCGCCGCCGAACGCCCGGATCGACGCGTCCAGGCACATCACGTTCGCCGCCGTCAGCAGCAGCATCCCGCCGATGCCGGTGACCAGCTTCCGGGGCCGCTGCAGGATGTCCAGCATCCGCGGCACCACACCGGCGAACAGCGACCGCACCCGCGTCGAGACGAACTTCCGCAGCACCGGCACGGCCGTGACGACCAGCACCAGCACGGCCACGGTGAGCAGCCCGGCGATGACCGTACGGGACGGCGAGATGTCCTGGGTCTGCTCGGTGCCGGTCAGATAGCCGAAGGCCAGCAGCAGCAGGATGTGGCTGCCCAGCCCGAACAGCTGGGACGCGCCGACGCTCGCCACCGCCAGACCGGGCCGGACCCCGGCGCGCTGCAGGAAGCGGGTGTTGAGCGCCACCCCGCCGATCGCCGCGGGCGCCACCAGCTTCACGAAGTTGCCGGCGATCTGCGCGATCACGGTCCGGACGAACGACACCTTCTCCGTGACGAACCCCAGCAGGCTCATCGCCGCCGCGATGTACGTCGTCGCCGAGAAGAACATCGCCACCAGCACCCACACCCACTGGGCCTCGCTGACCACGTCACCGAGGTTGAAGTTGGTGAGCTGGGACAGCAGCAGGTACACCGCGAAGGCACCGGCGATCCAGCTGATCAGGATCCGCGGGCTGAGCCGCTCCAGCTTCGCCGGCTCGATCACCGCGGTGGGCCGGATCAACAGCACCTGCCGGCGGATCTGGGCCAGCAGGTCCTCCTCGCGGGCCTCCTCGGTCGCCTCGTCCAACGCCCGCTTCTCGGCGTTCTTCTCCGCGTGCCGCTCGGCCCGCAGCGTCCGGCGGTCCTTCGGGGCCGCCTCCCGGGCCTCCCGCGCCTCCTTGGCGGCCTGCGACGCCGCCAGCACCGCCTCCCGCTCCCGCTTGGCGCGCTCCCGGGCCAGCTGGCGCAGGGTGGCCCGGGTGGTGCGGCTCAGCGCGATCGGCTGGAGCAGCGGCAGGCTGTCCGCGACCGCGTCCGGGCCGAGCACCTCCACGGCCGCCGCCACCGCCCGTTCCGCGCCGACCCGCAGGCCCAGCGTGACCAGCAGCTGCGCGATGTCCATCCGCAGAACGAGGTCACCGGCCGCGATCTCGCCGCCGCGCAGCTCGGTCAGCACGATGTTGCCGGAACGATCCACCAGCATGGCGTCACCGACCAGCCGCCGGTGCGCGATCCGCCGCGACTGCAGCGCCTCGACCTGCCGCCAGGCGCTGTGCATCAGCGCGTCGGTGATCTCCTCGTCGGCCAGCGAGTCGAAGGTGCGGCCCGCGATGTGCTCGTAGACCAGCATCACCGCGTCCGGGCCGAGCTCGGAGGTGGCGATCAGCTTGGGGGCGTGGGCGCCGGCCGCGATCGCCGCGTACGCCAGCAGCGCCTCCTGCTCCAGGGCCTGGCGCAGCGACTGCAGGCTGCGGCGCTGGTTGATGCCGCGCAGCGACAGCCGGCGCCAGACCCGGTAGAAGAAGCCCTGGGCCTGCTGCTCGCGGTCGACCACGGTGACGTCGATCGGCGGGCCGTCCTCCAGGGTGACGAGGTAGCGGCGGCCGCGGTCGGCGTGCTCGTTGTTCTCGTTGTGCTCGGCGTTGGCGGTGTCCTCCGCGCGCATCGCGCTGACCGGACGGAAGCCGACCCGGCGCAGCCCGGCGAGGAGGTTCTGCCCGGTGGGCCGGACGTTGGGGGAGCCGACGGCGTAGAGCGTGCCGAACGCCACGGTCCAGCCGATCAGCACCGTCGTGATGATCGCGAACGGGGTGGTGTAGCGGCCGACCAGCACCGCGAACGCGTCCAGCAGCAGCACGCCCCACATCGCGACCCGCCAGCGCGGCCGCCGGGACATGCCCACCGCCGTCATGTAGGCGATCACCGGCGCCAGATAGCTGTGCACCGGCGCGGAGAGCGAGCCGTTCGCCAGCGGCTGGGTCAGCGCCACCCTGATGGAGGCCGGGGCGGACTCGGCCACCCACAGGTCGGTGGCGAGCGACACCCCGTGCGCGAGGACGGCGGCGAGCACGCCGTCCGCGATCCGCAGCCCGTCCCGCTTGACCAGCCGCTCGACGGCGAACGCCACCGGCACGATCAGCACCGCGACGCTGGCGGTCAGCCCCGCCAGATTGATCAGCAGCGGGGGAGTGGCCCGGGCGCCGGTGCCGATGTCCCGGGCCAGGCCCGCGGTGGTGCCGTGCGCGAACGTGGCCAGGGCGAGGACCAGGGCGATACCGGCCATGCCGAGCAGCAGCCGCAGCAGGTCGGCGGGCCGGTGCACCCGGGCGGGCAGCAGCGGCTCGTCGCCGGAGACCCGGTCGACGTGGAACTCGCCGCACTCGTCGGCGGCCGTCCCGTCGCGGTGCGAACCCGTCCGGGACGCGCCGCGGGCCGCGGTCGGGCCCGGCTCGGCGCCCTTGCCGTGCTCCACGTGCGCGTCGTCCTGCGCCTGCTGGTGTTGCCGGTCGCTCTGCCGCTCCTCCTCGTGTCCCGTGGGTGGTGCGGGCTCCTTGGGCCCTTCCGGCCTCTGGGACGCCCCCGGTCGTTCGGCCTTCTTGATCGTGCTCGCCTTTTCGGTAGCGGAAGCCGTGGCCGGCCTCCGTTGGTGCTTCCCCTCGACGGGCAGCGCTTCAGGGGCGCCCGCCTCCCGTGGAGGCGCCGCGCCCTGCTGCTCGGCCGTCTCTTCTTGATCTCGTATCACCAGTCACCGTCCGGAAGATGGTGGCACGGCCGACCGGTGGAGGGGGGCATCAGGGTGCATTTCGGGGTGACGGGAAGCGGAACCTCTGCCACCGCGCCGGGTCCGGTGGCGGCCGCCGCCGGCGTTCCGAAGGGTGGTGGACCGTGTGTCCGCTCCCATTGTCGGTGCCGTGCGGCAGGATGGACCGAATGAGTGGTACCGGAGACACGGCGCCCGGCGCCGACGCCGGGGAACTGCCCGCCTACGCAGAGCGGGTGCTCTCCGTCGCCGAGCTGATTCCGGCCGGCCGGGTCATGACGTACGGCGATGTCGCGGAGTACGTGGACGAGGGAGGTCCGCGCCAGGTCGGGCGGGTGATGGCGCTCTACGGCGGCGCGGTCCCCTGGTGGCGGGTGGTACGCGCCGACGGGCGGCTGCTCCCCGGCAGCGAACTGCGCGCCCTGGCCCACTACAGGGACGAGGGCACCCCCTTGCGTGCCGCGTCGCAGGGGGCGGAGGGCCACATACCGAGACTCGACATGCGGCGCGCCCGCTGGGACGGCCGGCAGGACGACCGGGACGAGCCATGGCACGACTGAGCCGCCCGGCGCCGGCCACCCCGGCCCGGCCCGGCGGCCCGCGGACCGGTCCGCGGCCCCGGCGCCCACTGGCGTAGCGTCGGGCACTGCCGTCCCGGCGCCGGCCGCCCCCACGGCGCCGCCGCCCGGCTCCCAGCCACCCCGGCACCCCGCACCGCGGCGCGCCCCGCACCGCATCCGCACCACGACCAGCACCCTCCTCAGGACCGGCGATCCACGTGAGCTCCTCCTTCAAGGCCGTCCCGCCGACGCAGCCCCGCCGGGCGGCGCGGCAGGACGCCTCCGGCGCGTACCGACTGGTCCGCACACCGCCGGAACGGGTGGACCCTCCCACCTTGGACGCAGCCCAGCGCGCCGTGGTTGACCACCGGGACGGCCCGCTGCTGGTCCTCGCCGGGCCCGGTACCGGCAAGACCACGACCCTCGTCGAAGCCGTCGCCCGCCGGGTGCGGGACGGCGGCGACCCCGAGCGGATCCTCGTCCTCACCTTCAGCCGCAAGGCCGCCGTCGCCCTCCGCGACCGCCTCGCGCTCCGCCTGCGTGCCCTGGAGAAGCCCCGCCGCCGCCCCGGCAGAAACGGCGAAGGGCCGGGGACACCGCCCGCACCGGCCGGCATCCCGCAGGCCACCACCTTCCACTCCTTCTGCTACGCCCTGGTCCGCGCCCATCAGGACGCCGACCTCTTCGCCGACCCGCTGCGGCTGCTGTCCGGTCCCGAACAGGACCTCGTCGTCCGCGAACTCCTCCAGGGCCAGGCCGACCTCGCCGGCGAGGGCCGGGCCGCGATCAGCTGGCCCGACGACCTCCGCGCCTGCCTGACCACCCGCGGCTTCGCCGACGAGGTCCGCGCCGTCCTCGCCCGCAGCCGCGAACTCGGCCTGGGCCCGGACGCCCTCGCCGCCTTCGCCCGCCGCACCGGACGCCCCGACTGGTACGCCGCCGCCGGCTTCCTCGCCGAATACCTCGACGTCCTCGACGGCCAGGGCGTCCTCGACTACGCCGAACTCGTCCACCGCGCCGTGCTCCTGGCCGAACGCCCCGAGATCGCCGCCCAACTGGCCACCGCCTACGACGCCGTCTACGTCGACGAGTACCAGGACACCGACGCCGCCCAGGTACGGCTGCTGCGCGCGCTCGCCGGCAACCACACAGCGGCCGCCGCCCCCGGTACCCCGGGCCGCACCCTCGTCGCCTTCGGAGACCCCGACCAGTCGATCTACGCCTTCCGCGGCTCTGACGTCAACGGCATCCTCGACTTCCCCGAAACCTTCCGCCGCGGCGACGGCACCCCCGCCCCCGTCGCCGTCCTTCGCACCTCCCGCCGCTCCGGCGCCGCCCTGCTCACCGCCACCCGGCAGCTCACCCACCGGATGCCGCTCACCCGCCTCCCCGCCGCCAAGGTCCGCGCCCACCGCGAACCCACGCCCGTACGGGACGGCGGCCGCGTCGAGGCGTACACCTACCCGACCCCCGGCGCCGAGCTGGACAACGTCGCCGACATCCTGCGCCGCGCCCACCTGGAGGACGGCGTGCCCTGGCGCGACATGGCCGTCCTCGTCCGCGCCGGCGGGCGCTCCATCCCCGCCGTCCGCCGCGCCCTCACCTCCGCCGGCGTCCCCCTCGACATCGACGGCGACGAACTCCCGCTGCGCCACGAACCCGCCGTCGCCCCCCTGCTCACCGCGCTCCGCGCCGCGGCCCTCGCCGCCCTCGGCCCCGAACCGGACACCGCGGACACCACCGCCCCGGGCCGGCTCGACGCCGAGACCGCCCTCGACCTGCTCGCCTCCCCCCTGGGCGGTATGGACGCCGCCGATCTGCGCCGCCTCGGCCGCGCCCTGCGCGAGGAGGAACGCGCCGCCGGCACGGCCCTGCCGCCGCCCTCCGACGAACTGATCGCCCGGGCCCTCGCCGAACCCCAGCGCCTGGTCGCCCACGACCCCGGCTACGCCCGCGGCGCCCAGCGGCTCGGCCTGCTGCTGCGCAAGGCCCGCGAACTCCTCGCCGGCGGCGGCACCGCCGAACAGGCCCTGTGGGAACTGTGGGACGGCACCCCCTGGCCGCAGCGCCTGGAACGCGCCGCCCGGCGCGGCGGCGCCGCCGGCCGCAACGCCGACCGCGACCTCGACGCCGTCGTCGCCCTGTTCGAGACCGCCGCCCGCGCCGAGGAACGCACCGGCGGCCGCGGCGCCCTCAACTTCCTGGAGGAACTCGACGCCCAGGACATCGCCGCCGACACCCTCACCCGCCGCACCGTCCGCCCCGACGCCGTCCGGCTGATGACCGCCCACCGCGCCAAGGGCCTGGAATGGCGGCTGGTCGTCGTCGCCGGCGTCCAGGAAGGACTCTGGCCCGACCTGCGCCGCCGCGGCTCCCTCCTCGAAGCCGACCGGATCGGCCGCGACGGCCTGGCCGAACCCCTCACCCCCGGCGCCCTGCTCGCCGAGGAACGCCGGCTGTTCTACGTGGCCGCCACCCGCGCCCGCGACCGCCTCGTCGTCACCGCCGTCAAGGCCGCCGCCGACGACGGCGACCAGCCCTCCCGGTTCCTCACCGAACTGGGCATCACCCCCCAGGACGTCACCGGCCGCCCCCGCCGCCCCCTCTCCGTCGCCGCGCTGGTCGCCGAACTCCGCGCCACCACCGTCGACCCCGCCGCGAGCCCCGCCCTGCGCGACGCCGCCGCCCAGCGGCTCGCCCGGCTCGCCGCACTGCACGACGACGACCACCGCCCCCTGGTGCCCGCCGCCCACCCCGACACCTGGTGGGGCATGCACGACCCCACCCACAGCCGGGTCCCGCTGCGCGACCGCGACCGGCCCGTCGTCCTCTCCGGCAGCGCCCTCGACCAGCTCGCCAACACCTGCGCCCTCCAGTGGTTCCTCGGCCGCGAGGTCAAGGCGGACAGCCCCGCCACCGCCGCCCAGGGCTTCGGCAACGTCGTCCACGTCCTCGCCGACGAGGTCGCCTCCGGACGCACCCCCGCCGACCTCACCGTCCTCATGGAACGCCTGGACTCCGTATGGGACGCGCTCGCCTTCGACGCCCCCTGGAAGTCCCGCCAGGAAAAGGACCAGGCCCGCGCCGCCCTCGAACGCCTCCTGCGCTGGCACGTCATGGAACGCGAAACCCTCGGCCGCGACACCGTCGCCACCGAGCACCCCTTCGACGTCACCCTCCGGGCCGGCACCTACGAGGTCCGCATCCGCGGCAGCATGGACCACGTCGCCCAGGACGAACACGGCAGGGCCTACGTCGTCGACTTCAAGACCGGCAAACAGAAACCGACCGGCCCCGAGGTCGCCCGCCACCCCCAGCTCGCCGTCTACCAGCTCGCGGTCCGCGAAGGCGCGGTCGACGACGCCTTCGACGGCCGCACCCCCGAACCCGGCGGCGCCGAACTCGTCCACCTGCGCATCGGCGCCCCCCAGAAGGAGGGCGGCGACGCGCTGCCCGCCGTACAGGCCCAGCCGCCGCCGGACGGCGACTGGGTCGGCGACCTCCTCGCCACCGCCGCCGGCCGCGTCCTGGAGGAACGCTTCACACCGGCCGCGGGCACGCACTGCACGCATTGCGCGTTCCGCGCGTCCTGCAGCGCGCGACCGGAGGGGCGTCACGTGGTGGAGTGACCTCCCACGTACTCGGCCTTCCCGCCGTGGGGGTTGCTCGCCGTTGCGCTTCGCGGCGCCCCCGTACGTACCTGTCTGCTGCGCCGCGGGGCGTCTCGCCGTTGCGCGCTTGGCGGCGCCTCCCACGTACCTGTCTTTCCCGCCGCGGGGCGTCTCGCCGTTGCGCCTGCGGCGGGCTGGTGGTTGTCGGGTGCGGTGACGGTCCTCCGGGGCCTTGTTCGTGGACTGCTTCGCTTTACGTCCACGAACAAGGCCCCTCCGGCCCGTCCCCTCCCGGGAGGGGGAAAGTTAAGGACGGTGGGGGTGCAGGTAATGCCCACGTGCGCGCGGTCAACGGATCAGGCCCGCCCCCGCTCAGCTCTTCCCCCCACTCACGGGAGGGGCTGGACCGGAGGACGAAGTCTGGAGGGCCGGCACCGCACCCGACAAACAATCGCCCGCCGCCAGGCGCAACGGCGACCAAGCCCCGCGGCGGGACAGACGGGTACGTGGGGAGCGCCGCAAAGCGCAACGGCGACCAAGCCCCGCGGCGGGACGGCCAGGTACGTGCGGGGCGCCGCAAAGCGCGCAACGGCGACCAAGCCCCGCGGCGCCGCAGACGGGTACGTGCGGGGCGCCGCAAAGCGCCCCGCGGCGGGAAAGCCAGGTACGTGGGGCGAGCAGCCCAGCGCAGCGGATTGTCAGTGGGGGCCGTTACCGTTTTCAGCGTGTCAGCTCGTATCAGCGACCCCGAGCAGCTCAAGGAGCTGCTCGGGATCCCGTTCACCCCGGAGCAGACGGCGTGTATCACCGCGCCGCCCGCGCCGCAGGTCATCGTGGCCGGGGCCGGGTCCGGTAAGACCACGGTGATGGCCGCGCGGGTGGTGTGGCTGGTCGGCACCGGGCAGGTCGCTCCCGAGCAGGTGCTGGGCCTGACCTTCACCAACAAGGCCGCCGGCGAGCTGGCCGAGCGGGTCCGTGCCGCCCTCGTCAGGGCCGGGGTGACCGACCCGGAGCCCGTGCCGGTCAGTGCCGAGGCCGTCCCCGGGGAACCGCGCATCTCGACGTACCACGCCTTCGCCGGCCAGCTCCTCAAGGACCACGGCCTGCGCATCGGCCTGGAACCCAGTGCCCGGCTGCTCGCCGACGCCACCCGCTTCCAGCTCGCCGCCCGCACCCTGCGCACCGCCCCCGGCCCCTACCCGGCGCTCACCACCTCCCTGCCCTCCCTCGTGGAGGACCTCCTCGCCCTCGATGCAGAGCTCGCCGAGCACCTCGTGGACCCGGCCGAGCTCCGTGCGTACGACAGTGGGCTGCTCACCACCCTCGACGGGATCAAGCTCACCAACGCCGACCTGCGCAAGGTCCCCGAAACCGCCCGCGCCCGGCTGGAGCTCCTCGACCTCGTCGCCGCGTACCGCAGCGAGAAACGCCGCCGCGATCTGCTCGACTTCGGTGACCAGATCGCCCATTCGGCGACCCTCGCCACCACCCGCCCCGAGGTGGGCCGGATCCTGCGCGACGAATTCCGGGTGGTCCTGCTCGACGAGTACCAGGACACCTCCGTCGCCCAGCGACTGCTGCTCTCCGGCCTCTTCGGCGCCGCCAACGGCACCCCCACCGGGCACGCCGTCACCGCCGTCGGCGACCCCTGCCAGGCCATCTACGGCTGGCGCGGCGCCTCCGTCGCCAACCTCGACGACTTCCCCGCCCACTTCCCCTTCGCGGACGGCACCCCCGCCCACCGGTACGCGCTCAGCGAGAACCGCCGCAGCGGCGGCCGCCTCCTCGACCTCGCCAACGGCCTCGCCGCCCCGCTCCGCCGCATGCACGAAGGCGTCGAAGCGCTCCGCCCCGCCCCCGGCGCCGAACGCGACGGCACCGTCCGCTGTGCCCTGCTGCCCACCCACGCCGAAGAACTCCGCTGGCTCGCCGACTCCCTCGCCCACCTCGTCCGCACCGGCACCCCGCCCGGCGAGATCGCCGTCCTGTGCCGCACCGCCGGCGACTTCGCCCAGATCCAGGGCGAACTCGTCGCCCGCGACATCCCCGTCGAGGTCGTCGGCCTCTCCGGACTGCTGCACCTCCCCGAGATCGCCGACCTCGTCGCCGTGTGCGAAGTGCTCCAGGACCCGACCGCCAACGCCTCCCTCGTCCGCCTCCTGATCGGCCCCCGCTGGCGGATCGGCCCCCGCGACCTCGCCCTCCTCGGCCGCCGCGCCCGCACCCTCGTCCACCACGGCGGCCCCTCCGACGACCCGGCCCAACGCCTCGCCGAAGCCGTCGAAGGCACCGACCCCGCCGAGACCCTCTCCCTCGCCGACGCCCTCGACACCTTCCTGGAGGCCGACGGCACCGACGACGGCCTGCCGTTCTCCGCCGAGGCCCGGGTGCGCTTCGCCCACCTCGCCACCGAGCTCCGCGACCTCCGCCGCTCCCTGGGCGACCCCCTCATGGACGTCCTCCACCGGGTGCTCGCCACCACCGGCCTCGAGGTCGAGCTCTCCGCCTCCCCGCACGCCCTCGCCGCCCGCCGCCGCGAAACCCTCGGCAGCTTCCTCGACATCGCCGCCGGATTCGCCGCCAAACAGGGCGGCGAATCCCTCGACGGCGAAGCCACCCTCCTCGCCTTCCTCGGCTTCCTGCGCACCGCCGCCCAGTACGAGAAGGGCCTCGACAGTTCCCTCCCCGGCGGCGACAACACCGTCAAGGTGCTCACCGCCCACAAGTCCAAGGGCCTCGAATGGGACGTCGTCGCCGTCCCCGGCCTGGTCGCCAAGCAGTTCCCCAGCGAACAGTCCCGCGAGTCCTGGACCAGCCGCGCCAAGGTCCTGCCGCACGCCCTCCGCGGCGACGCCGCCACCCTCCCCGACGTCGAGGAATGGGCCGCCCGCGGCATCAAGGACTTCAAGGAGGCGATGAAGCACCACCAGCAGACCGAAGAACTCCGCCTCGGCTACGTCACCTTCACCCGCCCCCGCTCCCTGCTGCTCGGCTCCGGCCACTGGTGGGGCCCCCACCAGAAGCGACCGCGCGGCCCCTCCGCCTTCCTCGACGCGCTGCGCGAGCACTGCGAGGCCGGCCACGGCGAGATCGAGCACTGGGCCGACCCGCCCGAGGAGGGCGCCGAGAACCCCACCCTCGCCGAGGCCGCCGTCGAACAGGCCTGGCCCCTGCCGCTCGACCCCGCCGCCCTGGCCCGCCGCCGCACCGCAGCCGCCGCGGTCCGCGCCCACCTGGCCCGCCACCAGGCCGCCCGGCCGCCCGCCACCACGACTTCCGCCGCCGTCCCCGCACCGTCTCCGGCGTACGACCCGGAGTGGCCGCCGGCCCCGCCCGAGGAGGAGTGGGCGGACGACCCGTACGGCATGCCGGAGGACGACGCGGCGTACGCGTACGGCGTGCCCGAGGCGGACCCGTTCGAGGAAGCGGACCCCTTCCGGGAAGCGGACCCGTTCGAGGAGCCGGACGCGGCCGCGCTCCCGGACGCGGCCGCGCTCCCGGAGGCGGACCCGTTCGACGACGTACCCGACCCGGCCGCCGCGCCGCCGCGGCCCCGTATCGTCGCCCAGCGCACCACCGAGCCGGACCTCAGCAGCCCGGACGAAAAGGGCGAAAACGGTGAAGGGGGCGACGAGGGCACCGGCCCGCACGCGCTGCTGCCCGAGGAACGCCGCATCCTCGGCTCCTGGGACCGCGACCTGGAGGCGCTCGCCGACGAGCTGCGCCGCTCCCGCGCCACCGTCCGCGAGGTCCCGCTGCCCGCCGCACTCAGCGCCACCCAGCTGCTCCGCCTCGCCGCCGACCCGGACGGCTTCGCCCGCGAGCTGGCCCGCCCCATGCCGCGCCCGCCCCAGCCCGGCGCCCGCCGCGGCACCCGCTTCCACGCCTGGGTCGAGTCCCGCTTCGAAGAGCTCGCCCTGCCACTGCTCGGCCCCGACGAGCTACCGGGCGCCGACGATCCCGACGCCGACCGCATCACCGACGAACACGACCTGGAAACCCTCAAGGAGGCGTTCGCCCGCACCCCCTACGCCCACCGCACCCCCTACCTCGTCGAGGCGCCGTTCCAACTGATACTCGCCGGACGGGTCGTCCGCGGCCGGATCGACGCCGTCTACAAGGAGCGCGGCCCCGACGGCGACCGCTACGAGATCATCGACTGGAAGACCGGCCGCACCCAGACCGCCGACCCCCTCCAGCTCGCCATCTACCGCCTCGCCTGGGCCGAACGGCACGGCCTGCCCCCGTCCGCCGTCGGCGCCGCCTTCCTCTACGTCCGCACCGGCGAGATCGTCCGGCCCACCCGCCTCCCCGGCCGCGCCGGCCTCGAACGCATCCTGCTGGGCGAGACCGACGACCGGCCTCCCCCGGAAGGCCGATAGGCTCGGTCGTATGAGCACAACCCCGGACAGCGCCGTCCACGCGTACCTCGACCGCCACCGCGACGCCTTCCTCGGCGACCTCGCCGAGTGGCTGCGCATCCCCTCCGTGTCCGCCGACCCGGACCGCGCCCCCGACGTACGCCGCAGCGCCGAATGGCTCGCCGCCAAGCTCACCCACACCGGCTTCCCGACCGCCGAGATCTGGGAGACCGAGGGCAACGGCCTGCCCGCCGTCTTCGCCGAATGGCCCTCCGGTGACCCGTCCGCCCCCACCGTGCTCGTCTACGGCCACCACGACGTGCAGCCCGCCGCCCGTGAGGACGGCTGGCACACCGACCCCTTCGAGCCGCAGATCCTCGACGGCAGGCTCTACGCCCGCGGCGCCGCCGACGACAAGGGCCAGGTGTTCTTCCACACCCTCGGCGTCCGCGCCCACCTCGCCGCCACCGGCCGCACCGCCCCCGCCGTCAACCTCAAACTGCTCATCGAGGGCGAGGAGGAGTCCGGCTCCCCGAACTTCCCCGCGCTGATCGAGAAGCACGCCGACCGCCTCGCCTGCGACGCCGTGATCGTCTCCGACACCGGCATGTGGTCCAGGGACAACCCCACGGTCTGTACCGGCATGCGCGGACTGACGGACTGTCAGATCGATCTGTACGGCCCCGACCAGGACATCCACTCCGGCTCCTTCGGCGGCGCGGTGCCCAATCCCGCCACCGAGGCCGCCCGGCTGGCCGCCGCACTCCACGACGCCGACCGCCGGGTCGCCGTCCCCGGCTTCTACGACGGCGTGATCGAACTCACCGACCGCGAACGGGAACTCTTCGCCGAGCTGCCCTTCGACGAGGAGGAGTGGCTGCGCACCGCGCACTCCCACGCCACCCTCGGCGAGGCCGGCACCACCACCCTGGAGCGCCTCTGGGCCCGCCCCACCGCCGAGGTCAACGGCATCGGCGGCGGCTACCAAGGCCCCGGCGGCAAGACCATCGTGCCGTCCACCGCCCAGCTGAAGCTCTCGTTCCGGCTGGTCGCCGGCCAGGACCCGGCCGCCGTCCAGCAGGCCGTACGCGACTGGGTCGCCGCACAGCTCCCGCCCGGCATCCGGCACACGATCACCTTCTGGGGCGCCACCCGCCCCTGCCTCACCCCGCTCGACCACCCCGCGCTCCGGTCCGTCGTCCGCGCCATGGGACGCGCCTTCGGCCAGAAGATCCGCTTCACCCGCGAGGGCGGCTCCGGCCCGGCCGCCGACCTCCAGGACGTCCTCGGCGTCCCGGTCCTCTTCCTCGGCATCTCCGTGCCCTCCGACGGCTGGCACGCACCGAACGAAAAGGTCGAACTCGACCTGCTGATGAAGGGCGTCGAAACCGCCGCCCACCTGTGGGGCGACCTGGCGGAGCACTGGCAGCGGACCTGACCGCGCCGCACCCGCCGCCCCGTTCCGCGCCCGTACGCAGCAATCACCCACGCCTCAGGGGGAGTTGGAAACAGCAGTGACCACCTGGACCGACCACACCGCCGACCGGCCGATCACGTTCAGCGCGCCGAGCGGCATCGACCGCTCCGCCCACCACCGTCTCGACGAGGCATGGCTGGCGGCGGCCTGGAGCCACCCGACGACGCGCGTCTTCGTGGTGTCCGGCGGCCAGGCACTGATCGACGACACCCCCGACGGCCGCACCGAACTGATCATGACGCCGTCCTTCGAGGCGCCGCTGACCGAGGCCCACCGCTACTACCTCGGCACCGATGACGAGGGCGTCAGCTACTTCGCTCTCCAGAAGGACAGCCTCCCCGGCCGCATGGACCAGTCCGCCCGCCCGGCCGGCCTGCGCGAGGCGGGCATGCTGCTGTCCCCGCGCGACGCCGGCCTGCTCGTCCACGCCGTCGCCCTGGAGAACTGGCAGCGGCTGCACCGCTTCTGCTCCCGCTGCGGCGAACGCACCGTCATCGCCGCCGCCGGCCACATCCGCCGCTGCCCCGCCTGCGGCGCCGAGCACTACCCCCGTACCGACCCGGCCGTGATCATGCTCGTCACCGACGAGGAGGACCGCGCCCTGCTCGGCCGCCAGGTCCACTGGCCCGAAGGCCGCTTCTCCACCCTCGCCGGCTTCGTCGAGCCGGGCGAGTCCATCGAGCAGTCGGTGGCCCGTGAGGTCTACGAGGAGGCCGGCGTCGTCGTCGGGGACGTGGAGTACGTGGCCAGCCAGCCCTGGCCCTTCCCCTCCAGCCTGATGCTGGGCTTCATGGCCCGCGCCACCTCCTCCGAGATCCAGGTGGACGGAGAGGAGATCGAAGAGGCCCGCTGGTTCTCCCGCGAGGACCTCCGCGCCGCCTTCGAATCCGGCGAGGTCCTGCCGCCCCACGGCATCTCCATCGCCGCGTGCCTGATCGAGCTCTGGTACGGCAAGCCCCTGCCGAAGCCGTAACGACCTGAGGCGAGCGCGACCTCACACGCACGGCAAAGGGCCGCCGTCCCGTTCCGTCATTGCTCTACGGAACGGGACGGCGGCCCTTTGGCGTGCGGGCTTGCGCGTCGCCGCTTGCCCCTTGCCGTGGCGTCGGCCCTCAGGGCAACTGGCAGCCCCCGCGGCCAGTGACAGCTGAGGCGAGTGGCAGCCCTCGCGGCAAGTGGTGTGGGGGGGGCCGGGGGGCCCCCCCCCCCCCGCGCCAGCCCCCCCCCCCCCCCGGGGGGTGCTGGGCCCCCCCCGGGGGGGTGTGGGGGGGGGCAGGGGGGGTTAAAAA
>NZ_JBHWDV010000032.1:56704-97113 GCF_042734445.1 Streptomyces sp. NPDC059649
CCCCTTCCGGCGCCCGGTTCATTTTTTTAAAACACACCCCCCCCGCCCACCGGCCCCCCCCCGCCCCCAGTCACCGCTGCGGCGTGGGCCCCCCCCCGCGCCACGGGGGGGGGGGGCCGCCGGCGCCCCCCCCACGACCTGCCTCAGGCCACGCCCACCTTCTGCTTGACCTGCGCCAGGGACGGGTTGGTCAGCGTCGTCCCGTCGGCGAAGAGCACGGTCGGCACCGTCTGGTTGCCGCCGTTGGCCTTCTCCACGAACGCCGCGGACTCCGGGTCCTGCTCGATGTTGATCTCGGTGTACGTGATTCCCTCACGGTCCATCTGGCTCTTCAGCCGACGGCAGTAACCGCACCAGGTGGTGCTGTACATCGTCACAGTGCCCGCCATGCGCCCCGCGCTCCTTTGTCAGTCGTCTCTTCGTACCGCCCACTCGGCGCGGCCATGGGACACAACGCATGGGACGGGCGGGCAATTCCCGGGGTGGCTTGGCGCGGGATTCGGGGGGCGGCCCCGCCTCAGCCCGCCCCGCACCCCCCTCACCCCACCCGCAGCAGTCGCGCCGCCGGCTGTCCACAGCGGCGCGGTTGCGTACGACAGGAGACGGGAGGCTGTGGACAGGCGTCCCGGCCGTCACGGTGGACCTGGCAGCATGGCGGGGTGACAGCAGCAACGCACTCCTCCCTTTTCCCGCCGGCGCCGGACTCGGCCGACGGGGTGCTGGACGGGCTCGACCCCGAGCAGCGGGAGGTCGCGACGGCGCTGCACGGTCCGGTGTGCGTGCTGGCCGGTGCCGGTACGGGCAAGACGCGGGCGATCACCCATCGGATCGCGTACGGGGTGCGGGCCGGGATCCTGCAGCCCGCGAGTGTGCTCGCCGTCACGTTCACCGCGCGCGCGGCCGGCGAGATGCGCGGGCGGCTGCGGCAGCTCGGAGCGGGCGGGGTCCAGGCGCGGACGTTCCACTCCGCGGCGCTGCGGCAGTTGCAGTTCTTCTGGCCGAAGGCGGTGGGTGGCGAGCTGCCGCGGCTGCTGGAGCGGAAGGCGCAGCTCGTCGCCGAGGCGGGTGCGCGCTGCCGGGTCCGGCTGGACCGCAATGAGCTGCGCGATGTCACGGCCGAGATCGAGTGGTCCAAGGTCACCCAGACCGTGCCGGCGGACTATCCGGCCGCGGTCGCCAAGGCGGGCCGGGAGGCGCCGCGCGACCCGGCCGAGACGGGGCAGATCTACGCCACCTACGAGCAGCTGAAGCGCGACCGGGGCGCCATCGACTTCGAGGACGTGCTGTTGCTCACGGTCGGGGTGCTGCAGGACCGGCACGACATCGCCGAGCAGGTCCGCACCCAGTACCAGCACTTCGTCGTCGACGAGTACCAGGACGTCAGCCCGCTCCAGCAGCGGCTGCTGGACCTGTGGCTGGGGGACCGCGACAGTCTGTGCGTGGTCGGTGACGCCAGCCAGACGATCTACAGCTTCACCGGCGCCACCCCCGACCACCTCCTGAACTTCCGCACCCGCCATCCGCACGCCACCGTCGTCCGGCTGGTCCGCGACTACCGCTCCACCCCGCAGGTCGTGCACCTCGCCAACGGTCTGCTCTCGCAGGCCAAGGGGCGCGCGGCCGAGCACCGCCTGGAGCTGGTCTCGCAGCGCGAGCCGGGCCCGGAGCCGGTGTACACGGAGTACGCCGACGAGCCCGCGGAGGCCGAGGGCACCGCCCGCCGGATCCGGGACCTGATCGCCTCGGGGGTGCCGGCCAGCGAGATCGCGGTGCTCTTCCGGGTCAACGCGCAGTCGGAGGTCTACGAGCAGGCGCTGGCCGATGTCGGCGTGCCGTACCAGCTTCGGGGCGCCGAGCGGTTCTTCGAGCGGCCGGAGGTGCGCGAGGCGGGGATCAAGCTGCGCGGCGCCGCCCGTTTCGGGGCCAACGACACACTGCTCGACGATGCGCCGGACCTGCCGTCGGAGGTGCGGGCGGTGCTCAGCGACATGGGCTGGACGAGCGCGCCGCCGGCCGGTTCGGGGGCGGTACGGGACCGCTGGGAGTCGCTGGCGGCCCTGGTGCGGCTCGCCGAGGAGTTCGCCCGGGCCCGGTCCGGGGCCTCGCTGGCGGATTTCGTCGCCGAGCTGGACGAGCGGGCCAACGCACAGCACGCGCCGACGGTCGAGGGTGTGACGCTGGCCTCCCTGCACGCCGCGAAGGGCCTGGAGTGGGACGCCGTCTTCCTGGTGGGGCTGACCGAGGGCATGATGCCGATCACGTACGCCCGGACGGACGAGCAGATAGAGGAGGAGCGTCGGCTGCTCTATGTGGGCGTCACCCGGGCGCGGCGCCATCTGGCGCTGTCGTGGTCGCTGGCGCGGTCCCCGGGCGGCCGGGCGTCCCGGAGTGCCAGCCGTTTCCTGACCGGGCTGCGGCCCGGTTCCGGGGCGGTTGCCGGGCGCCGTACGGGGGGTTCGGTGCTGCGGGGCGTGGAGCGCGGTGGGGCGGCGGCTGCGGTGCCGCGGCGTCCCCGGGATCGCCGTCCGGCCCGGTGCCGGGTGTGCAACCGGACGCTGACGGACGCGGGCGAGATGAAGCTGATGCGGTGTGAGGACTGTCCGTCGGAGCTGGACGAGGCGCTGTACGAGCGGTTGCACGCGTGGCGTGCGGAGGAGGCCGCCCGGGCCCGGCAGCCGGCCTGGTGCATCTTCACGGACAAGACGTTGATGGCGATTGCCGAGGCGGTGCCGGGAACCGAATCGGAGCTTGCGGTCATCTCTGGTGTGGGGCGGCGCAAGTTCGACCGCTACGGCAGCGATGTGCTGGCAATCTGTGCCGGCGAGGAGCTCACGGGAGCCTCGGGCGACGGGTCCGGAGGCGACGCGGAAAACTCGTCGGAAAAATAGTTTGCGCGCGCGGAGCGCATCCCCATAGCCTTCGTGAGCAACGGAGACAACGGAATCTTCCGAGATCCGATGGATCCGTGCTGTACTTGAACACCCTGGAACGGGTTTCCCGTTCCACCGAGACGCCGAGAGGAGGCGAGCCCAGTGATCAGCTTCATCGAGACGAACAAAATGACCGATCGCTCGGTCGTCGCCACCTGCCCGCTCGGCTCCTCGCTCCGTGGCACCGGTCTGTCCGGCTTCGGCCGCCTTTCCGGTACCGAGGTCGCGCGCCCCGAGTCCCTCGCTGTGCTGACCCGCAGTGAGCGCACCGCGCGACCGACCGAGGCACCTGCGGCAGTAGCAGTGGCGGCTGGGGCGAATGCCTTTGCCTTCGCGGCGGCCAACGGTGCCGAATCCCGGAAGCAGTACCTGACGCAGCATGACATGTGGGCCTACCGCGGCCTCGAACCCTGGAGAGATCCAGCCTGATCGGCAGATCAGGTCGGCACCTTCCAGGGCCGCGGAACCCACACCGGGATCCGCGGCCCTTTTGTTTGCCCCACACGCTCGCCACCAGCGGGCCACAACAGACGAGGAACACACACCGTGCAACTCCAGACGCACACCCCGTCCGTAGCCACCGACCTGATCCCTCCGCCCGACCCTCAGGAGAACTCCTTGCTGCCCCTCACCGAGCTCGACGACGAGATCGACCGCCTCGGCGCCGCTGTTCCGTGCCGCACCTACGACCCGGAGGTCTTCTTCGCGGAGTCCCCGGCCGACGTCGAGTACGCCAAGACGCTGTGCCAGTCCTGTCCGGTGCGCGAGGCCTGCCTCGCCGGCGCCAAGGACCGTCGTGAGCCCTGGGGTGTCTGGGGTGGCGAGCTCTTCGTCCAGGGCGTCGTGGTGCCGCGGAAGCGTCCGCGTGGCCGTCCGCGCAAGAACCCGGTTGCGGCATGAACACCACCGGCGCAGGAACGATCGACCGTCCCGTCACACGGGATCCCAAGAAGCAGGACCTCACGATGAATCCCACCTTCACCGACATGCCCGTCCCCGCGAACGCCGACGCGATCGAGTCGCGTCAGAACAGGAACCTCGCCATGCAACTCATCCCAGAAGCCCTGGCACGTGCGCATATGCATGAACGCCTGCGGGAGGCCGAGTCCGAACGCAGGGGGCACCGGCTCGCCGCCGCGCGGCGGATGCAGCGGCGTGCCGAGCGCGCGTCGCTCCGTGCCCGCCGGGCGCTGGCCATGGCCGTGATGCAGTAAGGCGGTGGGCAGGTCCGTGCGCCCGGCAGGGCAGCGCTGATACCACCTTCCACGGGGTCCGTCCGACAGGGCGGGCCCCGTGGTGCGTTGCGCCCCGGTTCATGTGGTTGACGGGGATATCGTCGGATGGTGAACCAGAAGACGCATCACGAGGCGGAGTTGGCCGACGGGATGACGGTGTGTGCCGGCTGCGGCGCCGTCGCCGAGGGCACCCCGCCGACCTGGACCTGCTCCGTCGAGAACGGCGAGCGCCGTTACTTCTGCGACCGCTGCGCCCGGGAGAACATCAGGGCCATCGAGGGACGCCTGGATTCCAGCTGGTGGTGAGGTACCGCCGGCGGGAGCTCAGGCGGTGGTCTCTTCAACGGCCTCCTCGTCGATGTCCCTATCGGGGCCGGCCGGGTCCTCGTCCGGGCCGGGGCCGCTGCCGGTGAGGTCGGCGCCGGCCGGCTCGTGCTCGGGGACGAAGCCGGGCATCCAGGCCTCCAGCTCGTCCCGCAGCCGAACGGTCGCGCCGAGCTGGCACAGCACGCCGATGGTGCTCAAGGTCACCCGGTGGATCAGCAGGTAGGCGGGCGGCAGGTTGAGCCGCTTGCCCAACTGGTGGGCGGGGGAGCGCGGATCACCGACCCGGGCGGCCTGCCGGCGCATCCAGCCGCGGGTGAAGGTGAACGCGTCGACCTGCGCGGGCTCGATGATCGGCAGCAGATACTCCAGCACCGCGTCGGGGTCCAGCTCGATGGACTCCTTGACGAAGCCCTCCTCGCACAGCAGCTGGTAGACCGCGTCCGCCTCGCCGTCCAGGGTCATCCGCAGTGAGGCGCCGATCGTGGCCGGCAGTCCGTCGGGCAGCCGGTCGACGGTGCCGAAGTCCAGCACGCCCAGCCGCCATTCCTCCGCCGGCGCGTCGGGGGAGTCGCCGGCCAGCAGCCGGAAGTTGCCCGGGTGCGGGTCGGCGTGCAGCAGCCCCGTGCGGGCCGGACCGGAGAACAGGAAGCGGGCCAGCAACTGGCCGGCACGGTCCCGCTGCTCGTCCGTGCCGTCCGCGATCACCTCGGACAGCGGCACGCCGTCCATCCACTCCGTCACCAGTACCTGGTCGCTCTGGTGCACCACGGCCGGCACGCACACGTCCGGGTCGTCGGCGAACTCCTCGGCATGGGCCCGCTGGGCGTCCGCCTCCAGGGAGTAGTCCAGCTCCTCCGAGACCCGGTCGCGCAACTCGCTGATCAGCGGTTTGATGTCCATACCGGGCACGAGCGGGCCCAGCAGCCGGGCGAACCGGCTCAGCTGCGCGAGGTCCGACAACAGGGCCTGGCCGGCGCCGGGGTACTGCACCTTGACGGCCACCTCGCGGCCGTCGTGCCAGACCGCGCGGTGCACCTGGCCGATGGAGGCCGCCGCGGCGGGTTTGTCCTCGAACTCCTCGAAGAGCTCCCGCCAGTCCTCGCCGAGCCGCTCGGCCAGTACGGCGTGGACCGTGCTCGTCGGCATCGGCGGCGCGGCTTCCTGAAGCTTCGTCAGGGCGGCGCGGTACGGGCCGGCGATCTCCTCGGGGAGCGCCGATTCGAAGACGGACAGCGCCTGCCCGAACTTCATCGCCCCGCCCTTCAGCTCGCCGAGGACCTTGAAGAGCTGTTCCGCGGTGCGCTGTTGGAGCTCCCGGCCGACGATCTCGGCGGATCTGCCGCCGATCCGTTTGCCCAGGCCCCAGGTGGCGCGGCCGGCGAACCCCAGTGGCAGCGCGGCCAGCTTGGCGGTGCGGGTGACCGCCTTGCGGGGAAGATCAGACATGCGCCCCTCCAACTCACACTGTCCCCCAACCGGGGTTACCCCGTCATTGTGGCGTGTCATGGCCGAGTATCCGAGGTGCCTGCCGCACACAGCGAAGCGGCGGCCCCGCATCCGCACTCCGGATGCGGCTCGATCCGCACCGTGCGTACGCCCGCACACGGCAGCGCCAGCTCCATCCGCGCCCCCGTGGACGGCGGGAGGTCCCCGTCGAGGAACGCCAGTGCCTGGACGGCGGCGAGCCCGGCGACCGTGGTGGCCAGCGCGGTGTCGCAGGACGGTACGGCGGGGGCGGCCCGGCCCGACCTCCATTGGGCGAGCAGCCGCGGCCAGGCCGGTTCCGCGTCCGTGCGGCGCAGTTCGTCGCAGCGGGCGCAGGCCGTGCCGCCGGGCAGCACCAGCGGGCCGACCACGCCCGTGCCCTCGATCACGCCCGCGTAGAGGTGCGGGATGCCGGCGCTCAGCAGCGGCTCGGACAGCACGGGGTCGGGGGCGTACGCGCCGAGCCCGTCGCGCGGGGTGAGCACCACCAGGGACAGGCCGGGTTCGCCGGATTCGCTGAGCGGTACCCCCGTCGGACGCTGCCGGCGGCTCCACGGGGAGGCGTGGTGGACCAGCCGCTCCACGGCTTCCTTGCGCGGTTCGCCGATCCGCTCGGCGGGCAGGCCGCCGGGTGTCACGTCCCACGGTGCGACCTTGCCGCCGTCGAACGCCTCGACCCGGCCGATGCCGGCGGCCGCGAGCTGTACGGCCACCAGTGCGCCCACCTTCCCCAGCCCCTTGACCCGCGCGCGGACCGCCCGCCGCGCCCCCATGCGCCCCAGCGCGCCGGCCGGCTCCCGGTGCTGCACCGACAGGGAGGCCAGGTCGGCCCGCAGCTGCTCATGGGCGGGCCGGTCGGCGCGTACGGCGTCGGCCGCCGGGCCGCCCGCGGTGGGCGCCTCCAGCAGCCCGGCTGCGCCGAGCCGCCCGACCACTCCCCGCACGTGATCGGGCGGGAGGTCCAGTAACGCGGCCTCGTCGATGAGTTGCTGCATGGTGCGGGTGCCGTCGATCAAGGTGAGGAAGCTGCCGGTGGCCGTGTCGAGCGGCCCGAGCACCCTCGCATGGGCCGGCGCCACGCCGAACCGCACCGTTTCCCTGTCCCGCCAGCCGCGCCGCAGCGCGGGCTTGAGCATCGGATGCATGTCATCCGCCCCCGTCCTTCGTCGTCCGGCCTTCAGCATGCGCCCTGTCGCGGATCGGGGCCGAAGTTATCCACAGGCCGGGGAAGGATTTGTCATACAACCTGTGCCCGCCATGGAGTGGTTCGGCGGCGAACCGACCGCGGGTGGGGACTTCCCGCCGGGCCAGCAGGTAACGTCGGGCGCGTGCCCGCCGACCCTTCCGCCCACGGCTCCGGGGAGACGCCCCTGCGCCGCGCCGCTGACGCCTCGCGCGGGGCTTCCCCGACTCCGAAGGCCCGCAGCTCGGGCACCAGCGCGGTCGAGGTGCGCCGCAGTTCGCGGCGGCGCAGGACGGTCTCCGCGTACCGCGAGGGCGACCGCACGGTCGTACTGATCCCGGCCCGGATGTCCGAGGCCGAGGAGCAGCGCTGGGTGACGGTGATGCTGGACAAGCTCGCCGCCCAGGAGAGCAAGCGGATGCTCGGCGACCGGGAGCTGGCCGAGCGCGCCGGGCGGCTGGCGGAGCAGTTCCTCGACGCCCGCGCCCGGCCGGCGTCGGTGCGCTGGGTGACCAACCAGAACACCCGCTGGGGCTCGTGCACCCCGGCGGAGGGCAGCATCCGTCTGTCGCACCGTCTGCAGGGCATGCCGGAGTACGTCATCGACTACGTCCTGCTGCACGAGCTCGCGCATCTGCTCGTCCCCGGCCACGGCCCGGAGTTCTGGCGGCTGCTGGAGTCCTACCCCCGTACGGAACGGGCCCGTGGCTACCTCGAAGGGGTGGTGGCGGCCGACCGGCTGCCCCATTTGCCCGCCGCACGCCGGGAATAGCGGCCCGTACCGGTCGGGGTCCCGCGCGCCCCGGCATCGCCCGCTGTCACCGCCAGCGGTTAGCCTGGGCCGCCCAGGGACTCACTGCGGGAGCGGGGGACGGGCGTTACGTATGGCCAGGGAATTCCAGCGGGGCCACAAGGCCAAAATCGGTGATCTCACGGCGGGGACGGATCTGTACGTCGGCGTGCAGATCGGCGGGCCCGGCCTGACCTTCGACATCAGCTGTTTCGGCCTGGACGCCGACGAACGGCTCTCCGACGACCGGTACTTCGTCTTCTTCAACCAGCCCAAGACGCCCGAGGAAGCCATCCAACTGCTCGGCGCGCAGGCCGGCGACAACGAGTCCTTCCGGGTCACCCTCGACAAGATCCCGGCGCACATCCGGAAGTTGTCGTTCACCGCCGCGCTCGACGGCCCGGGCCAGGTCTCCCAGATCGGCCCCGGCTACCTCCGGATCGTGGCCGGCGGCGAGGAGGTCGCCCGCTACTCCTTCACGGGCAGCGAGTTCAGCACCGAACGCGCCGTCATGCTCGGCGACTTCTACCTCAAGGACGTGTGGCGGTTCGCCGCGGTCGGCCAGGGCTTCGACGGCGGCCTGGAGGCGCTGCTGAAGAACTTCGGCGGCGAGGTCGCCGAAGAGGCGGAGGCTCAGCCGGCCGCGCCGGCGCAGGAGGCGCCCAGCTTCGCGCCGCCGCCCGGGCCCGCCGCCCCCGCCCCGTCCTTCGGCGCACCGGCCCCGGCACCCGTGCCCGACCAGCCCGCCCCGTCCTTCGGCCCGCCCCAGGGCGCAGCCCCCGCCGCGCCGCCGGCCGCCCCGCATCCGGCACCCGCGCCGCCGACCCCGCAGCCCGCGGCCCCGCAGGTCCACAACGCGCCCACGATCGCCGCGCCGCTCGCCGGCCCAGGGGTGCCACCCGGTGTGCCCGCGCCGCCGCCCCCCGCCCCCTACGGCCAGCCGGCGCCCGGCCAGCCCTACGGCCCGCCGCAGCCGCCGCCCGCCGGCTTCCCCGGCCAGCCGGCCCCGCCGGCACCCCCGTACGGCGGCCAGGACCCCTACCCGGGACAGCCCGCCTCCTACGGCCAGCCGGGCGCGCAGCCCCCGGGCGCACCGTACGGCGCCGGGCAGCCACCCGCCGTCCCCCAGGGCGGCGGCCCGGGCCTCGGCGTCGTCCTGGACAAGTACAAGGAAGCCCCCACCGGCCAGCGCTGGACGTCCCAGAACGGCAAGCTGATCCGCGCCGACCTCGGCATCGACGGCCAGCCGGTGCTCGCCCGCCAGGGCAGCATGGTGCTCTACCAGGGCAAGGTGGACTTCAGCTACAAGGGCGCCGGCTTCCGCGGCCGGATCGTCGGCAACGCCACCGGCCAGGAGATGCAGCTGATGCGCTGCACCGGCCAGGGCCAGGTGTTCTTCGCGGAGAACAGCGCCCATGTCCACCCGATCGAGTTGCAGGGCGACGCGATCTGCGTGTCCGCCGAGTCCGTCCTCGCCTTCGACGAGTCGCTGCAGTACGAGGTCCGCCGGATCGAGGGCCAC
This sequence comes from Streptomyces sp. NPDC059649, assembly GCF_042734445.1. NCBI lineage: Bacteria > Bacillati > Actinomycetota > Actinomycetes > Kitasatosporales > Streptomycetaceae > Streptomyces > Streptomyces sp. NPDC059649. The sequence continues at coordinate 66,177 of NZ_JBHWDV010000032.1, forward strand.
GGCATCCCCGGTGGCGCCCTGTTCACCATGCAGTTCCAGGGGACCGGCACCCTCGTCGTCACGACCCACGGAACGCCCGTGGTGCTGCCGGTCACCCCGACCACCTTCGCCGACGCCAACGCCGTCGTGGCCTGGTCCGCCGGCTCGCAGGTGATCATCTCCAGCCAGGTGAGCCTGCGCCGGCACGCCTATCCGGGCCACTCCGGCGAGACCGTGAACCTCCAATTCCGCGGTGCGCCCGGCAATTTCATCGTCGTCCAGCCCTACGAGGTCTGAGGGAGCCCGCACGTCATGAACCAGCAGCAGCTGTCGGGCTACGTCCCGACCCCGCCCGCCGCCCGGATGGAGAACCACGGCAGCTCCATGGTGAAGATCGCCATGCAGAGCGGCCAGGACGTCTTCGCCCGCACCGGCTCGATGATCGCCTACGAGGGCTTCGTCCAGTACGAGCCCAACCCGCCCGCCGTCCGCCAGATGGCCTCCCAGTGGCTCACCGGCGAGGGCGCGCCCCTGATGAAGTGCTCCGGCGACGGTCTGCTCTACCTCGCCGACTACGGCGCCGACGTGGTCTGCATCAACCTCAACGGCGACTCGCTCTCCGTCAACGGCACCAACCTCCTCGCCTTCGACGCCCACCTCCAGTGGGGTGTGCAGCGCGTCAAGGGCATGGCGAAGTTCGCCGGCCAGGGACTGTTCAACGTCGGGATCTCCGGCACCGGCTGGGTCGCGCTGACCTCCCGGGGCACGCCGGTCGTCGTCGACTGCGGCCGCGGCGAGGACGAGACCTACGTCGACCCGGACGCCCTGGTCGCCTGGTCGACCCATCTGAAGATGAAGGGCAAGCGCAGCTTCAAGGCGTCCTCGATGATCGGCCGCGGCAGCGGCGAGGCGTACCAACTCGGCTTCTCCGGCCAGGGGTTCGTCGTCGTCCAGCCCAGCGAGGACAGCACCGACCGGCTCCGGGCCCGGGGCTGAGGGGGAGGACCGAACACGCCATGCAGAGTCCGCTTTTCGCCTTCACCGAGGCACCGACCCAGGACCGCTACGCCCTGCAGAACAGCCAGCTGCTGCGGGTCGCCCTGACGGGCCACGACGACGTCCTCGCCCGTAAGGGCAGCATGGTCGCCTATCAGGGGCTGCTGGAGTTCGACGGCAACTACACCACGCCCGGCCAGCAGCGGGCCCGCGCCCACTCCGGCGAGGGCCTCGACCTGATGCGGGTCTCCGGGCAGGGCACCGTCTATCTGGCCAACCTCGCCCAGTACGTGCACGTCGTCGATGTCGACCACGACGGCCTGACCGTCGACGGCGCCTATGTCCTGGCGCTGGATTCGGGCCTCCACTGGGAGGTCGTCTCGGTCGACAGCCAGTACGGCATCTCCGGCACCGGCAAGTACCAGCTCAACATCACCGGGCAGGGCAAGGTCGCCCTGATGACCTCCGGCCAGCCGCTGATGCTGCAGGTCACGCCGGACAAGTACGTCAACGCCGACGCCGACGCGGTGGTCGCCTGGTCCGCGTCGCTGCGGGTCCAGATGCAGGCGCAGACGCACTCCTCGGGCGTCTGGCGGCGGCGCGGCAACACCGGCGAGGGCTGGGAGCTGAGCTTCCTCGGGCAGGGGTACGCGCTGGTCCAGCCCAGTGAGCTGCTGCCGCCGCAGAACGCCGTCATCGGCTCCGGAATGGCCGCCCAGTTCGGGATGGGCCAGCAGGGAGCCCGGGGCGCCAACCAGGGCAACATCTTCACCAACTGACGGCCGGGGAACGTCGATCCGACGCCCGTCCTCCAAGGGGGCGGGCGTCAGCCGTACAGGTTCTGACTACCCGTCAGAGGAGCGCGCGGGTGCGCTCCACCAGGCGCACCACCGAGGTGTCGGCGACGGCGGGCACCTCGTCGTAGCCGAACCACCGCAGGTCCAGCGACTCGTCGCTGATCTCGGCCACCGCGCCCTCGGGCGCCAGCGCCGCGTACTGGACGTCCAGATGCACCGCGCAGGGCGTCCGATGGCGGTCCAGCCGCACCGGGCCGCCGGGCAGCAGCGTCAGCCCGCGGGCGATCCCGGACTCCTCCCGCGCCTCACGCAGCGCCGCGTCCGCCAGCGAGGCGTCCTCCGGCTCGCAGTGGCCGCCCATCTGCAGCCACATCTCCAGCTTGCGGTGGAGCGTGAGCAGCACCCGGCCGCCCACCGGGTCGATCACCAGCGCGCTCGCGGTGAGGTGACCGTCCTTGCAGGGCTTCCACATGCCGTCCTGATGGGCGGCGAGGTGGTCGAGGTAGGCCAGCCGCAGCTGCTCCTGATCGGGCGAGGGCGCGGGCCACTCCTTGAGCACCCGCGCCGCATCCTCGTGCAGACTCACCGGTCGCCGTCACCCTTGCCCTCGCCGGGGGCGGCATCCGGACCGTCGCCCTCCTGGGGGGAGCCGCCCGGCTCGGTCCTCCCGCCGCCGGCGGCCTCGCCGAGCATCTTGTCGAGCTCGGAGAAGTCCATCTGCTCGTGGTGGACGAACCCGTCCGGGTCGTCGAGGTCGGCCGCCGTCGGCAGCATGTCCGGGTGCTCCCACAGGCCGTCCCGGCCGTCCAGACCCCGGGCGTCGGTGAGCGACGCCCACAGTCGCGAGGCGTCCCGCAGCCGGCGCGGACGCAGCTGCAGACCGATCAGCGTGGAGAACGTCTGCTCGGCGGGGCCGCCACTGGCCCGGCGGCGGCGCAGCGTCTCACGGAGCCTGTCCGCGGACGGCAGATGCGGCTTGGCGGCGGCGTGCACCACCGCGTCCACCCAGCCCTCGACGAGCGCCAGCGCGGTCTCCAGACGGGCCAGCGCGGCCTTCTGCTCCGGGGTGTCCTCGGGCTGGAACATGCCCTGCTGCAGGGCGTTCTGCAGCTCCTCGGGGTGCTGCGGGTCGATCTGCCCGACCACGTCCTCCAGCTTGGTCGTGTCGACCTTGATGCCGCGGGCGTAGCCCTCGACGGCACCGAAGAGATGCGAGCGCAGCCACGGCACATGCGCGAAGAGCCGCTGGTGGGCGGCCTCCCGCAGGGCCAGGTAGAGCCGCACCTCCTCCTCGGGCACACCGAGGCCCTCACCGAAGGAGGCGACGTTCTTCGGCAGCAGCGCCGCCTTGCCGGCCGGGCCGAGCGGCAGGCCGATGTCGGTGGAACCCACGACCTCGCTCGCCAGGACGCCCAGCGCCTGCCCGATCTGGGTGCCGAACATCGCGCCGCCCATGGAGCGCATCATCCCGAGCAGCGGGCCCGCCATGGCCTGCATCTCGCCGGGCAGCACCTCGCCCATCGCCGATCCGACGCGCTCGGCGAGCGGATTGACCAGGTCCTTCCACACCGGCAGGGTCTCCTCGACCCACTCGGCGCGGCTCCAGGCCACCACCGAGGCGGAGCCCGACGGCAGCGACGTCACCCCGTCCAGCCACAGGTCCGCCAGCCGTACGGCGTCCTCGACGGCGGTCCGCTCGCCCGGTGCGACGCTCGCGTCCTTGCTGCCGTCCTCGGCGCCCTGCGCGACCGTCTGCCGCGCGATGTCCTTGGCCATGTCCCAGTTCACCGGGCCGCCCTCGTAGGAGAGCATCTGGCCCAGGCGCTGGAAGGCGGCACCCAGGTCGCCGGGGTTCATCTCGCCGCCGGGGCCGCCCATGCCGCCGAAGAGCGCCGCGAACGGATTGTCCGCGCCACCGCTCCCGCCGCCGAACCCGAACGGGTTCGCGGGGCCCTGGCTACCTCCCTGGCCGCCCTTCTGCTTGCCGTTGTCGCCGTCCTCCGGCTCCTCCGGCGGAAGGCCGAATCCGAATGGGGTGTCACTCACGGGTTTCCTCGGCTCGTAGGGCCGCCGGCCAGGTGGCCGACGGCGGCTGCCCGACATCACCTCCAGCGTAGACACCCGGACCGCTTCGGGGCTCGGTGCTTCGCTGTCCCGGTGGCTGGGGCAGGATGGACGCCACCTGGTGCGCACGCGTCAGCACGCGCCCGCACTGAAGACAACCGCTGGAGACGCCCGGTGAGTTCCCCAGATCCGACCGTTCGCGCAGCGCGAAACGCTGCCGCCCCGACCGAGACGACGGACGACGCCCCTGCCGGCGCCGCGGACCGGCCGCTGCGCCGGCCCGTCGTCGCCGTCACCGGAGCCGCGTCCGGGGTCGGCGCGCTGCTCACCCGCGCCCTCGTCGCCTCCGACGAGGTCCGCGAGGTGGTGGCGATCGATGAGCGGCGCGGTGACGTCGCCGAGGCGCAGTGGCACGTCCTGGACGTCCGCGACCCGGCCATCGCGGACAAACTGCGCGGCGCGGACGTCGTCGTCCACCTGGCGCTCGACCTTGACCTGGAGACCGACGCCACCGCCCGCACCGCCTACAACGTGCGCGGCACCCAGACCGTGCTCACCGCCGCCGCGGCCGCCGGCATCCACCGGGTGGTGCTGTGCACCTCCGCGATGGTCTACGGGGCGCTGCCCGACAACGACGTGCCGCTGGCCGAGGACGCCGAGCTGCGCGCCACCGCGGACGCCACCGGCGTCGGCGACCTCCTGGAGATCGAGCACCTGGCCCGCCGCGCGCCGCGCGCCCACCCCGGCCTGAACGTCACCGTGCTGCGCCCCACCGTCCTGGTGGGCGGCACCGACACCGCACTGACCCGGTACTTCGAATCGCCGCGCCTCCTGGTCGTCGCCGGATCCCGGCCCGCCTGGCAGTTCTGCCACGTCGAGGACCTGGTCAGCGCGCTGGAGTACGCCGCGCTGGAGAAGGTCGACGGCGAGCTGGCGGTGGGCTGCGACGGCTGGCTGGAACAGGAGGAGGTCGAGGAGCTCTCCGGTATCCGGCGCATGGAGCTGCCGTCCTCCGTGGCGCTGGGCGCGGCGGCCCGGCTGCACCGGATCGGGCTGACGCCGTCGCCCGCCGGGGACCTCGCGTACACCATGCATCCCTGGGTGGTCAGCGGCAGCCGGCTGCACGACGCGGGCTGGCGGCCGAACTGGACGAACGAGCAGGTGCTCGCCGAGCTCCTCGAAGAGGTCGCCGGACGGCACACCGTCGCGGGCCGCCGGCTGGGCCGCAAGGACGCCACCGCCGCGGGCGCGGCCGGCGCCACCGTCGCCCTGCTGGGCACCGCCGCGCTGGTACGGCGTGCCCGCAAGGCCCGCCGCCGTATCTGAGAGGGGACGACCGGCCGCGTACTGGAGGAGTCTCCATACCGGTGCCGGGACGACGGGCGGATCCGGCCATTCCCCGGCGCTCCCCGGGTACGGCACGATGGGGGTATGTCTGGCACGCCCTCTCCTTCGACGCCCGGCCGCGACCACCCCGGTGAGCGCGCCGCGGCGGACCCGATCCGGCTCCTGGCGATCCGCGACACCCCGCTGTCCGTGGACGAGGTGTTCGCCGCCGTGGGTGATGCGGCGGCCGGTGGGACCGCCCTGTTCGTCGGTACGGTCCGCTCGCACGACAACGGCGCCGACGTCGACGCCCTGGGGTACTCCGCGCACCCGACGGCCGAGGCGGAGATGCGCCGGATCGCCGAGAAGGTGATCGCCGACCATCCGGTGCGGGCGCTGGCCGCCGTCCACCGGGTAGGCGATCTGCGGATCGGGGACCTGGCGGTGGTCGTCGCGGTGTCCTGTCCGCACCGGGGCGAGGCGTTCGACGCCTGCCGCAAGCTGATCGACGACCTCAAGCATGAGGTGCCCATCTGGAAACACCAGACTTTTGCGGATGGAACGGACGAATGGGTCGGCGCGTAGCGCCATCTTCCGGGGGCGGGGGTCGGGTGACGGGAGGGCGGGTAGGCGCGTCTTAGAGCGCGCGAGGGTCCGGTCCTCTTTCGAACGCGGGGCCGAAGCGGTGCCGTGGGTTCCGGTTGCGTAACCCACCCCCTCGCGTGAGCGTTGACCTGGCAGATGGTTAATCTGCTTATTCGTCGATTGCGGTCGTGCAAGGGGTAGGGAGGTCGCTGATGGGTGCGCTCCTCTGGTTGCTCATTCCGGTCGGTGCCGGGCTGGTCGCCGCGGCGTGGAGCAGCTGGGCCCTGCGGAACCGCAAGACCGGGGACGTCGCGGAACTCGCCGGCTATGCCCGGTTCCGTGACGCGATGGAGAAGCAGCATTCCGTTCCGGATCCCGCCCCGGCCGCCTCGGACTCGGCCTGAGATCCCTCACCCGTACGCAGTAGCAAGTGCCGCCGTGGGCGGGGCTCCTGGATACGGTCGCGCGTTCGACCTCGTACGGACGGCCCCGCGGGCCGGTTGTCATACTCGTCCCGTACTGTCGTTCCATGCCACGCCGCACCGCGACGCTGCTCGCCTCGATCTTGATGTTGATCGCGCTGCTCTGCGCGGGAGTGCTGATCCCCGTGCCGTATTCCGAGATGTCGCCCGGCCCGACGGTCAACACGCTCGGTGAGCACAACGGCGAACCGGTGCTGCAGATCTCCGGACGCAAGACGTACCCGGCGACCGGTCACCTCAACATGACCACGGTCCGCGTCACCGGCCCCGACTACCGGATGAACCTCCTCGAGGCGGTCTACGGCTGGCTCGACCACGACAACGCCGTGGTCCCGCACAAGACGCTCTACCCCGAGGGACAGACGGCCGAGCAGGCCGACCAGGAGAACGCCGAGGAGTTCACCCAGTCCCAGGAGAGCGCCAAGACCGCCGCGCTCCAGCAGCTGCACATCCCGGTCGCCACCCAGACCGTGGTCGCCTCCGTCAGCAAGGGCAGGCCGGCCGACGGGCGGCTGCACGCCGGCGACGTGATCAAGGCCGTGGACGGCACCGAGGTCAAGCAGGCCGGCGACGTCGCCAAGCTCGTCACCCAGCACAAGCCGGGCGAGAAGGTCGTCTTCACGATCATCCCGGCCAAGGACGCGGCCGCGGCGGAGAAGCAGGGCAAGAAGCCCGCGGCGGCCACCCGGCAGATCACCGTCCCGACCCAGAAGGCGGACAACGGCCGGGCCATCGTGGGCATCGCGCCCGGCGTCGACCACGTCTTCCCGTTCCCCATCGACGTCAAGCTGGCCGACGTGGGCGGGCCGAGCGCCGGGCTGATGTTCGCGCTGGGCATCGTCGACAAGCTCACGCCGGGCAACATCACCGGCGGCCGGTTCGTGGCCGGTACGGGCACGATCGACGACAACGGCAAGGTCGGCCCGATCGGCGGGATCTCGATGAAGACGGTCGGCGCCCGCGACCAGGGCGCGGAGTTCTTCCTGACGCCCAAGGACAACTGCGCCACCGCCGCCAAGGACATACCGGCCGGCCTGCGCCTGGTCAAGGTCGGCACGATAGGCGACGCCGTCAAGGCACTGCAGAAGATCAGCAAGGGCGACACCGCCGGCCTGCCGAGCTGCGGCCCGGCAGGCCGGTCGTAGGCTTCACGCCCCCGGCCGCCCGCCGGGTCAGCCCTCGAAGGTCGCGGCGAGCGCGTCGGCCAGGCCGGGCACCAGCGCCGAGCCGGTGAGCACCTCGGCAGCGGAGTCCTTCGCGCGCAGCCGCAGCGCGGACTCGCGCCGGCCGTCGCGCAGCACGGCCACCGTCATCCGGACCTCCTCGCGGTCCGGGTGCCCGGCGACCCACTTGGCGAGCTGCGCCTCGTCCATGCCCTCGGGCTCGGAGTCCTCGGCGGACGGCGGCAGCATCAGCCGTTCCACGGTCAGCGCGCAGCCGGTGACGGCGTCCGGCCAGGCGATGGTGGCGAGGAACTCGTCCAGCGGCACGTCCGCGGGGATCTCGTCCTGCTCCACGGGGGTCAGGGAAGCGGTGGTGGAGTCGTCGATGCCGAGCTGCTCGGCGAGCGAGGGCTCCTGCGCCCGCAGCTTGGCGGTGTCGACGAGGGCGAACAGTCGGGCGGGCTGGTCCCAGCCGAGCCCGGCGCTGTACTCGTCGATCTCGAGTACCGCGCGGGTCAGAGGGTCGGCGGCGAGGGGCGTGCCGGCAGCGGGAGAGCCGGGGATGTCAGTCATGCTCAACATCGTGCCTTGTCCACCCCCGAAATCGGGAACCGGGTAAAGCCTTCGTAAGTTGCATCGATGGGTCCTACTATCGCCGGGCCTGCTCCACACGACAGCGAAACTTCGAGGTGCGCACCTTGGCTTTCCAGATGCCGGACCGCGGCGGAGGCCCGTCCGGGCCACGGATCAGAGTCGGCCGACCGTCGCGGCGGGTCCGGACCCTGCTCATGACCTTGGGCGTACTGGCCGTGCTGGCCATGCTCTTCGTGATGTTCGCGGGGTTCTGGACCGACTGGCTCTGGTACCGCTCGGTCCATTACTCCTCGGTCTTCACCACGACCCTGTGGACCAAGATCGGTCTGTTCTTCGCCTTCGGCGTCGTGATGGCGGTGGCCGTCGGCGTCAACATCTGGCTGGCGCACCGGCTGCGCCCGCCGCTCAGCGCGATGTCCATGGAGCAGCAGAGCCTGGACCGCTACCGCATGGGCGTCGCGCCCTTCAAGAAGTGGGCGCTGATCGCGATCGCGGCCGTGGTCGGCCTGATCGCCGGAGCGTCCGCGTCCGGTGAGTGGCAGACGTGGCTGCAGTGGGTCAACGGCGTGCCGTTCGGCACGAAGGACCCGCAGTTCGGCATGGACGTCGCGTTCTACGCGTTCGATCTGCCGTGGTACCGCTTCCTGTTGAGCTTCGGCTTCGCCGCCGCGGTGCTGTCCCTGGTCGCCGCGGCGCTGACGCACTACCTCTACGGCGGGCTGCGGCTGACCAGCCCCGGCTCGCGGGCGACCGCCGCCGCCACCGGCCATCTGTCGGTGCTGCTGGGCATCTTCGTGTCGCTCAAGGCCATCGCGTACTGGCTGGACCGGTACGGCCTCGCGGTGAAGTCCAGCGGCCTGAAGTCGGCCGACAACTGGACGGGTCTGCGCTACGTCGACGCCAACGCCTATCTCCCGGCGAAGACCATCCTGTTCTTCATCGCGGCGATCTGCGCGGTGCTGTTCTTCGCGACGCTGTGGCGGCGTACGTGGCAGCTGCCGGTGATCGGCTTCGGTCTGATGGTGCTCTCCGCGATCCTGATCGGCGGGCTGTATCCGGCGATCGTGCAGAAGTTCCAGGTCCAGCCCAATGAGCAGGCCAAGGAAGCGCCGTACATCAAGCAGAACATCAAGGCGACCCGGGACGCGTACGACATCCAGGACTCGGAGGTCACGCCGTACAAGGGCGATGACAAGCCCAGCAGCAAGGAGGACAGCCAGCGGCTGCGCGACGACGCCGACGCCACCGCCAGCATGCGGCTGCTCGACCCGAACGTGGTCTCGCCGGCCTTCCAGCAACAGCAGCAGGTCAAGGGGTACTACCAGTTCCCCTCCACGCTCGACGTCGACCGGTACAAGGACGAGGACGGCGCCGAGCAGGACACCGTCATCGGTCTGCGCGAGCTGAACCTCGCCGGCATCCCCGAGCGCAACTGGATCAACGACCACTTCAAGTACACCCACGGCTACGGCGCGGTCGCCGCCAAGGGGACCGAGACCGCCGAGGGCGGCGGCCCCAAGTACACCGAGTCCGACCTGCCCGCCAAGGGGCAGCTGAGCGCGAAGCCGTACCAGCAGCGGGTGTACTACGGCGAGAAGACCACGCAGTACTCCATCGTCGGCGGACCGCAGAAGGAGCTGGACTACTCCGAGAACGGCGGTGAGAAGAGCTACAGCTACCGGGGCGGCAGCGGCGTCAGCCTCGCCAACCCGGTCAACCGCGCGGCCTACGCCGTGGCCTTCGGGGAGCCGCAGATCCTCTACTCCGGCGCGATCGGCGACGGCTCGCGGATCCTGTACAACCGCACGCCGAAGGAGCGCGTCGAGTCCGTGGCCCCGTGGCTGACCATCGACGGCGACGCCTATCCGGCGGTCATCGACGGCCGGATCAAGTGGATCGTGGACGCCTACACCACCAGCAACGGTTACCCGTACGCCTCGCGCACCACGCTCGGGGACACCACGGCCGATTCGCTCACCGACGGCCAGCGGGCGGTGGTGGCCCAGCAGAACCAGGTCAACTACATCCGCAACTCCGTCAAGGCGACGGTGGACGCCTACGACGGGTCGGTCAAGCTCTACCAGTGGGACGAGAAGGACCCGGTCCTCAAGACCTGGATGAAGGCCTTCCCCGGCACGGTCGAGAAGAAGAGCGCGATCAGCCCGTCGCTGAAGGAGCACCTGCGCTACCCGCAGGACCTGTTCAAGGTGCAGCGCCAGCTGCTGACCACGTACCACGTCACGGACCCGGGCACGTTCTACACCGGCTCCGAGCGCTGGCAGATCCCCAGCGACCCGACCACCAAGTCGGGCAACGCGGTACCGCCGTACTACCTGAGCATGAAGATGCCGGACCAGAAGGACCGGTCCTTCTCGCTGACGACCACCTTCACGCCCAACAAGCGGGAGAACCTGGGCGCGTTCATGGCGGTCGACGCCAATGCGACCAGCGGTGACTACGGCCGGATCAGACTGCTGAAGCTGCCGTCGGAGACCCCGGTGCCCGGCCCGCAGCTGGTGCAGTCGAAGTTCAACTCCGATCCGGTCATCGCCAACGAGCTCAACATCCTCAAGAAGTTCGGCGACTCGGAGATCGAGTACGGCAATCTGCTGACCGTGCCCCTGGACGGCGGACTGCTCTACGTCGAACCGGTGTACCTGCGCGGTGCCAACACCAACTACCCGTTGCTGAAGAAGGTGTTGGTGAGCTACGGCGACAACAAGCCGGTCCTGGAGGACTCCCTGAAGGACGCGCTGGACGTGGTCTTCGGCAAGAAGGCGGCCAGCTCCGGAACGGAGAACCCGCCGGGCGGCGAGACGGGCAAGCAGCCGCCGGCCGACCAGAGCGTGCAGCAGGCGCTGTCCGACGCCGAGAAGGCGTACGAGGAGGGCGAGAAGGCCCTCGGGCGGCGCGACCTGGCCGGGTACGACGAGGCGAAGAAGAAGCTCAAGGCGGCGCTGGACCGGGCCGCCAAGGCCGCCCAGAAGGCCGGCAAGCCGGGCAGCTGACCTCCCGGCGGAGCACGGGCCCCGCGGCAACCGGTACGCACCGGTTGGCGCGGGGCCGCGCCGTTTCAGGGGCCGTGCGGCGGCCGTGCGGGATCGTGATAGATTGACGGCACAACGACGCGGGGTGGAGCAGCTCGGTAGCTCGCTGGGCTCATAACCCAGAGGTCGCAGGTTCAAATCCTGTCCCCGCTACTGAAGGTCGAAGGCCTGGATCCTCAAGGATCCGGGCCTTCGTCATGTGTTCATGCCGATCCGGAAAGAAAGCCGGGTCGCACGGCCTCTGTGGGGAACCTGTGTGCTTGAGTTTGACATGTCGTCGTGTCGGGAAGTCGACAAACCGCTGAAGTGACCTCACTGGCTGCGGTATACCAGGTGTACGCGGGTTACAGGTGATGCGACGATGGGTCTTATGGGGGACAAGGCAAGGTTGTTGGACACGGACCGGTTTGTACCTGCGCCCGACGACGGGCGCGCATCCGAGCTGCAGATGGACGCGATGGAGGCCGCGGAGGCCGCCGAGGCGTCCGATGCCGTGAGCGAGTCCGGTCACCGCCGGGCCGCCGAGGCGGGCGACCCCGCCGCGATGAGCGCCCTGGGCGCGATGCTGCTGCGCCGCGGTGACCTCGACGGCGCCGAGCCGCATCTGCGGTCCGCGGCCGCCACCGGCGACCGCGCCGCGGCCAACAACCTCGGTGTCCTGCTCCACCAGCGCGGTTACGCCGACGAGGCGGCCGGCTGGTGGCGGATCGCCGCCGTCGCCGGTTCCGCCGCCGCCGCGCACGCCCTCGGCCGCCACTACCGCGAGCGCGGCGACGAGCCGGCCGCCGAGTACTGGCTGCGCCAGTCCGCCGAGTCCGGCCACTGCCTGGGTGCGTACGCCCTCGCCGACCTGCTCGAACACCGCGGTGACGGTGGCGCCGAGCGCTGGTTCCGGGCCGCCGCCGAGCGCGGCCACCGCGAGGCCGCGTACCGCCTCGCCCGGCTCATCGAGGACGGCCGCGACACCGACCGCCGCGCGGTGCCCGCGTACGGCGAGCTGACGCAGCAGGAGGAGGCCGAGCAGTGGTACCGCCAGGCCGCCGCCCGCGGCCACCGCAGGGCCGCGCTGCAGCTCGGCGTGCTCCTGGAGGACCGCGGCGACATCCAGGAGGCGGGCCGCTGGTACCTGTCCGCCGCCAAGGACGGTGAGGCGCGCGCCGCCTGTGCGCTGGGCTACCTGCTGCGCGACGCCGGTGACGAGGAGAGCGCCGCGGAATGGTGGCGTCGGGCCGCCCAGGACGGCGACGGCAACGCCGCCAACGCGCTGGGCGCGCTGCACGCCGACCGCGGCGAACTGCAGACCGCCGAGCGCTGGTACCGCGTCGCCCTGGACGCCGGGGACGTCAACGGCGCCTACAACATCGGGCTGCTCTGCGCCGAGCAGGGCCGTCCGGGCCGCGGCGAGCAGTGGTACCGCCGGGCCGCCTACGCCGGGCACCGCGAGGCCGCCAACGCGCTGGCGATCCTGCTGCTGCAGCGCGGCGACGCCTCGGGGGCCGAGCCGTGGTTCTCCAAGGCGGCCGAGACCGGCAGCGTGGACGCCGCCTTCAACCTCGGCATCCTCTACGCCAGCCGCGGCGACGACCGGACCGCGCACACCTGGTACGAGCGGGCGGCCGCGGCCGGGCACACCGACGCGGCGCTGCAGGTGGCCATCGTGCAGCTGCGGGAGGGCCGGCTGCAGGACGCCGAGCGCAATCTGCGCTGTGCGGCCGGCGGCGGCAGCGCGGAGGCCGCCTTCCGGCTCGCCGACCTGCTCGACCGGCAGGCCTCGGCGGCCGGCGCGGGGCAGACGGACGGCGACCGCACGGCCGAGGACGAGAGCATGCAGTGGTACGAGCGGGCCGCCCGCCAGGGGCACCGCCGCGCCCAGGTGCGGATGGGCATGTTCGCGGCGGCCCGGGGGGACCTGGTCGAGGCCGCCGACTGGTACCGCACGGCGGCCGAGGCGGGCAGCCGGAACGGCGCCTTCAACCTCGGGCTGCTGCTGGCCCGTGAGGGGAGCCTGCCCGAGGCGGCCCTGTGGTGGCAGCGGGCGGCCGAGGCCGGACACGGCCGGGCCGCGCTGCGGCTGGCGCTGCTCGCGGCCCGCCGCGGGGCGCTCGCCGAGGCGCAGCGCTGGTGCGCGCACGCCGTCGAGATGGGCCCGCCGGAGGTCGCCGAGCGGGCCGCGCGGTTGCGTACGGCGCTGCAGGACGAGCTGACGGCGTAGCGACGGGCCGGTGGACCGGTGCGGACGGCCTGGTGAAAGGAATTTGCACCGGTCGTCGGGAGGGGGTTACAGTAAGGGCACAACGACGCGGGGTGGAGCAGCTCGGTAGCTCGCTGGGCTCATAACCCAGAGGTCGCAGGTTCAAATCCTGTCCCCGCTACTGAAGGACGAAGGCCCGGATTCCCAGGAATCCGGGCCTTCGTCGTATGCGTAGGCGCCCGGCGGTCCGCGTGGTCCGCGCGCCCGCCCGGCGGGGCGGGTGCCGGGCGGTCACCGGGCGGGCCGGTGACCGCGGCGGGTCAGGACGAGGTGCCGCTGCAGTGGGGGCAGATGCCCCGGTAGGTCACGGTGACCTCGGAGACCTGGAAGCCGTACCGCTCCGGCTCGGGGAGCGCGGTGAGCGGGTCGCCCTGGACGTGCACGTCACGGATCGTGCCGCACTGCGAGCAGATCAGGTGCTGGTGGTCGTGGTGGGCGTTGGGGTCGTAGCGCTTGGCGCGGCCGTCCGTGCTCACCTCGATGACCTCGCCGAGCGAGACCAGCTCGCCGAGGGTGTTGTACACCGTGGCGCGGGAGATCTCGGGGAGTCGGTCGGCCGCCAGGGCGTGCACCTCGTCGGCGGTGTAGTGGACGTGGTCCCCGTTGAGGACCTCGGCGACGACGCGTCGCTGCGCGGTCAGCCGCCAGCCGCGTCCCCGGAGTCGTTCCAGCAGGTCACTCATGCCAATCACCTATCAGTCAGATAGTGCCAGCGTACCAGCGGCCGTCCATCGCCGGATCGGGTACGAGTTTCGGGTTCTTCTTGACTTAGACATTGTCCAATGTAGGATCGAGTACGGCGCAAGCCCAGGGCAGGTGGAGAGACTTTTCAGGAGGCGCACGTGTCGGTAGAGAGCACCACCGGACCGCTGACCACGGAGGCCGGCGCTCCGGTCGCGGACAACCAGAACAGCGAGACGGCGGGCATCGGCGGCCCCGGCCTCATCCAGGACCAGCTCCTGATCGAGAAGCTCGCGCACTTCAACCGCGAGCGCATCCCGGAGCGCATCGTGCACGCCCGCGGCGCCGGCGCGTACGGCACGTTCACGGTCACCGCCGACGTGACGGAGTACACCCGCGCCGCGTTCCTCTCCGGGATCGGCAAGCAGACCGAGGTCTTCCTCCGGTTCTCCACCGTCGCGGGCAACCTCGGCGCGGCCGACGCGGTGCGTGACCCCCGTGGCTTCGCGGTGAAGTTCTATACGGAGGAGGGGAATTACGACCTCGTCGGGAACAACACCCCGGTCTTCTTCATCAAGGACGCCATCAAGTTCCCCGACTTCATCCACACCCAGAAGCGCGACCCGTACACCGGCTCGCAGGAGGCGGACAACGTCTGGGACTTCTGGGGTCTGAGCCCGGAGTCCACCCACCAGGTGACCTGGCTGTTCGGTGACCGCGGCATCCCGGCCTCGTACCGCCACATGGACGGCTTCGGCTCGCACACCTTCCAGTGGAACAACGCCGCCGGTGAGGTCTTCTGGGTCAAGTACCACTTCAAGACCGACCAGGGCATCAAGAACCTCACCCAGGCCGAGGCCAACAAGCTCGCCGGTGAGGACCCGGACAGCCACCAGCGGGACCTGCGCGAGTCGATCGAGCGCGGCGAGTTCCCGACCTGGACGGTCGGGGTGCAGATCATGCCCGCCGCCGAGGCCGCGCACTACCGCTTCAACCCGTTCGACCTGACCAAGGTGTGGCCGCACGCGGATTACCCGGTCGTCGAGATCGGCAAGTTGGAGCTCAACCGCAACCCGGAGAACATCTTCGCCGAGGTCGAGCAGTCGATATTCTCCCCGCACCACTTCGTGCCGGGCATCGGCCCGTCCCCCGACAAGATGCTCCAGGGCCGGCTCTTCGCGTACGGCGACGCGCACCGCTACCGCGTCGGTATCAACGCCGACCACCTCCCGGTCAACCGCCCGCACGCCACCGAGGCACGCAGTCACGGCCGGGACGGCGCGCTCTACGACGGCCGCCACGGCCGGCAGAAGAACTACGAGCCCAACAGCTTCGGCGGTCCGGCGCAGACCGGTCGGCCGCTGTGGCAGCCGGCCCCGGTCACCGGCTCCACCGGTGAGCACGCGGCGCCCTCGCACGCCGAGGACGACGACTTCGTCCAGGCCGGCAACCTCTACCGCCTGATGTCGGAGGACGAGAAGGAGCGCCTGATCAACAACCTGGCGGGCTTCCTCGCCAAGGTCTCCCGCGACGACATCGCCCAGCGGGCGATCGAGAACTTCCGCTCGGCGGACGCGGACTACGGCAAGCGGCTGGAGGCCGCGGTCCAGGCCCTGCGCGGCTGATCACCGAACGGCCCCTCGGGGCAGCTCGGAGGCTGCTTGCCGTAACAGCCGAAGAGGCCGGACGCCATGGGGCTCCGGCCTCTTCGTGCGCCCGGCTCCAGGGGCCCGGCGCTTCACCCAGGGCAGCTGACGAGGGGTCAGGCCGGGACGGCGCCGGCCCGTGCCCCGGCGGTCGACCAGCAGCGGATGATGTCGCGGACGGAGACCACGCCGACCGGGCCGTGGTCGTTCAGCACGATCAGATGGCGGAAGCCGCCGCGCACCATGGCGTCCGCGGCGTCGTCGAGGGTCCAGTCCGGCGCGGCGAAGACCACGTCCGGGGTGGTGTGGGCCTGCACGGTTTCCCGGTCGGGATTCTCGCCCGCGCCGAGGGAGTTGAGGATGTCGCGTTCGGTCAGGATGCCGATGCCGCTGTGGTCGCTGTCGAGGACGACGGCCGAGCCGATGCGGCGGGCCGCCATCAGCTGGGCCGCCTGACGGAGGGTGTGGGCGGGCCCGATGGTGAGGACCACCGTGCTCATGGCGTCTTTGACGTACATGGGCATGGAGTGGAGCCACCTCCTTGGTGAATGCGCCTTGCGAACGAATTCACAAGTTCACAAACTTGCGGATTCTCATGTTCACATGCCGTCGCGCGCGGTAACAAGGGGCAAGTGCTGGACGGATGTCCGAACACCTGCCCCTGGCGGCGCTGCGTCACAGGTCAGCGCGGGATACGGCGGCAAAGGCCGGCAGAAAACCGGAGGCCCCCGGCGGATTCAGTGGCCGGCGTCGCCGAGGTAGCTCAGCAGGTCCTCGTGCAGCAGACCGTTGGAGGCCGCGGCATTGCCGCTGTGCGGACCCGGCTTGCCGTCCAGGCCGGTGAACCGCCCGCCGGCCTCGTTGACCACCACCGCGCAGGCCGCCATGTCCCACAGCGACAGCTCCGGCTCCGCGCAGATGTCCACCGCACCCTCGGCGACCAGCATGTACGGCCAGAAGTCGCCGTACGCCCGGGTGCGCCAGCAGTCCCGGCTCAGGTCGAGGAACCCGGACAGCTTGCCGCGCTCCTCCCAGCCCGTGAGCGAGGAGTACGCGAACGACGCGTCCTGGATGCGGCCGACCTTCGACACCTGCAGCCGGGTCGCGGAGGTCAGGCTGCGGCCGGTGAACGCCCCGAGGCCCTCCGCGGCCCACCAGCGGCGGTTGAGCGCCGGCGCGGAGACGATGCCGACCACCGGGCGGTCACCGCCCTCGCCGCGCTCCATCAGCGCGATCAGCGTCGCCCACACCGGGACGCCGCGGACGTAGTTCTTGGTGCCGTCGATCGGATCGATGATCCAGCGGCGCGGTCCGGCGCCCTCGCTGCCGAACTCCTCGCCGAGCACGGCGTCCCGCGGCCGGGCCCGCTGGAGCTGGCCGCGGATGAGCTCCTCGGCGGCCTTGTCGGCCTCGCTCACCGGCGTCATGTCCGGTTTGGTCTCGACCTTCAGGTCGAGCGCCTTGAAGCGCTCCATGGTGGCGGCGTCCGCGGCGTCGGCGAGGACGTGGCCCAGGCGAAGATCATCGTGATAGTCGGGCATGTGCGAACAGTATCCATTGGTATACCTGCTGGCCACACGGCCATGCCCGGCGGGCGTGTGTCGCCCTCCGTCCGGCGGGCGCGGACCCGGCCGCGTCCCCTCGGGCCCCGGCGGCGCACCGGTCACGGGACGCGCGGACGAGGACGCTGTGACGCCCCTTGACAGCCCCTGACGCCGCCTCAATTCTGTGCGCAAACCGGCCACCTGGGCCGGCGGCCGGGGAGGCGACGGATGCCCGCAGCGCGTGAGTCCTTGCTGGACGCCGCCTATACGGCGCTGACCGCCCGGGCCTGGTCCGACATCCGGATGGTCGAGGTGGCGGCCGCGGCCGGGGTGTCCCGGCAGACGCTCTACAACGAATTCGGCAGCAAGGAGGGGCTCGCCCGGGCCCTGGTGCGCCGGGAGACCGACAACTACCTCGCCGGGGTCGCCAGGGCGCTCGCCCGGGGCGGCACCGGGAGGGCCGGCGCCCGCCGTGACGCGGCCGCCCGGATGGTCGCGGCGGCCGCCTGGACGCTGCGCACCGCACGGGCGAACCCCCTGGTCAGGGCGGCACTGACGGGCTGCTGGGGCGAGTGGCTGCCGGCCCCTTCGCCGTCCGCCGGCCCGGCGCCCGCCGAGCTGGTCGGCCGGTTCTGCGCCCAGGCGGTCGCCGCGCTGGAGCCCGACTGGCCCGCGGAGGAACTGCCCGCCCTGGGCACCGCCTGCGAGACCGCGGCGCGGCTGACGCTGTCCTGTGTGGTGGCCCCGCCCGCCCCGGCTCCCCCGGGGGCGGCACCGCCGGGACGCGTACCGGCCCAGCGGGCGCGGCGGGACCAGGAGGCCGAGGCGGTGTCGCGGCTCGTACGGGGGGCGTTCGGGCGGCCGGCCGGGGACGGCGCACGGGCCGCGGCCGGCCGGGGCTGACGATCCGTCACGGCAGCCGGATCAGTGCGCCCCGCCCGACAGTTGGAGGCCGACGATGCCCACGATGACCAGCGTGATCGAGACGATCTTCAGGGTGGAGACCACGTCACCGAGGAAGACCATGCCGTAGACCGCGGTCCCGGCCGCGCCGAGGCCGGTCCACACCGCGTACGCCGGACCCACGTCGAGCTTGCGCAGGGCCAGGGTCAGCAGCCCGAAGCTGGCGAGCGCGAAGGATGCGAAGGCGATGGTCGGCAGCAGGCGGGTGAAACCGTGCGAGAGCTTCAGGCAGACGGCGAAGCCGGTCTCCAGCAGCCCCGCCACCACGACCAGCAGCCACGCCATGTCCCATTGCCTCCGTCAGCCGGATGAGTGACGACGGGACCGCAGCCTCACTCCTCTGGGGCCCCGCCCGGCGGTCAGCGGCCGGTGACCATGCGCCAGCCTTGGTGTGATTATGCAGTTGTCCCGGGCGGTCGGCAGCGAACTCCGGGAGATCAGTCGCCCTCGCGTCGTTCACGGGTGGCCAGCAGCCGGCGCAGCGAATACAGCCGGGCCGGGTCGGCGTGCCCGCCGGCGACCCACTCGTCCAGGGCGCAGTCCGGCTCGTCGTGACTACAGGCGCGCGGGCAGTCGACGGTGCCCGGCTCCAGGTCGGGGAAGGCGTGGATGACCCGGGAGGGGTCGATGTGCGCCAGTCCGAAGGAGCGGACGCCGGGGGTGTCGATGACCCAGCCCGCGTCACCGGGCAGCGGCAGCGCCAGCGCGGAGGTGGTGGTGTGCCGGCCGCGGCCGGTGACCGCGTTGACGTTGCCGGTGGCCCGGCGGCGCTCCGGGACCAGCGCGTTGACCAGGGTCGTCTTGCCCACGCCGGAGTGCCCGACGAACGCCGTCATCCGGCCCTTGAGCGACTCGCGGACCTGCTCGGCGGCGCTGCCGTCGGCGAGTTCGTCGCGGTTGGTGACGATGGCGGGGACGCCGAGCGTGCCGTACGACTCCAGCAGCGCGTCGGCCGACGCCAGGTCGGACTTGGTCAGCACCAGCAGCGGGTCCAGGCCCGCGTCGTAGGCGGCGACCAGACAGCGGTCGATGAGCCGGGGGCGCGGTTCCGGGTCGGCGAGCGCGGTGACGATCGCGAGCTGGTCGGCGTTGGCGACCACCACCCGCTCGAACGGGTCGTCGTCGTCGGCCGTCCGGCGCAGCGTGGAGGTGCGCGGCTCGACCCGGACGATCCGGGCGAGGGTGTCCTTGGCGCCGCTCAGATCGCCGACGACGGCGACCCGGTCGCCGACCACCGCGCTCTTGCGGCCCAGTTCGCGGGCCTTCATCGCGGTGACCGTACGGCCCTCGATGAGGCAGGTCAGCCGGCCCCGGTCGACGGTCAGGACCAGGCCCTCGGCGGCGTCCTCGTGCTTGGGGCGGATGTTCGTACGGGGCCGGTTGCCCTTGCGGTTGGGGCGGACGCGGACGTCGTCCTCATCGGGGTTCTTGCCGTAGCGGCGCATGGCGGCCGGACCCCTCAGGCTCTCCGGGCCGGGCCGGGCGACGCGGCGAGCATGTCCGTCCACAGGGCGGGGAAGTCGGGCAGGGTCTTGGCCGTGGTGGCGACGTTCTCCACCTCCACGCCCTCGACGGCGAGGCCGATGACCGCGGCGGCGGTGGCCAGCCGGTGGTCCTCGTAGGTGTGGAAGATCCCGCCGTGCAGCGGGCGCGGCCGGATGTGCAGCCCGTCCGCGGTCTCGGTGACGTCGCCGCCGAGCTCGTTGAGCTCCTTGGTGAGCGCGGCCAGCCGGTCGGTCTCGTGCAGCCGCAGATGGGCCACGCCGCGCAGCGTGGAGGGGGAGTCGGCGAGCGCGGCGACCGCGGCGATGCCGGGGGTCAGCTCGCCGACCTCGCTCAGGTCGACGTCGATGCCGTGGATGCGGCCGCTGCCGGTGAAGGTCAGGCCCTGGTCGGTCAGCTCGCAGGAGCCGCCCATGGTGGTGAAGATCTCACGCAGCGCGTCACCGGGCTGGGTGGTGTGCTCGGGCCAGTCCGGGATGGTGACCCGCCCGCCGGTGACCAGGGCGGCGGCCAGGAAGGGCTGGGCGTTGGACAGATCGGGCTCGACGACCAGGTCGCGGCCGAGCAGTGCGCCCGGGGTGACCCGCCAGACGTTGGGCTCGCCGCCCGCCTCCGGGGTGTCCACCTGCGCGCCGACGCTGCGCAGCATGTCGACGGTCATCCGGATGTGCGGCATCGACGGCAGCGCCGCGCCGACGTGCCGGACCTCGACGCCCTGGTTGAAGCGCGGCGCGGACAGCAGCAGGGCGCTGACGAACTGCGAGGACGAGGAGGCGTCGATCTCCACCGCGCCGCCCTCCAGGGCGCCGCTGCCGAAGACCGTCATCGGGAGCGCGCTGCGGTTGTCGTCGTCGATCCGGGCGCCGAGGGAGCGCAGCGCGTCGATGACGCCGCCGAGCGGGCGCTCGTAGGAGCGGGGGTCGCCGTCGAAGCGGACCGGGCCGTCGGCGAGCGCGGCGACCGGCGGCAGGAAGCGCATGACCGTTCCGGCATTGCCGACGTCGACGGTGGCCGGGCCGTGCAGACCGGCCGGGATGATCCGCCAGGCCTCGCCGCCGCCGGGCTGGTCCACGACGCCCGCGGAACCGGCGGAGCTGGAGGAGGCGGTCTCCTCGATGCCGACGCCCATGGTGCGCAGCGCCTCGGCCATCAGGAGGGTGTCACGGGAGCGCAGCGGGCGGCGCAGCCAGCCGGGCTCGGAGGAGAGGGCGGCCAGCACCAGGCCGCGGTTGGTGACCGATTTGGAGCCGGGCACGGTGACGGTTGCATCGACGGCCCCGGGGGCGACGGGGGCGGGCCACAGGGCGGGATGTGCGGGGCTCTCGGTCATGCCCTTACTTTAATGGCTGGGCAAGGGTGCCGATCTTGATCAAAAGTGGCGCAACCCATCCGAAACATGGCACTGGTAGTGCGCGCGCGTGCCGGAAGTGCGGAGCGGGCGGACGTACGGACCGCGCACGGCGGTCGAACGGGGCGCTGCGGACATACCGGGCGGGAGTACCGGGCGTGCCGCCGTTGACGGCCGGGGCCCGCCGATGACGTCACAGGCCGAGCAGCCAGCGCCCGCCGCCCATCAGGGAGCACAGCGTCACCACGTGGAAGAGGCCGAGCCACAGCGCCGCCGGTACGTGGGTCAGCCGCGCCAGCTGGTCCGGGTCGGAGTCCACTGCCCCGCCCCGGCGCCGCTTGCCCATCAGCTCGAAGGGCGGCCGCACCCCGCCCAGCAGCAGGAACCACACCGCCGCGTACCCGAACCCGGCCTGTACGTCCGGGGTGGTGAGCCAGGAGACCAGCAGGAACGCGGCACCGGCCAGGACGACGGTGAGCACGCCGTAGGCGTTGCGGATCATGACCAGCATCGCCAGCAGCAGGGCGGTCGCGCCCCACAACAGCGCCGTGATGTGCCCGGCCGCCAGCAGGGCGGCGCCGGCCAGACCGAGCAGGGACGGTGCCACGTAACCGGCCGCCGCGGTCAGCACCATGCCGAGACCGGTCGGCTTGCCACGGGAAACCGTCAGGCCCGAGGTGTCGGAGTGCAGCCGGATGCCGTCCAGCCGGCGCCCCGTGACCAGCGCGATCAGGCCGTGCCCGCCTTCGTGCGCGATGGTGATCGCATTGCGCGACAGCCGCCACGCGGTGTGCGGGACGACGGCGCCCAGGGCGAGCACCGCCGTGGCGATCACCAGCCAGAGCGACGGGGCGGGCTGGGACCCGGTGACCCGGCCCCATATGTCGGTGAGGTGGTCGGTCTCCATGTCTCCCCTTCGTGTGGCATGGCAGTGTGGCATGCATGTGCGGGAGGTATGCAGCGAGTCGTCGCCCCGAGGACCTGGTCGGCCTGTTCGGGGTGCAGCAGTGGGAGCCCGAGGAGACGCTGGCGCCCAGTTGGAACGTGGCGCCGACGGCCACCGTGCACGCGGTGCTGGAGCGTCCCCTCAAAGGTGAGGGCGCTCCCGACGGGCCGGTGCGCCAGCTGCGGCCGCTGAAGTGGGGGCTGGTCCCGTCGTGGTCGAAATCACCCGACGGCGCGGCACGAATGATCAATGCGCGGTCGGAAACGGTCCACGAGAAGCCGTCGTTCCGGCGGGCCTTCGCGACCCGGCGCTGTCTGCTCCCCGGTGACGGCTACTTCGAGTGGGTCACCGAAGCGGCCGAGCGGGAACTGGAGGAGCAGGGCCGGAAGAAGCGGCCCCGCAAGCAGCCCTATTTCGTGACGCCCGCGGACGGCTCCGTGATGGCGATGGCCGGGCTGTACGAGTTCTGGCGGGACCGCACGCTCCCCGGCGACCACCCGATGGCCTGGTGGGTGACCTGCACGGTCGTCACCACCGCCGCCGAGACCACCCCGCTGGCCGGGGCGGACGGCGGCGCCGGCCCCCAGACGCTGGCCGAGATCCACCCCAGGATGCCGCTGGTGCTGCCCCCCGACCGCTGGGACGCCTGGCTCGACCCGGACCGCACGGACCCCGACGAGCTGCGGGAGCTGCTGGCGCCCCCGCCGCCCGGCCTGTTGCGCGCCCATCCCGTACCGACCGACGTCAGCAACGTCCGCAACAACGGGCCCGAGTTGCTCACCGAGCTCGACGGGCCGGAGGTCGGCACGCTGTTCTGAGCCGGTGCGCACCCGGTCATGCCCGGGCCGGCGGCCGTCCGACGGGCGTGGGGCGGTGCCGTTCGCGCCCGGGCGCGGGCAGGATGGGCGTATGAGCACAGGGGCGAAGGAGACCGAGACGGTCGGGACGCCGGCGGGCGAGGCCCGGATCACGTGGTTCCGCGAGGCGACGCCGGCACGGGCCGTGGTGGCGGTGAGCCACGGCGCCGGCGGCGGCATCGAGGCGCGTGACCTGCGGGCCCTGGCGGCCGCGCTGCCGGCCCGCGGCTACCCCGTGGCGCTGGTCGAGCAGCCGTGGCGGGTGGCCGGCAAGAAGGTGGCGCCCGCGCCGAAGACCCTGGACGCGGCGTGGACGGCGCTGTGGCCCGCGCTGGAGAAGCCGGGACTGCCGGTGGTCGCCGGCGGCCGGAGCGCGGGCGCCCGGGTGGCCTGCCGTACGGCCCGCGACCTGGGCGCCGAGGCCGTACTGGCGCTGAGCTTCCCGCTGCACCCACCGGGCAGGCCGGAGAAGTCCCGGGTGGACGAGCTGACCGGCGCCGGGGTGCCGACGCTGGTGGTGCAGGGCGGCCGGGACCCGTTCGGCCGGCCCGAGGAGTTCCCGCCGGGCACGGAGCTCGCCGAAGTGCCGTACGGCGACCACGGGTTCGCGGTCCCGAAGAAGGCGGGCGTCGACGAGGCCGCGACGATGGCCCGGATCAGCGACGCCGTACTCGCCTGGCTGGACGGGCTCTTCGGCTGAGCCTCGACGGAGGCCCGACGGGGAGCTGAGAGCCTACGGCCGGGAGCCGGGAGCCGGGAGCCGGGAGCCGGGAGCCGGGAGCCGGGAGCCGGGAGCCGGGAGCGGCCCCGCGTCCCCGGTGAGTGCCCGGGCGGGGGGGGAGTCTCCGGACTCAGTCGCCCTGCCCGCGCGGCCGGGCCCGGACGTGCATCCGCTCGCCCTGCCGCCCGAAGAGGCTCAGCACCTCCACCGGCGTGCCGTCCGCGGCCCCGAACCAGTGCGGCAGCCGGGTGTCGAACTCCGCCGCCTCCCCGGCCCGCAGCACCACGTCACGGTCGGCCAGCAGCAGCCGCAGCCGCCCGGACAGTACGTACAGCCACTCGTAGCCCTCGTGCGTCCGCGGCTCCGGTGGGCCGGCGACGGGATCGATCACCAGCTTGAACGCCTGGAGCACCCCCGGCTGACGGGTCAGCGGCACCACCGTCATACGGCCGCGCCGCTGCGGCACCGCGCGGATCCGGGGGTCGCCCACCTCCGGCGCGCCCACCAGCTCGTCCAGCGGCACCTGGTGCGCCCGGGCCAGCGGCAGCAGCAGTTCGAGGGTGGCCTTGCGGCCGCCGGACTCCAGGCGCGAGAGGGTGCTCACCGAGATGCCGGTCGCCTCGGACAGCGCGGCCAGGGTCACCCCGCGCTCCTGCCGGATCCGCCGCAGCCGGGGCCCCACCTCGGCGAGGACCCGGTCGTACGCCTGGTCCGGTGCCGTTGGGGCGCGGTCGGGGGAGGCGCCGGCCGCCGGGGCGCCGGCCATCCGGTCCGACGGGGTGCCCGCAGTGTCATCGTCCACGGTTCCATTGCCGAACCGGCAACCCCATTTGTCAACCCGTGGGCGGCAAAACCTCCGGAAGAAGATCGCACGGAGCGGGAATGCCCGGGCCGGGGCGGCTGTTGTGGCTTTCGTACGGACGCGCGTACGTACAGCGAAGCACGAGGAATGGGAGTCCGCCGCATGGGAATCGCTTGCCCGGCCCGCCCGGCCGCCGACCTGCCGTGGTCGCAGATGCAGGTGGGAGAGCCCACCCTGGCCGGAGCGGCGGCGGCACCGGATCGTCGTCTATTCTCCGAATCGAGTGGGTCCGCTTCAGGATCCGTGACGGTGTTGGAGGAGGTGGGTCCGGTCACCGGTACCGACGCAGGGACCGACGGCTCGGCCGAGGAGATGTCCGACCGCCGGCAGGAGGGTGCGGCCGAGCGCAATGCGCGCTTCGAGCGGGACGCGCTCACCTTCCTGGACCAGATGTACTCCGCCGCCCTGCGCATGACGCGCAATCCGGCCGACGCGGAGGACCTTGTCCAGGAGACGTACGCCAAGGCGTACGCGTCGTTCCACCAGTTCCGCGAGGGCACCAACCTCAAGGCGTGGCTGTACCGCATCCTGACGAACACCTTCATCAACTCCTACCGCAAGAAGCAGCGCGAGCCGCAGCGCAGCGCCGCGGAGGAGATCGAGGACTGGCAGCTGGCGCGTGCCGAGTCGCACATGTCGACGGGGCTGCGCTCCGCCGAGTCCCAGGCGCTGGACCACCTCCCCGACTCCGACGTGAAGGCCGCCCTGCAGGCGATCCCGGAGGAATTCCGCATCGCGGTCTACCTCGCCGACGTCGAGGGGTTTGCGTACAAGGAGATCGCGGACATCATGGGGACACCCATCGGCACGGTGATGTCCCGTCTGCACCGCGGCCGGCGCCAACTGCGCGGCATGCTGGAGGATTACGCCCGCGAACGCGGGCTGGTTCCGGCGGGTGCGGCCACTGCGGATCCGCAGGCCGCGCGGACGTCGGAGTCGCACGACCGGAAAGGCTCGGGATCATGAGCTGCGGAGAGCCGCACGAGAAGGACTGCTCAGAGGTCCTTGACCACCTTTACGAGTATCTCGACCGGGAGATGCCCGCAGGGGAGTGCGCGGAATTCCAGGTGCACCTCGACGAATGCTCCCCGTGCCTGGAGAAGTACGGCCTGGAGCAGGCCGTCAAGAAGCTCGTCAAGCGCTGCTGCGGCCATGACGACGTCCCCAGCGACCTGCGCTCCAAGGTCCTGGGCCGGATCGACCTCATCCGGGCCGGCGAGGCCGTGCCCGAGGTGAGCGTCCTGGACCAGGCCCGGCACGAACAGGCCCAGCGGGAGCAGGAGGCGCGTGAGGCGGAGGCCGGCGGCGACTCCGGCACGGCGGCCGACTCCCGCACCGCCGACGCCTGACGCCCGGGCCCGGCAGGGCCTTCCGGGCCACCGACTCCCCGCCGCGATACACGGACCGCGGCCGTGCGGGGCGAAGACCGCGGCACATCACCCCAATGAGTGAGGGGCGGGGCGATTCCTCCCGCCCGATCCGCTGATGCGCCTTCCCGGGCGCGCCGGCCCCTCTATTCTCACCGACCCGAGCGCGCTGCGGATGCGGCGTGCCGAAGGCCGTCCCCGTCCCGGGGCGGGGCGGAGCCGGCGGCAGGGTGAGGAGGGCGCGATGCGGGAACTTCCGGCGGCCGCGCGGGGGTACATCGGCGGCACGGCCCTGGCCGCCGCGCTGTGCACCGCTCCGGCATTACGGCCGGACCCCGGCGCCCCCTGGGGCACCGCCCTCACCCTCGCCGCCCTGTACGCACTGGGCGAACGGATCCCGCGCTGCCCGCTCCTGGGCCGCCGGCTGCCGGACCGGACGCGGTCCGGCGGCGGAACGGGCTGGACCAGCCCCCTGGTCCTCGCCGGGGTCTTCCTGCTGCCGCCGGCCCTGGCCGCGCTGGCCGCCGTCCCCGGGGCGCTGCTCGCCCCCGTACGGCCCCGGGCGGCCACCGCCCGCCGGATCTGGCACGCCGCCGAGCAGGCCCTCGCCTGTTGTGCGGCCGCCGCGGTCTTCCGGGCCCTGGGCCATCCCGCGCTGTCCGCCCCGCGGTTCCCGCTCCTGCTGCTGCCGGCCGTGGCCGCCGCGGCGGTGTTCTGCGCGGTGCTCGCGGCGCTGGACGGCGGCATCC
Organism: Streptomyces sp. NPDC059649; assembly: GCF_042734445.1. Lineage (NCBI taxonomy): Bacteria > Bacillati > Actinomycetota > Actinomycetes > Kitasatosporales > Streptomycetaceae > Streptomyces > Streptomyces sp. NPDC059649. The sequence continues at coordinate 92,648 of NZ_JBHWDV010000032.1, forward strand.
TGATCGCCGCCGAACGGCACCCGGTGCGCACCGCCTGGCGCGGGCTGCTCGCCGGCGGTCTGGCCCGGCACCTCGTGCACGGTTTGGCCGGGCTGATGATGGCCGTCCTGTGGCACAGCTCGTACGGGCCGCCGGCGGCGCTGCTGGTGCTGCTGCCGATGTGCCTGTCGTGCTGGGTCTTCGACCGCTGCCACCGTGAACGCGCCGCTCACCAGGCCACCATACGGGCGCTCGTCCAGGCCGTGGACCTCAAGGACCGCTACACCCGGGGGCACGGCGAACGGGTCGGCCGCGCCTCGGTGATGATCGCCCGCGAGCTGGGCATGACGGAGGACCGGACCGAGGTGCTCCGGTTCGCCGGCATCCTGCACGACGTCGGCAAACTCGGCGTGCCCACCCGGCTGTTGCGCAAGGACGGGCCGCTGACCCCGGAGGAGCGCCGGGTGATCGAGCTGCACCCGGAGTACGGGCACGAGATCGTCCGCGGCATCGGGTTCCTGGGGGAGGCGCGGGCGGCGATCCTGCACCACCACGAGCGGCTGGACGGCCGCGGCTACCCGTACGGTCTGCGCGGCCACCAGATCCCGGAGTTCGCCAGGGTGGTCGCGGTGGCCGACGCCTTCGACGCGATGACCTCCACCCGGTCCTACCGCCGGGCCCGGCCGGTGCCGGTGGCCGTCGCGGAGCTGCGCAAATGCGCCGGTAAGCAGTTCGACCCGCGGATGGTGCGGGCGCTGGTGGCGTCGCTGCACCGGTACGGCTGGGACCCCGACCTGGTGACCGCGGCGGACGACGGACCGGGCGCGGCCCGGAGCGGAAACGTCACGCCTGAACGGGCGGAGAGCCGCGCCACGGACGCCCGTACCGGGGAGAGCCGCGCCACGGACGCCCGTACCGCGGACGCCGGGGGCGCGGAAGCCCGTACGGCTGACGCCCGGGGCGCGGAGGGGCCCGGTCCGGAAGACCGCGGTGACCGGCCGGCCGGCACGGTGCCCGAGCCGGTGCCCGGGGCCGCCGGACGGGCCGGGTGGGGCGGTGGACCGCGATGAGCGGTGCCCGTGGCGAACCCCCGGATACCCGGCGGACCGGCCGTCCGACGGCCGACGGCCGGCCCACCGCCGTGCCGGACGGCCCGTGGCCGCCCGTCCGCCGGCCCGGAGGCCGCGCCGTCGTCGCCGCCGTCCACACCGCCGCCGCCGCGCTGGCCTGCTGGTCCCTCGGCCACACCCTGTGGGCCGGGCTCGACCAGCCGGGCATCGCGCTGGCCTTCGGGCTGCTGATCGCGGTCGGCGAGCTGGCCGCCTGCGGCCCCGCGCCGGCCACCGGACCGGGGCGGGCGCCGGACGACCGTGCGGCCGCCCCGCTGGGCGCGGCCGGGGCGCTGGCGTACGCACTGCTCGGGGAGGCGGGCGGCCGGCCGACGACGCACGGCGTTGCGCAGACCGTGGCCGTGGTCCTGGCGGCCGGCCTGATCGGTGTCGTCCCGCAGATCGCGCGCGGCCGCGGCACGGCGTCGGACCGGCTCGCCCGCCGGGTGCTGACCACCGGGTTCGCCGCCACCTGCTTCCAACCCCTCTACAACACCGGCACCTTGCACAGCTGGGTCGCGAACGGACCGGTTTACCCGCTTTTCCTGATCGGCCTGCTGGCGCTGACCACGCTGTGTGACGCCGTGCTCGCCGCGACCCTGGCGCACGCCCGCACCGGCTGGCCGTACGGGCCGCTGCTGCGCGACGAGTTGCGGGCGCTGCCCGGCATCGGCACGGCCGTCTGCGCCACCGGCGTGGTGATCGCGCTCGCCACCGCGGTCGCCGGGCTGTGGGCACTGCCGGTGTTCTGTCTGCCGCTGCTGCTGACCCAGTTCGCCTTCGGCCGGTTCGCGGCGGTGCGCACCACCTACCGCCAGACCATCGCCTCGCTGGCCCGCGCCACCGAGATCGCCGGGTACACCCCGCACGGCCACGCCCGCCGGGTGGCCGCGCTCAGCCGCGCGGTGGGCCGCGAACTCGGCCTGACCGAGCCGGACTTGGACGTGCTGGAGTACGCCGCCCTGATGCACGACATCGGCCAGCTGTCCCTCCTGGACCCGGTGCCGGACGGGGCCACCGCCCCGCTGCCGCCCGCCGAGCAGCGCCGGATCGCCCTGCTGGGCGGCGCCGTTGTCCGGCAGACCGGGGTGCCCGCCGAGGTCGCGGTGATCGTCGAGCGGCAGGCCGACCCGTACCGGGACCAGCCGGTCACCGCACGTATCGTCCGGACCGTCAACGCCTACGACGACCTGGCGGGCGGCGCCGGCGGGCCGGGCGGCCGGCTGCGCGCCCTGGAGCGGCTGCGGCTGGCCACCGCGCAGGACCACCAGCCGCGCGTCGTCGAGGCGCTCGCCCGGGTGCTGGCCCGCGGCGGCCGGGAGGTGTGAGAAGGACCGCAGCCGCCGCGGTCCGGCCCGTGCCGCCCCTGGTTCCCTCCACTTGCGGAATTCCTCCCGAGGTGCCAGAACCCATGGGTAATGAGCGCCCTTCGAGACGGGCATGGTTGGATGCGAAGGAAGCCCCTGCAAGGAGAGTCCCAGGGGGTTCAGGGGGTCGGTGAAGGGCATCAGCCGCAGGGGGAGCAGCAAACCAGGCTGAGCCCGACGGCAATCTGTGGCAGGTTGTCGAGTGGGCCCCCGGAAGGGCCCCGGGAGCCGCCCGGGAGACCTACCGAGCGGCATCGAGAGCAACCAGCAGGCGGGAATCGTGAGGATCTTCGGCAAGGTACGGCACCGGCCCTCCGCCTCGTGGCGGCAGGCGACCGACCGCGCTTTCACGCTGATCGGTGACGGCCGTTACGAGGACGCGGGGGCGCTGCTGACCCGGGCCGCGGACATGGAGCCGTGGCTGTCGGAGTCCTGGTTCAACCTCGCGCTGCTGCACAAGTTCCGGCACGACTGGGAGCAGGCCCGGGCCGCCGGGCTGCGCGCGGTGGCGCTGCTCGACCGCGAGACCGGTGCGCCCGACTGGTGGAACGTCGGCATCGCCGCCACCGCCCTCCAGGACTGGCCGCTGGCCCGCCGCGCCTGGCAGGCGTACGGCCTGAAGGTCCCCGGTGAGGGCTCCCCGTCCGGCGAACCCGTCGGGATGGCCCTGGGCAGCGCCGCGGTCCGGCTCTCCCCGGAGGGCGAGGCCGAGGTGGTCTGGGGCCGCCGCCTGGACCCGGCCCGCATCGAGGTGCTGTCGATCCCGCTGCCGTCCTCCGGGCGCCGCTGGGGCGAGGTCGTGCTGCACGACGGCGTCCCGCACGGCGAGCGGACCACGTCCGACGGGCAGGCGTACCCGGTCTTCGACGAGATCGAGCTGTGGGCGCCCTCCCCGGTCCCCACCTGGGTGGTGCTCCTGGAGGCCGCCACGGAGACCGACCGGGACGCCCTGGAGCGGCTGGCGGCCGACGCCGGCTTCGCCGCCGAGGACTGGTCGTCCTCCGTCCGCCTGCTGTGCCGTACGTGCTCGGAGAGCCGGATGCCCAGCGACGAGGGCGACGGCGAGCACCTGGACCCGCACGACCACAGCGAACCGGGCCACCCCGGCCCGCTGGGCCACCGCACCGCGGGCTCGGGCTCGCTGTGGGTGCCGGAGCGCGAATGCGGTATCGCGGCGCCGGCCGGGCTGGTCCGCGGGCTGCTCGACGGCTGGGTCGCGGACAGCCCGGACACCCGGGAATGGCGTGATCTGGAAGAGGTCTGCTGAGCGCCGAGCCGTCCCCGTAGGCTGTACGACGTCCCATCGGGGTTTTGAGGAAGGCGTACGGCGGAGATGGCCCAGCAGGACAGTGATCAGCAGGAGAGCGTCGAGTTCATCGTCGACACCGAGGACTGCGAGGAGCGTGAGCGCGCCCACCGGGAGCGCGGCACCTCCCGCCCGATCACCGTGGTCGGCAACCCGGTGCTCCACAAGGAGTGCAAGGACGTCACGGAGTTCGACGACAACCTGGCCCAGCTGATCGACGACATGTTCGCCAGCCAGCGCACCGCCGAGGGCGTGGGCCTGGCCGCCAACCAGATCGGTGTGGACCTGAAGGTCTTCGTCTACGACTGCCTGGACGACGAGGGCGTCCGGCACGTCGGCGCGGTCTGCAACCCGGTCCTGGACGAGCTGCCCGCCGAGCGCCGGGTGCTGGACGACTCCAACGAGGGCTGCCTGTCCGTGCCCGGCGCGTACGCCGAGCTGGCCCGCCCCGACTACGCCGTGGTCCGCGGCCAGAACGCCAAGGGCGAGCCGATCGCCGTGCAGGGCACCGGCTACTTCGCGCGCTGCCTCCAGCACGAGACCGACCACCTCTACGGCTACCTCTACATCGACCGGCTCTCCAAGCGGGAGCGCAAGGAGGCGCTGCGGCAGATGGCCGAGCGGGAGCCGCGCTACCCCGTGGTCCCCAACGACTGAGCGGACGCGGAACGACCGGCGCGCGGGCGCACGTCCCCGGTGGGGGCG
>NZ_JBHWDV010000033.1:0-96272 GCF_042734445.1 Streptomyces sp. NPDC059649
GTTCCGTTGCCGGTCCGAATTCGTTTCCGATTCCCCGTCGGAGGGGGTTTTGCCGCGCCTTTCGGCGTGTTCACTACGTTAGCGGAATTCCTCGTTGACGCATAATCACGCCGCGGTCCGAATTTCGGCATGCCGAAATTGTTCCCGGTGAGGGGCCGTGCAGTAGTGGTGTGCCGCGAGGCGGCGGGATGGTCGCGCGGGGCCGGTCGGCTCCGCGGCAACTCGGAGAACAGTACACGAGCGGGTGAGGTGCTTCAAACCCGTGCCGGGCACGGGTTTGCGCGGTACTTTGGGCGGCATGACTGCGCATGCGCTCGTACAGCAGTGGTGGCCCGCCTGACGGCGGCCGACCACAGTGCATGCATGACCACGGCCGCCGCCTCGGCGGCCGTTCGCGTTTCTGCTTCTCGTAACCGGCCGGCGAGGTCGGCGGTCTCGATGCGCACCCCGGGAGTTCCGGGAGTGCGGGAATCGGGAGAGACGGCGGATGAGTGAACTGGTGAGGGAGCAGGCCGGCGCGGCCGGGGGCGACCTGGTGCGGGGGCGCGGCGGTCGCGTGCGGGTGTTCAGCGGGGTGCAGCCGACGGGGCATCTGACGCTGGGGAATTACCTCGGGGCGATCCGTCGGTGGGTGACGGAGGACCAGCACCGGGCGGACGCGCTGTTCTGCGTGGTGGACCTGCATGCGCTGACCGTGGAGCACGATCCGGCGCGGGTGCGGCGGCTGAGCCGGCAGGCCGCGTCATTGCTGCTGGCCGCGGGGCTGGATCCGGAGCAGTGCACGGTCTTCGTACAGAGCCACGTCGATGAACATCTGCGGCTGGCGTTCCTGATGGAGTGCACCGCCACCGACGGGGAAATGCGGCGCATGATCCAGTACAAGGAGAAAGCGGCGCGGGAGCAGGCGCGCGGCGGGAGTGTGCGGCTGTCGCTGCTGACGTATCCGACGCTGATGGCGGCGGACATCCTCGCGTACGGGACGGACGAGGTGCCGGTCGGGGACGACCAGACCCAGCATGTGCAGCTGACGCGGGACGTCGCGGTGCGGTTCAACCAGCGGTACGGGCCGACGTTCGTCGTACCGAAGGCGACGTCTCCGAGGGTGGCCGCGCGGGTGATGGATCTGCAGGATCCGACGTCGAAGATGGGCAAGTCGCACGCCCGGACGGCGGGGACCGTCTTTCTGCTGGACGAGCCGGAGGCGGTGCGGAAGAAGGTGATGCGGGCGGTGACCGACGGCGGCGATGACGTCGTCTACGAACGGGAGGCGCGGCCGGGCGTCGCGAACCTGCTGGATGTGCTGGCGGCCTGTACGGACGGGGATCCGGAGCGGCTGGCCGAGGGCTTCGCGTCGTACGGGGCCCTGAAGAAGGACGTGGCGGACGCGGTGGTGGAAACGCTGCGTCCGGTACGCGAACGCCACGCGGAACTGGCGGCCGACCCGGCGTACATCGACGAAGTCCTCCGCACCGGCGCCGACCGCGCCCGCACCCTGGCGAAGCCACGGGTGGACGCGGCGTATCGGGCTATGGGGGTGGGGGTGGGGGGTTAAGGACTGGAGGGCGTTGGGGGTTGTGGGTGCCCGCCTGGGGGGCGGGCACCTCGTGCCGGGGCGGGGGAGGCGGGTACGCGCGTCTCTTGCGGGGGGGGGGGAAGAGATGCCGGGCGCCTCGGGGAGGCAGGTACGGGCGCCTCGGGGGTCTCGCTTGGGGGGGGCGTACTCGTACCGCCAGCGGGCGGCACCCGTAACCGTCAGCCGTTGCCGGTGGCCAGTTCGCGGCTGCGGTCGCGGGCGGCTTCGAGGGCGGCGATGAGGGCGGCGCGGACGCCGTGGTTCTCCAGTTCGCGGATGGCGTTGATGGTGGTGCCGGCCGGGGAGGTGACGTTTTCGCGGAGTGTGACCGGGTGTTCGCCGCTGTCGCGGAGCATCACGGCGGCGCCGATCGCGGCCTGGACGATGAGGTCGTGGGCCTTGTCGCGGGGCAGGCCGAGCAGGATGCCGGCGTCTGTCATGGCCTCGACGAGGAAGTAGAAGTACGCGGGGCCCGAGCCGGAGAGGGCGGTCGCGGCGTCCTGCTGGCTCTCGGGGACACGGAGGGTCTTGCCGACGGTGGAGAAGATCTCCTCGGCAAGGGTGAGGTGGGCGGCGGTGGCGTGGGTGCCGGCGGAGATGACGGACATCGCCTCGTCGACGAGGGCCGGGGTGTTCGTCATGACCCGGACGACCGGGGTGCCGGTGGCCAGGCGCTCCTCGAAGTACGAGGTGGGGATGCCGGCCGCACCGCTGATGACCAGGCGATCGGTGGGGACGTGCGGGGCCAGCTCGCGGAGCAGGGCGCCCATGTCCTGGGGCTTGACGGTGAGGATCAGGGTGTCGGCGGACTTGGCGGCCTCGGCGTTGCTGACCGCTTCGACGCCGTAACGGTCGTGCAGCTGGGCGGCGCGCTCCTGGCGGCGGGCGGTGACCAGCAGGTCGGACGGGGCCCAGCCGCCGCGGATCATTCCGCTGAGGAGGGCTTCGCCGATCTTTCCGGTGCCGAGGACTGCGACCTTCTGGGTCATGGTGCCGGTTCGCCTTTCCGCTGCGCTGTGCCGGTGCTGCTTGTGCCTGGGTGTGGGGCGGGTGGGGTGGCTGGGCCTCCGGTCGGCCAACCGCCTCCATCCACGTGCCTGATGTCGTTCGTGCCGGACGCCGTCATCCTCGCACCGCGGGTTGGTCGGTGGCGGCGCGTTCCGCTGGGTGGACCGCGGCGTGGCCTGTCTCCACATGGCCTGTCACCACGTCACGTGAAGCGCGGAGGGATGGCGGAGGACGCGGGGTGGGTGGGCCGGGGACGGCGCGAGGGGTCGGGGAGGCGTTGCGGGCCGATGGTCGGGGGCAGGTCCACGGTCAGCGGGTGGGGTGAGGCGGGCGGTTGGTGGGGCGGGGGCTGGTGGCGGCGGAGGTGGGGCGGCGTCGGTTTGGTGGGGGTGGGGTGGGGCGTGGGGTGGTGATTGTGCGGTGGGGGTGGCTGCGGGGGTGCCTTGGGGCCGGGCCGCCGCTGCCTCCTTAATCCGGCAACGATTACGGAGAGTGATTAGTTCCTGTTGAGAGTAGCAGAGAGTGGCGGAGTGGTGTGGGTGGCTGGGGAGGGGGATTCACCTGGGCTGTTGTGGGGCGGGGTGGGGCTGGAGTGCGGGTGGAAGAGGGGTGCGGTGGGGCGCGTGGGGGCGGGTTTGGGGCGCCGGCGGGCGCCGGAGCGAACGGAACCATTCCGTCCTGTTGGATAACTCCGCGTTTACAGGGTGGTTACCTGATGAGTTGCGGCTCGGCGGCTCGTTCTCGACACAATGGGGTGACCTGTCCAGCCGCGCCGGAGGGGGCGACGATGGCGAAGATCCGGGTCGGCGGCCTCGGCCGGCTCTTGTTGATCGTCGTGATTGTCGTCGTGGCCCTCGTCGTGGCGTTCGTGCCCGTGCCGCCGTCCAGTGGCTCCAATGGCTCGGGTGTATACGGAGCGGTGGGTGGGCGGGGTGGGCCGGCCTCCCCGGTCACGTACGGCGAGGCCGAGGCGGCCGGATACACCGGATACAGCGGCCCCTATGCGGTCGATTACGACGCCCCCGACACAGTCGATTACGGCGTCCACGATGCGGTCGCACGTCGCGTCGGTGAGTCAGGGCGGTGGGCTGAGTCGGGGTGGTCGTCCGCGCCAGGGAGGTCGGCTGGGGCGGAGCGGCCGTCCGCGTCGGGGTGGTCGGCTGGGGCGGGGCGGTCGTCCGTGGCGGAGCGGTCGGTGGTGGACGGGCCGGTGGTGGGGGATGGGTTGGGGCATCCGCAGGCCGTTGGGGGGCGTTGTCCGGCGCGGCGGGGTGGGCGGTCCACCGGTTCGCTGTGTGCTCCGGTGCCCTCGGGGACCGTCGTGTCGACCGCCGCGCCCGTACGGACCGTTGAGGGCGGGCCTGCCATCACTGTGCCAGTGACGGGGCGTCGGGCCGTGCCGGTGTCGAGGTCGGGCGAACTGCCCGTACACCACCTCGTTTTCCGCTGCTGAGATTTTCCGCTGCTGAGAGCTGAGAGCTGAGAGCTGCCCCAGGGCCCTTCCCCGGCCCGCGCATCCGACGGAATCCAGCCGTCATCGCACCGCACCTTTCATGGCGCCTGCCGCGTGGTTCGCGCGTGCCGGTGCGGACCCGTACGCGCTCATGTGCGGCCTTGTGCCCGCCTCCGGCCGTGCTGGTTCGTGCCTGCCGTGTGTGTCCGCGTGCCGGGGCGCCGCATTCCGATTCGCTGGAGGCATCTCATGCGTAGGTTCCGAGTCCGCCGCGGTCGTTCCGTCCAGCCGTCCATACCGTCCCGTGACCGCACACCGGCCAGTGAACACACCACGGCCAGTGAACACACCACGGCCAGTGACCGCACACCGTCCCGCGACCGCTCCCCGGCCAGTGAGCACACCACGGCCCGTCACGACGCCCCGACTCGTCAGGACGCCCCGGCCAGTGAGCACACCCCAAACCGGTCGGACACCCCGACTCGTCAGGACACCTCGGCCCGGCCGGACGCCCCGGCCCGGCACGTCGCCTCGTTCCCGCACGGTGCGCCAGGACACGAGGTCGGGGAGGGGTGTGAGGCACCTGAGGTGGGTGAGGTGCGTGAGCCTTGTTCGGCTCGTCCGGCCAGGCCGGTCGCGCCGGCCCCCGTCCGGTCGGGCCGCCTCCAGCCATCCCGCGTCCGGCTGTCCCGCCTCCGGCCGTCCCGCGTCCGGCCGTTCCGTTTCCGTTCGGCCTCTGGCCGGCCGTTGCGCGTCCGGTCGTCGTACGTCCGGGCCGATGTCACGGCCTCGCTCGTGGTCTTTCTCGTGGCGGTGCCGCTGTGTGTCGGGGTGGCCGTGGCGTCCGGGGTGCCGGCCGAGTTGGGGCTGGTCACCGGGATCGTCGGGGGGTTGCTCACCGGGTTGCTGCCGGGGAGCAGTCTGCAGGTCAGCGGGCCGGCCGCGGGGCTGACCGTGCTGGTTTACGAGGCCGTGCAGGAGTACGGGCTCGGTGCGCTGGGCGTACTGGTGCTGAGCGCCGGGGTGCTGCAGCTGGTGATGGGGGCGCTGCGGCTGGGGCGCTGGTTCCGGGCGATCTCCGTGGCGGTCGTCCAGGGGATGCTGGCCGGCATCGGGCTGGTGTTGATCGCCGGGCAGCTGTACGCCCTGGTGGACGCCAAGGCTCCGGGCAACGGGCCGGCGAATCTGGGCGGGCTGCCGGACCTCGCGGTGGACACCATCGGGTCCGACCCGGCGTTGGTGGCGTTGGCGGTCGGGGCGTCGACGATGGCGGTGCTGGTGTTCTGGCCGAAGTGGCGGCGGGCGGCGCGGGTGCTGCCCGCGCCGCTGGTCGGGGTGGGGCTGGCCACCGTCGCCGTGGCGGTGCTGGAACTGCCGGTGGCGCGGGTCGAGGTGTCGGGCCTCCTGGAGGTGGTCCAGCCGCCGGGCGGGGCGGATGTCGCCCGGCTGGTGGAGGCCGGTGCGGTGGCCGGGGTACTGGGCACGGTGCTGGCCTTCGCGTTGATCGCGTCCGCCGAATCGCTGTTCAGTGCGGCGGCGGTGGACCGGCTGCACGACGGGCCGAAGACCCAGTACGACAAGGAGCTGATGGCCCAGGGGGCCGGCAACACGGTGTGCGGCCTGCTCGGGGCGCTGCCGATGACCGCGGTGATCGTACGCAGTGCCGCCAATGTGCAGGCCGGGGCGCGGACGAAGGCGTCGCGGGTGCTGCACGGGGTGTGGCTGCTGGTGTTCGCGGCGGCGTTCCCGGTGGCGCTGGGTGTCGTCCCGATCGCGGCGCTGGCTGCCGTACTGGTGCATGCGGGCTGGAAGTTGCTGCCGGTACGGACGTGGCGGCCGCTGTGGCGGGAGCACCGGGGCGAGGCCGTGGTGCTGGCGGCGACGGCGGTGGCGATCGTGGCCACCAACATGTTCGAGGGGGTGCTGCTCGGGCTGCTGCTGGCGGTCGCCAAGTCGGCGTGGGCGACCTCCCAGGTGCACCTCGAGGTGACCGGCCTGGAGGGGAGCGGGGCGATCCGGGTACGGGCCGTGGGCCATGCGACGTTCCTGCGGCTGCCGAAGCTGCTCGACCAGTTGGAGGCGCTGCCCCGGGACCGGGAGATCGAGCTGGATCTGTCCGGACTGCGCCACCTCGACCACGCGTGTGCGGCCGCGCTCGGCAACTGGGAGCAGCAGCGCCGCGGCCCGGACGGCACGGCGCGGCGGTCGACGCGGTCGGTGGCGCCGTAGGGGCGGGGCGGGGGCCGGGGCCGGGGCGTAGGCCTCGGCCATGGGCCTGTGAGCCCGGTGGGCCGCTGGCCCTGTGAGCCGGTGGGCCGGTGAGCCGGTGAGCCGGCGAGCCGGGAGGCCCGTAAGCCTGCCGCCTGGGGAAGGACCCGAAGGCCGGCAGCGGGCCGTGGTCGCCAGCGGGGGGCCGCAGTCGCCGGCGCCGGGCCGTCATCTCCGACAGCGGGCCGTAGTCTCCGACAGCGGCCCGTTGCCGCGCCGACGGCCCGTTGCGGCGACCAACAGCCCTTACGGGAGCCCTTACGGCCCCTTACCGCCCTTACGGCGGCGAAGGCCCCTTACCGCGAACAGAGCGGCGTTACGGCGGAAAGGACCGTAAGGTCGGAGGGCTGGTGACCACCGACCCGAGGAGCGAGCGCTGTGAACCGCCGGCCCCTTCGTCGCTGCGGGGCGACCGCCGCCCTGTCCGTCGCCCTGCTGCTGTCCTCCTGCACCGGTGCCGCCCTGAGCGCCACCGGGGCGGCGGGCAGCGGCGGGGTGGGCGACCCGCTCTTCCCGGCGCTCGGGAACGGCGGTTACGACGTACGGCATTACGGCCTCGACCTGGACTACGACGTCCGGCGCAAGCATCTGGACGCGACCGCGGAGATCACCGCCCGGGCCACCCAGGACCTGCGTTCCTTCAAGCTGGACCTGGAGGGGCTGCGGGTGTCCGCGGTCCGCGTCGACGGCGAGGACGCGTCGTTCTCCCGCAAGGGCCACAAGCTCACGGTGCGGCCGCCGGTGGGCATCGCGAAGGGCGCCCAGTTCCGTACCACCGTCGACTACGCGGGCACGCCGCGGGAGCTGAAGGATCCTGACGAGTCGACGGAGGGGTGGGTCAAGACGTCCGACGGGGCGTTCGTGTCGGGGGAACCGGCCGGGGCGATGACGTGGTTCCCCGGCAACAACCACCCGGAGGACAAGGCCACCTACGACTTCCGGATCACCGTTCCGCGGCGCTACACGGCCGTCGCCAACGGGGAGCTGCGGTCGCAGAAGGTGTCCAAGGGGAAGACCACGTTCACCTGGCACAACCGGGAGCCGATGGCCAGCTATCTGGCGACCGCCACCATCGGCACGTTCGACGTCCACACCTCCCGCACGCCCGACGGGCTGCCGCTGTACGTCGCGGTGGACCCGGCGGAGGCCGCGGCGAGCCGGCGGCCGCTGGCCCGGCTGCCGGAGATCATCAAGTGGGAGAGCGGGCTGTTCGGGAAGTACCCGTTCTCCTCGGCGGGCGCGATCGTCGACCACACCCCGTCGCGGATCGACTGGTCCGCGCTGGAGTCCCAGACCAAGCCGGTCTACGCCGGGGCGCCGGACACCGTGACCGTGGTGCACGAGATGGCGCACCAGTGGTTCGGCGACTCGGTGACGCCGAAGACCTGGCAGGACACCTGGCTCAACGAGGGCTTCGCGACCTACGTCGAGTGGCTGTGGGAGGAGCACGAGGGCGGCAAGACGCCCCAGCAGCAGTTCGACGCGCTCTACAAGGACGACCCGCACAACGAGCGCTGGGACTTCCCGCCGGGCCGCCCGGGCGCGGCGAAGAACGTCACCGGCACGGCCGTGTACGAGCGCGGCGCGATGCTGCTGCAGCAGCTCCGCAAGGCCGTGGGTGACGAGACGTTCTTCCGGATCCTGAAGGAGTGGCCGGCCAAGTACCGCTACTCCAACGCCGATGCGAAGGACTTCATCGCCTTCTGCCAGGCGCGCACGGACGTGGACCTGAAGCCCCTCTTCGACGCGTGGCTGTACGGGAAGGGGAAGCCGGAGCGCGTCTTCTGAGGGGGCCTCGCAGAGGGGGGCTCGTAGATGGGGCCTCGCATCGGTTCGGCTCTCGTACTGACTCGGCTGTCCTCGATTCGGCTGGTGTTAGCGGAAGTTGGGGATCAGGCGGACGGCTGCGGGGTGGCGGGCCGTGAGGGTCAGGAGGTGGCGGGTGGAGCGGACCACCTGTTCCTTGACGTGGGCTGCCGGGCGGCCGGTCAGTACCGTTTCGCGCGGGGTGTCGTCGGCGCGTAGGGACTGGATCAGGGCGTCGTGCCGGCCCAGGCTCACGCACTGCACGAAGTACGAGAACGACAGCGGCCGGGGCTGCCGGCCGCGGAGTTCGGCGATGATGCCGCCGGCCGCGTGGGCGCCGGTCGGCAGGGCGGTGGCGCAGGCCATGCGGAGGGTGCCGCCGCGGGGGGATCGGGATTCGGCCGCGTCGCCGGCGACATAGACGTCCGGGTGGCTGACCGAGCGCAGGGCGGCGTCGACCCGGATGCGGCCGGTTGCCGGGTCGGTGTCGAGGCCCGCGTCCCGGGCGAGGTCCCCGGTGGCCCGTAGGGCGGCCGTCCAGACCACGGCGTCCGCGTCCAGGTCGTCCGCGTCGGCGACGCGTCGGCCTTCGGTGACGCGTACCCGCAGCCGGTCGAGGACGGTCCGTACGTGGGCCCGGCCGCGGGCCGACAGCCCCGGGCCGAGTTCGCCGGCGGTGAGCAGCCGGATCTCCCACTCCGGGTGGGCCTCGGCGAGTTCGGCGGCCATCTCGATGCCGGTGAGGCCGCCGCCGACCACGGCCAGTGCGCCGCCGGGTCCGGTCAGCAGCCGCTGGTGGAGGGCGGTGGCGGTCTCGGCGGTGAAGGACCGCCGGCCGGCGCCGCGCGGGTCGGTGTGGCTGCCGAGGGCGTAGACCAGACGGTCGTAGAGGAGGGTGCGGCCGCGGTCGGTGTGCACGGCGCGGGCGTCCGGGTCGAGGGCGGTGGCCCGGGCGGCGAGATGCTCGACGCCGGTGCCGCGCAGCAACTCCGCCCGGGAATGGGCGACTTCGGGTCGTCCGGCGGCGACTTCGTGCAGCCGTACGCGTTCGGTGAGCCGGTCGCCGGGGTCGACCAGCGTCACCCGCGCGTACGGGGCGAGCCGCAGCGCGGCCATCATGCCCGCGTAGCCACCGCCGAGGACGACGACCCGGCCGCCTGCGGCCTTACGGGGGTGGGGGCGGGGGCTGGGGTGCGGGTGGGGGTTGGGGTGGTGGCGTGCGCGGTGCGGCTGCTGGTCCGGCGTGTTCGGCTGGGCCGGGGGGTTCGGCTGGTCCGGCGGGTTCGGCTGCTGGTCCGGCGTGTTCGGCTGGTCCGGCGGGTTGGTCTGGTCCGGCAGGTTGGTCTGGTCCGGGGTATTGGGCATGGCGTCCTCCTGGGTGGGGCGCCGCACCGGGGTGGTGCGGCGCCGTAAGGGGGACGACGCGGGCGGCGGGAATGTGACAACGGGGGCACGAGCCGGGACGGGCGTGGAGAGGCGGGGGCGGGCAGGGCGGGCGTACGGGCCGGGGCGAGCCGGTACCCGCCGGGACGGTTGCGGCTTCGGGGCTATGGGGCTTTGGGCTTCGGGGCTTTGGGGCTTACCCCTTGGGACGAAGTGGCGGGGCGGCGTGTGACACCGGTGGGCGGCGGGCGACGGTGAGGTCGAGGGCGTACGCCTCCTCGACCGTGCCGTCCGGGAAGACGTCCAGCAGGGCGGCCCGTTCGGCCTCCAGGACGGGGGCGGCGGCCGCCGGGCCGAGGGCCGCGAAGTACGAGCGGCTGCCGAGCATGGCGAGGTGGGTGTCGAGGGACACCCGCCGGGTCCAGTGCAGGACGCGGAGTTCCGGGTGCAGGCCGAGTTCCAGGCCGCGGAGCAGGTCGCCTGCCTGCGGTGCGACCGGGTGGGCGTGGTAGCCGGGCAGCCGGCGGGCGAGCCTGGCCTCCTGTTCGGCGGCCCAGGCGACGTCCGGGTCGGGCACGTTCCACCACAGCGCGAGCGCGCCCCCGGGACGCAGTACGCGCAGCGCCTCCGGGACGGAGCGCGCCGGGTCGGTCCAGTGCCAGGCCTGGGCGTAGCCGACGAGGTCGAAGCCCGCGTCGTCGGAGAAGGGGAGTGCCTCGCCGATGCCGCGGACGAGCGGGACGTCCGGGTGGGCGGCGCGCAGTTGGGCGGCCATGGCGGCGCCCGGCTCCACGGCCGTCACCCGCGCGCCGCGCGCCGTGAGCAGTCCGGTCGCGATGCCCGTTCCGGCCCCGACGTCCAGTACCCGCGCCCCGGCCAGCGGCCGTCCGGCCAGTTCCTCGATGGCGGCGAAGAGGGCCGGTGGATAGCCGGGCCGGGCGGACGCGTACTGCCCGGCCACGGCGTCGAAGGAACGGGCGAGGGTGCCCGGGGGCGGCGGCTGGACGGGCGGGTGCGGGGTGCCGGTCATACGGGCATGCTGCCGCGCGCCCGGCCCGTCGCGCCGCCGATTGACGAGAAAGTCATCGCTTGCCCAGAAAGTCGGCGCTTCGCAGGAAGCCATGCACCGTCCTACCGTGCCCCCGTGCCCCCGTGCCCACCGCGCCCGCCGGGCCCACGTGTCCACCGCGCCCGCCTTCCCCCATCGCGCCCATCGCACCCTCGCACCCATCGCGCCCATCGCGCTCCAAGAAAATCCAGACTCGGTTCATTTTCATCCCCGGTCTAGGTACAGTCCTGCCATGGCTGGTTTGCGGGAGCGGAAGAAGGAGCGGACCCGGCAGCGAATCGCGGCCGTGGCCTGGCAGTTGTTCGCGGAGCGCGGGTTCGAGGCGGTGACGGTCAACGAGATCGCGGAGGCCGCCGAGGTCGCCAAGGCGACGCTGTTCGCGTACTTCCCGACGAAGGAGTCGCTGGCGCTCCAGGGGGTCGGGGACGACGACCTGGCGGGGATCGTCACCGGGCGGCCGGCCGGACAGTCGCCGCTGGAGGCGCTCCGGTCGTATTTCCGGGCGTTCGCCGCCGGCCCGATGACCGGGTTCGATCCGGAGGTGCTGGTCTCCCGGGTCCGCGTGATCTTCGACAGTCCCGCACTCAGCGCCGCCGCCAATGCCCTGCTCTACCAACAGCGGCAACAGCTCGCCGAGGCCCTCAAGGCGGAAGCCGTAACGGTCGAGGCGGAAGCCGAGGAAGTCAGGGTGGAAGGCCGGGCGGCCAAGGGGGAAGGCGGGGAACGGGACGCCGGCGGGCGGTGGGAGATGGCGGCCGTCCTGATGGCGGCGCAGATCAGCGCGTCACTGGTCACGCTCCAGGAGACGTTCTTCCGTCGGCTCGCCGACGGCACCTCCGTGGACGATGCCCGCCAACTGCTCGCCGAGGACGTCGAGTTGGCGTTCTCCCTGCTGGCGGACGGCCTTGAGGCACATATGCCGCCCACCGCACACGCGTAACAGCACAAGGGCGTAAACAGCACACGGCGTAACAGCACAGCGGCGTAAACAGAACTCACGGGCGCACGCACACGCACAAAGCGCAGAGGACCGAGCGCAGAGCACAGAGCGCGGAGCACGCCCAGCAGACACCGACCCGAGGGGACACTGAACAGATCATGCGCGCACGGGGCATCAACTACGACACCGGATTTCTTCCCGGCGAGGACTTTTCGCGCAAGACCTTCACCGAGGAGGCGGTCCGCAAGGACATGGCCGTCATCGCCCGGGAGCTGCACTGCGACGCGGTGCGGATATCGGGCGGCGACCCGGAGCGGCTGACCGTGGCCGCCCGCTGCGCGGCGGAGGTCGGCCTGGAGGTGTGGTTCGCGCCGTTCCCGGTGGACCTGGGGCCGGCCGAGCTGCGGACGTTCTTCGCGGACTGCGCGGACCGCGCCGAGGCCGTACGGGCCGGCGGGGCCGAGGTGGTGTTCGTCACCGGCTGCGAGATCAGCGCGTTCTGCTCGGGATTCATCCCCGGCGAGAAGTACGGCGAGCGGCTGGACGCGATGGTGGCCGGGGACCGGGACTGGTGGATGTCGCTGGGACCGGTGCAGGAGCGGCTCAACGCGTTCCTCGGCGAGGTCGCGGCGCTGGTGAGGGGCCGCTTCGGCGGGCGGATCACGTACGCCTCGGGCCCCTGGGAGAAGGTCGACTGGCAGCCCTTCGACCTGGTGGGCGTGGACGCGTACCGGGCGGCGTACAACGCGGCGAGGTTCCGCGAGGAGGTGCGCGAGCACTTCGCGCACGGCAAGCCGGTCGCGGTGACCGAATTCGGCACCTGCGCCTACCGGGGCGCGGGCGAGCGGGGCGGGATCGCCTGGCAGCCGCCGGCGGGTGCGGTGCCGGACGAGGGCGAGCAGGTGCGTTACTTCGGCGAGCTGCTGGACGTCTTCGAGGAGGAGGGCGTGGACACCGCACTGTGGTTCACCTTCGCCGCGTTCAACACCCGTAAGGGCGCGGACCTTTCGTCGTACGGCGTGGTGACGATGCTCGACGAGACGCATTGGGAGCCGCGGGAGGTCTTCGGGGCGATGGCGGCCCGGTACGGGGAGACCGGCCCTCGATAGGTCGCGTCGGCCTATCGAGAGGTCGCGTCGGCCTATCGAGAGGTCGCCTCGGGGGCGGCCCTCAGCCGGCGGACTTGGGGGCGGGGCGCGGTCGACAGCCCTCAGCCGGCCCTCGGTAGGAGGCCTTGGGGGCGGAGCGCGGTCGGCAGCCCTCAGCCGGTGCTCATCGGGTGGCCCCCGGCTCCGCCCGGTTGGCGCCCGGTGGGTGCCCCGGCTCCCCTCGGTGGGTGCCCCGGCTCCCCTCCATGGGTGCCCGGCTCCCCTCCGTAGGTGCCCCTAGGGTGCGGCCGAACAGATCCCGTAGGGGATGAACGCGCCCCCTGCGGGGCCACAACGCCGGCCGGGTGATGGCGTATTCCACACGAGCACCCGTCCGTCACCGTGCAACCTGGCGGGCCCAACTGGGCAGGGGCGCAGTCCAGGACGCCCGCCCGTCACTGTTTGCGAGCGCCGGTGGCCGTGGCCGCCGGCTTCCTCGTCCGGGCGCGGCCGAGGGACCATGCGACCAGGCCCGTCAGTACGGCCGCCCCGGCGCCGTACACGGGCAGCCACAGGGTCGTGGTGGCCGACAGGCAGTCGGCAACGGCGACATGGCTCTGCGCTGCCTGCGCATGGGCCAGGGCGGCGCCGTCGCGACCGGCGAGGCCCGCGAGCGCGGCCTCCGCCCGGATGCCCTCGTACCTGCCCACCGCAGGACACGCGGCACGAGTCCCCGGCATCGGGAACAGCCATGCCCAGCGCTGCAGCACGGGCGCCAGGGTGATCGCTACGCACAGGCCGACGACCAGCGAATACGCCACCAGGTTCGCCAGGTACGCGGATCCGAGGCCGGGCCGCCACGTCGGCAGACGGTAGAAGCAGAAGATCAGCGCAAGGAGCGTCACCCCGATGTAGGTGGAGAACCACTGCCAGGAGCCCTGCGCGAGCGCGGCCGTCAGTACGGCTGCGAGCGCGATGCCGATGACCCCCGGCTGACCGGGAGTGTCATGGCCCGCAGCGGTGGAACTCGCTCGACGGGCCTCCTGCAGGCCGGAGTGGTCGCCCATGGTCTCTCCTGCGTGGGGGTCCGGAGGCCCTCAGCATCCGGGCCCCGCGCGCCCTGGCACGACGCCATGCCGGACCGGCTCGCGAGCCCCGCCCGGTTGGCGGGCTTACGAGCCCACCGGCCTGGGACGGCCGCGGCCCGGAAATCCACACCACGATCCGCACCACCCGGTCACGATCCGCACCACCCGGCCCGTCAATGTCAATGACGGTTCTTGGGACCCTTGGAATTCCTCGGACTCTTGGAGTCCTTGTGACCCTTGGGGTTCTTCTGATCCTTGGGGCTCTTCTGTTCCTTGGGCTTTCGGGCCGCCGGGTTGCCCGTACGGGTGCTGCGGCGGCGTTCGTGGCGCTCGCGGGCGGCCGCGTACTCGGCCCGGTGCAGCCGCTCCCCCGGGGCCTCGACGAGGCTGCGGCAGAAGTACGCGAGCAGCGACCCGATGAAGCCGATGAGCATCAGGCTCTGCCCCGACGTGTCACCCGCACCCGCCGCCGACGACGAGCCGGGGCGGCGTACGAAACCGTCCCAGGTGCGGCGGAAGGCCAACGCGCTGCAGATGGCGAAGCCGGCGACCACCAGGATGCCGACGAACGGGCCGACCGCGGCGATCTCCAGCCCCTGGAACGCGAAGCGCAGCACGACGGCCCCGGCCGCGGCGAGCGCCAGCGAACCCACCGCGACGCCGGCCCGGCGCAACGCGTACCCGCCGTCGTGGTGGACCCAGGTGGTGCCGAAGAAGCGGATCGGCTCCGGCTGCGGTCCACCGCTCACCGGGGCCTCCAGGGCTCCCGGGGCTGGCAGGACTCCCGGCGCTTCCGGACCGCGTCCGCCACTCTCCGGCTCGCCGCTCTCCGGCCCGCCGCTCTCCGGACCACCCGCCTCCGGACGGCCGGAGGCCGGCGTCTGCTCGTCGCTCATGGCACCGATTATCCCCGGCCAGCCGTCGGCAGCCCGTGGCCGCTCAGCCCATGCACCAGCTCACACGCCACCGCACACGCCATACGACGCCCAACCCACGGCACCAACCCGCGCACCACACGACGCCAGCCCGCGGCACCAGCCTCCACGCCACACGGCGCCCAGCCCGCCCCGCGCCCCGCCGCTCAGCCCATGCAGCGCGGCGCGACCATTCCGTCGCTGCCGGTGTGGACGTACGTGTCGGAGATGTACTGGCCGGGGCCGATGCTGTCCCAGATGTCCGAGGTGCCGTACGGGCCGCTGACCCGCTCGCCGCGCCGCTGGCAGCGGATCTCGATCCGTGCTCCCTCCGCCAGCCGCCGGACGACCGGGTAGCCGGTGCCGGGGCCCTTGCGGACCTTGACGCGGTAGCCGGGCGCGACCGGATAGCTGAGCCCCCCGGCCGCGGCGAGCACCTGCCCACCGTCGACCGGCTCCGCGGATTCCTGTGTCGTCATGTGCGTTCCCCCGTTGACGATGTCCCCATGTTCGTTCCCCCCGTTGACGATGTCCCCATGTTCGTTCCCCCCGTTGACGATGTCTCCGGCCGGCGGTGCCGGGCCGGTTGGGCCACGCCCGGCGGTGCCCGGCCGGTTGTGCCACGCGCACGCTAGCAAGCCTCACCGCTTTCGTACGTGCCATCGACTAGGCTCCGCGCGTCGCACCTGCGACCGATTGGCACGGGGAATGACACGGGGGTGGAACCATGCCAGCGCTGCGCGATTCCGGCGTCGGGCCGGAAGCGGAGCGTCCGGAATACGCCGGGAAATACCGGCTGGAAGCGCGGCTCGGGGCCGGCGGTATGGGCGTGGTCCATCTGGCCCGCTCCTCCTCCGGACTGTTGCTCGCGGTCAAGGTCATCCATGCCGAGTTCGCCCAAGACCCGGAGTTCCGGGGGCGGTTCCGGCAGGAAGTGGCGGCCGCCCGCCGGGTCAGCGGGGCCTTCACGGCCCCCGTCGTGGACGCCGACCCGGACGCCGGACGCCCCTGGATGGCCACCCTCCACATCCCCGGTCCGACGCTCTCCGAGCATGTGAAGCGGAACGGCCCGCTGACCCCCGGCGAGGTGCGCCGGCTGGCCGCCGGACTCGCCGAGGCGCTGCGCGACATCCACCGCGCCGGGGTCGTGCACCGCGACCTCAAGCCGGGGAACGTACTGCTCGCCGCGGATGGGCCGAAAGTCATCGACTTCGGCATCTCGCGCCCGTCGGACAGCGATATGCGCACCGAGACCGGCAAGTTGATCGGGACGCCGCCGTTCATGGCGCCCGAGCAGTTCCAGCGGCCGCGCGAGGTCGGCCCGGCGGCGGACGTCTTCGCGCTGGGCTCGGTGCTGGTGCACGCCGCCACCGGGCGCGGCCCGTTCGACTCGGAGAGCCCGTACATCGTCGCCTACCAGGTGGTGCACGACGACGCGGATCTCGCGGGCGTACCGCGGGAGTTGGTGCCGCTGATCGAGAGCTGCCTGGCGAAGGAGCCGGCGGACCGGCCGACGCCGGACGCCCTGATGGAGCTGCTGCGGACGGACGCGCCGGAGGACGCCCCGGTGCCGGGCACGGTGGCGGGGTTGCGGACGGGGGTGCCACCGGGGGAGGCCGGGGCGCGGGGTGCGCCGCGCTCGGCCGCGTCGCTGCCGTCGTCGCAGGCCGCAAGCCTCATGCCGGACCCGAACCCGGACTCGGAACCGGCCCCTGCTGCGGACCCGGGACCGGGCTGGGGCATGCCCCCCGGCCCGAACCCGGAGAGGGACATGGGCAGTACGGGTCCGCGCATACCCGAGCAGCGCGGCGGGGCGGTACGGGCCGCGGCCACCCCCTCACGGGCGGAGACCACCCACGTACGCTCCCCCGCCCCGATACCCCAGATGCCCCCGGTACCCCTACCCCTACCCGTACCGGAGTCGCCCGCACCGACGGGAACGACCGCCGCACCGCCGGAATCAACCGCCGCACCGACGGCCGCGCCGCCGGGCGCACCGGCAACGCCCGTGCCCCCTAAGGACGCCCACGCCGCGGGCCGGGAAGTACGGACCTCCCGCCGCCCCCTGCTCCGGCTCCGGCTCCGGCTGCTCCCCCGGCGCCGCGCCACGCTCCTCGCCGCGGCCCTGGCCGTCACCGTCACTGGCGCCGCCGTCTTCGCCGGCGTACGACTCCTGTCCCCCGGTTCCGGCCAGGACCCCGCGCTCCAGACCCACGCACCGCGCACCGCCACCGGCGACGCCCGCCCTTGGCGGATCACGCTCACCCCGCGCCCCCGGGGCCACGACGCCGAGATGGCGTACTGCACCGGCGGCTCCGGCGCCGTCTTCTGCGGCCAGTCCGGCCTGCCGGCCGCCCGGCTCGACCCGGAAACCGGCCACGTGGCCTGGCGGCACACCGGCGCCCCCGCCGGCAAACGGGCCACGACCCCGACCCCGCCCGTGCTCTCCGGCGGCCTGCTCTACGTCTTCTCCGCCGACGGCAAACGCCTCACGGCCCTCGACCCCTCCCCCACCGGCCGGGGCGCCACCCGTTGGAGCAAGGACGTCTCCGGCTACGAGGGCGGGGCCGCCGTCATCGGCGACCGCGTACTGCTGACCGCCTCGGACGGCGCGGTCACCGCGCTGGACAGCACCACCCATCAGCAGCGCTGGCACCGGCGCTTCGCGGGCCACGAACTGCCGCTGTTCACGGCGTTCGCCGGCGCCCCGCACACCGCGTACGCGGCCGAGCCGACCCCCGACGGCACCCACTCCCAGGTCACCGCCATCGACCCGGCCACCGGCACGGTCCGCTGGGCGCGCCGGCTCCCCGGCCTCCTCACCCCGGCCGGACCGGCAGGACCAGCCAGAGGGGCAGGACCAGCCAGAGGGGCCGGACCGGCAGGAAGGTCCACGGGGGCGGGAAACAGCACCGCTGATGCGCTGTTCCTCACGGTCACCGACCCCAAGCTGTCGTACCGCACCACCGCCGTCCTGCGGTACGACCCCGCCACCGGCCGCACCCGCACGCTTCCGGTGACCGGCTCACCGGACCAGGTGTCGGCCGTGGTGCACGGCGAAACGGTGTATCTCCTGGGCGAGGGCGGCGCGTTGCAGGCCACCGGGGCACACCACTGGTACACCGAGACGTCGGTGAGCCGGGGGTCGGCGCCGGTGGTGAGCGGCGGCCGGCTGTTCTTCAGCGCGGCCGACGGGCGGCTGATCGCCGTGGACACCGCCAACGGCGGGGTCGTGGGCCAGACCCGGCCACGGCTGTCCGGCACGCGCAGCAACGGCTTCCTGGAGACGGTGCCCGCCCCCTGGGCCGACCCCCGCCGCGGCCGGATCTACGCGGCGGCGCCCGACGGCACGGTGTTCTCCGCCTCGCTGAAGGACCCCGCGAGCTGGTAGGGCCGTACGGGCCGCAGCGGCGTGTCGATGAACATCGGCCCGCTCATGGCGTCGTACGCGTACGGACTCCGGTGCCGCGGCAACGGCACGCGGGGCGGCACCGGCGCGCGGTGTGGCACTGGGGCGCGGTGCGGCAGTGGCGCGTGGTGCGGCATCGGCACGCGGTGCGGCAGTGCCGTGCGGTGCGGGGGCGGCACGCGGTGCCCGTGCCGCGCGGTGAGGCGCGTCGAGGGGCCGCTCACCGCCCCGCCGCCTTCCTCAGCGCCGCGATCAGCTTGAACGTCGTCTCCAGGTTGCACCGCCCCAACTCGATCAGCGGACGCGGGTGTTGATAGCTGTACGACACCGGGTCGACGCTCAGCGACGGCAGCACGATGCCGGTCCGCGCCAACGCCTTCATCAACTCATCACGCGCCTCTTCCGCCGCCGCGTTCCCGCTGAACCGTTCCGCCGTCATGGACGACCAACCCTTCCGTCGTTTCCCTGCGTTTCCCTGTCGGGACTCCGAAGGCCGACTACTCTGCGTATTCCAACCCTCACCAGAATGCATGCCGAGAAGGACGCAAATCCCCCTTGCGGGGCGTACTTCGCCGCGCTGAGACGTACGTTCCACACCTTCCACGGAGGAGGTCGCCATGCCGCCGAGACGAGCGGTCACCGGCCGCAGCCAGGAGCCGCGCCAACGCTTCGTGGAGGAACTCCGATTACTCCGCTCCCGCAAGGGCGACACCCTCCGCCAGCTCGGCGAGACGCTGGGCTGGGACTGGTCCCTCTTCGGCAAAATGGAATCCGGCCACACCCTCGGCAGCCCCGAGGTCGTCGAAGCCCTGGACCAGCACTACGGGACACCTGGACTCCTGCTGACCCTCTGGGAGTTGGCAGCGGGCGACCCTACGCAGTTCCGCGAGCGGTACCGGCGGTACATGACGCTGGAGGCGGAGGCGGTGAGCTTGTGGCATTACGCGGTGAGCGTTCTCCCTGGCCTTCTCCAAACCGAGGCGTACGCCCGCGACCTGCTGTCGGCAGGAGGCAGTAGAGGTCAGGAACTGACACGCCAGGTGCAAGCCCGCATAGGGCGTCGCGAGTTGCTGGACGGTGACGCAGCCCCGCGCTTCCGCACCATCTTGTCCGAGGCGGTGTTGCGCACTCCCTTGGAGAATGCCGAGGAGTGGCGTGCGCAGCTTGAGCACCTCGTGGCCTTGGGCGAGCGCCCGAACGTCATCGTGCAGGTCGTGCCACAGGAGCTCGGTCTCCACGCCCTGACGAACACGGACACGATGTTCTTGCGGCTGCCTGACGGACACACCGTGGCGTGGGTGGAGACCGGGTATTCGGGCCAACTTGTCGAAGAAACGGCCGCAGTCGAACGACTTCAGCTCAGCTACGATCTGGTTCGCGACCTAGCCCTATCACCAGTTGAATCACGGAAGTTCATCAGGCGGACGTTGGAGGGAGACTCGTGCGAGCCATCGACCTGAGCGCACTCACCTGGCGAAAGAGCTCATACAGCAACCAGGACGGCGGCCAGTGCATCGAGGTGTCCGACGACCTTCTGACGGCTGCCACCTGGCGCAAGTCCAGCCACAGCAACCCCGACGGCGGCGCCTGCGTCGAAGTCTCCCCCGACCTCCCCGCCCTCGTCCCCGTCCGTGACAGCAAGGACCCGCACGGTCCCGCGCTCATCTTCCCCGCGGCCGCCTGGGGCTCGTTCGTCAGCGCCGTGAAGGGCGGGGCGCTGCCAGGCGCCTGACGCCGCGGAGGTCCCGCGAACAGGAGGGAGCCCCCACCGAGGTGGGGGCTCCCTCGCGTCCGATGTCCGCCGTGCGGAGCCGGGGCTCAGCCCAGCAGGTTCACGTCGCGGACCGCGCCCTTGTCGGCGCTGGTGGCCATCGCCGCGTACGCGCGCAACGCCGCGGAGACCTTGCGTTCGCGGTTCTTGGGGGCGTAGACGCCGCCGAGGGCCGCGCGGCGGGTGGCCAGTTCCTCGTCGCTGACGAGGAGTTCGATCGTGCGGTTCGGGATGTCGATGCGGATGCGGTCGCCGTCCTCGACGAGGGCGATCGTGCCGCCGCCGGCCGCCTCGGGGGAGGCGTGGCCGATGGACAGGCCGGACGTGCCGCCGGAGAAGCGGCCGTCGGTGATCAGTGCGCAGGTCTTCCCCAGGCCCCGGCCCTTCAGGTACGAGGTCGGGTAGAGCATCTCCTGCATGCCGGGGCCGCCCTTGGGGCCCTCGTAGCGGATGACGACCACGTCGCCGTCCTTGACCTGCTTGTTCAGGATCTTCTCGACGGCCTGTTCCTGGGACTCGCAGACCACGGCCGGGCCCTCGAAGGTCCAGATCGACTCATCGACACCGGCCGTCTTCACGACGCAGCCGTCGACGGCGAGGTTGCCCTTGAGGACCGCGAGGCCGCCGTCCTTCGAGTACGCGTGCTCGGCGCTGCGGATGCAGCCGTTCTCGGCGTCCTCGTCGAGGGCCGCCCAGCGCTCGGACTGGGAGAAGGCCTCGGCGGAGCGGACGCAGCCGGGGGCCGCGTGCCACAGTTCGACGGCCTCCGCGGAGGGCGAACCGCCGCGCACGTCCCAGGTCTTGAGCCAGTCGGCGAGCGACGGACTGTGGACGGAGTTCACGTCCTCGTTGAGCAGTCCGGCGCGGTGCAGCTCGCCGAGGAGGGCGGGGATACCGCCGGCGCGGTGCACGTCCTCCATGTAGTACGTGCGGTCCTTGGCGACGTTGGGCGCGACCTTGGCGAGGCACGGGACGCGGCGCGAGACCGCGTCGATGGCCTCCAGGCCGAACGGGACGCCGGCCTCCTGGGCCGCGGCGAGCAGGTGCAGGATCGTGTTCGTCGAGCCGCCCATGGCGATGTCCAGGGCCATGGCGTTCTCGAACGCGTCGAAGGTGGCGATGTTGCGCGGCAGGACCGACTCGTCGCCGCCGTCGTAGTAGCGCTTGGTGAGCTCGACGACCGTACGGCCGGCCCGCTCGTACAGGGCCTTGCGGGCGGTGTGCGTGGCCAGCACCGAGCCGTTGCCCGGCAGCGAGAGGCCGATCGCCTCGGTCAGGCAGTTCATCGAGTTGGCGGTGAACATGCCGGAACAGGAACCGCAGGTCGGGCAGGCGTTCTCCTCGATGCGGAGGATGTCCGCGTCGGAGATCTTGTCGTTCACCGCGTCCGAGATCGCGTCGACCAGGTCGAGGGTGCGGACCGTGCCGTCGACGAGGGTGGCGCGGCCGGACTCCATCGGGCCGCCGGAGACGAAGACGGTCGGGATGTTGAGCCGCAGCGCGGCGTTCAGCATGCCCGGGGTGATCTTGTCGCAGTTGGAGATGCAGATCAGCGCGTCCGCGCAGTGCGCCTCGACCATGTACTCCACGCTGTCCGCGATCAGGTCGCGGGAGGGCAGGGAGTACAGCATGCCGCCGTGGCCCATGGCGATGCCGTCGTCGACGGCGATGGTGTTGAACTCGCGCGGGATGCCGCCGGCCTCCTTGACCGCCTCGCTGACGATCCGGCCGACCGGCTGGAGGTGGGTGTGGCCCGGCACGAACTCGGTGAAGGAGTTCGCCACGGCGATGATCGGCTTGCGGCCGATGTCCGCGCCCGCTACGCCCGAGGCGCGCATAAGGGCGCGGGCGCCCGCCATGTTGCGGCCATGGGTAACGGTGCGGGACCTCAGCTCGGGCACGATGGTCACTCCCTCGGGATACGTACGTTCAGCCGTACAGCAGCAGCGGCATACCGCAGCTGGTCCCGAGGTTACGCTCTTGATCCAAGATCCGGACAGTGACTCCGGGATGTGAGACGGGTGACCGGAGTACGGACGGCAGCCCGGCCGGACTGGCCGGACTGACGGGAGGGGCCGGGCTGGCTGGACGGGCCGGACCGGCTGGACGGGCGGGAGGGACTGGAGGGGCTGGAGGGGCCGGACCCGCTGCGGCCCCGTCGTCGGCTATCTCGCCCCCTTCAGGACCCCGACACCCACGTCGGTGAGGCCAGGTGGAGGCGGGTGAAGGCCAGCGCCTCGGCCAGGTCGGCTTCGCGTTCGGCGGCGGACATCGCCCGGCGGGTGTTGACCTCGACGACCACGTGCCCGGAGAAGTTGGTGGCGGCCAGCCGCTCCAGCACCTCGGCGCAGGGCTGGCTGCCGCGGCCCGGTACGAGGTGCTCGTCCTTGGCGGAGCCGTTGCCGTCGGCGAGGTGGACGTGCGCCAGCCGGTCGCCCATCCGCTCCACCATCTCCAGCGCGTCGTTACGGGCCGTCGCGGTGTGCGACAGGTCGACGGTGAAGTGCCGGTAGTCGTCGTTGGTGGGGTCCCAGTCCGGGGCGTACGCCAGCATCTCGCGGTCCCGGTAGCGCCACGGGTACATGTTCTCGACGGCGAACCGCACGTCCGTCTCGTTCGCCATCCGCCACACCCCGCGGACGAAATCCCGGGCGTAGCTGCGCTGCCAGCGGAACGGCGGGTGCACGACGACCGTGGAGGCGCCGAGCTTCTCGGCGGCGTTGCGGGCGCGCTGCAGCTTGACCCACGGGTCGGTCGACCAGACCCGCTGGGTGATCAGCAGACAGGGCGCGTGCACCGCCAGGACCGGCACACCGTGGTAGTCGGAGAGCCGGCGCAGCGCCTCGATGTCCTGACTGACCGGGTCGGTCCACACCATGACCTCGACGCCGTCGTACCCCAGGCGCGCGGCGATCTCGAAGGCCGTCGCCGTCGACTCCGGATACACCGAGGCCGTGGACAGCGCGACCTTCGCATCCGGGATGCGCACCACAGGCTCTGTCACGAGGGACAGCGTACGGGCCGGAGCTGTGCACAGGGCAGGAGGTCCGGGCCCCCGGCGCCCGGCGTTGTGGCTTGTGGGGCAGGGGGTACGCAGGTGACGGGGCTGATCGGGCGCGTGACGAGTCTCACGTGCGTGTCTTCGCCTCCGCCCGCAGACCGGGGCCGTCCGGCAACCGCCGCAGCCACCCTACGCACCGCCTCCCCGGAGCCGCCAACGCCGACGGGGCAGCCCCTACGGCAGACGGCCGGCCACCCCCTACGCAGACAGCCCGGCCCTACGGAGACGGTCCCCCTTACGGCAGACGGCCCTACCCCTACGGCAGATGGTCCAGCCGCCGCAGGATGACGCCCTCGCGCAGCGCCCACGGGCAGATCTCCAGGGTCTCCACCCCGAACAGGTCCATCGCCGCCTCGGCCACCAGTGCGCCGGCCAGCAGCTGCCGCGCCCGCCCCTCGGACACCCCGGGCAGCTCCGACCGCTCCTGCGCGGACATGCCGGCCAGCCGCGGCACCCACTCCTCCAGCTTCTTGCGGGTCAGCTCGCGCTGGACGTAGAGGCCCTCGGCGGAGCGGGCCGCACCGGCGATCCGGGCCAGCTGCCGGAACGTCTTGGACGTGCCGACGATCCGGTCGGGCGTGCCGTAGCGACGGAACTCGCTCACCACCCGGGCGATCTCGGCCCGGATCCGGCGCCGCAGCGTGCGCACGTCCTCGGTGTCGGGCGGATCGCCGGGCAGCGCGGTCGCGGTCAGCCGGCCGGCGCCCAGCGGCAGCGACACCGCCACGTCCGGGTCCTCGTCGAGGCCGTAGGCGACCTCCAGCGAACCGCCGCCGATGTCGAGGACCAGCAGCCGCCCGGCGGACCAGCCCAGCCACCGGCGGGCGGCGAGGAAGGTGAGCCGCGCCTCGTCCTCACCGGACAGCACCTGCAGCTCCACCTCGGTCTCCTCGGCGACCCGGCGCAGCACGTCCTCCCCGTTGGAGGCCTCCCGCACCGCGGACGTCGCGAACGGCAGCACGCTCTCCACGCCCTTGTCCTCGGCCACCTGCAGCGCTTCGAGGACGGTGGCCACCAGCCGCTCCACCCCGGCGTCACTGATCGCGCCGTCGTCGAGGAGCTCGGCCAGCCGCAGCTCGGCCTTGTGCGAATAGGCGGGCAGCGGGCGTGCGCCGGGGTGTGCGTCCACCACCAGCAGATGGACCGTATTCGAACCCACATCGAGGACACCGAGTCTCATACGGGGAAACCTACTGCGACGCCCGACCGGGCTCGTCGGCGCGGTCCGTACCGTGGGGCGGAGGGGTGCGGCCGGCGGCTCCGGCGCGGTGCGTGGCCCGTCCCGTCCGGGTGTCGTGCGGCGCGCCTTACGCTGGAGTCGTGGCAAAGACGAAAAAGGCGAAGCACGAAAAAGCGCCGAAGAAGGCAGAAAAGCGGCGCGCCCAGGCGGCCGAGGGGAACCGGCCCCCGGCCGACGAGGTCGGACTCGACTTCGCCCGCGCCTGGGTCACCTTCCCCGACCCGGCCGACGACGAACAGATCTTCCGCTGCGACCTGACCTGGCTGACGTCCCGCTGGACCTGCATCTTCGGCAGCGGCTGCCAGGGCATCCAGGCCGGCCGGGCGGACGACGGGTGCTGCACGCTCGGCGCGCACTTCTCGGACGACGACGACGAGAAGCGGGTCGCCGGGCACGTGGCGCGGCTCACACCCGACCTGTGGCAGTTCCACGACGTGGGCACCGAGACCGGCTGGGTCGAGGTCGACGAGGACGGCGAACGGCAGACCCGCCGCTGGCAGGGCTCCTGCATCTTCCAGAACCGCCCCGGATTCGAGGGCGGCGCCGGCTGCTCGCTGCACATCCTCGCGCTGCGCGAGGGCCGCGAACCGCTGGAGACCAAGCCCGACGTCTGCTGGCAGCTGCCGATCCGGCGCACCTTCGACTGGATCGACCGGCCCGACGACACCCAGGTGCTGCAGGTCACCATCGGCGAGTACGACCGGCGCGGCTGGGGCCCCGGCGGCCACGACCTGCACTGGTGGTGCACCTCCGCGACCTCGGCGCACGGCGCGGGCGAACCGGTCTATGTCTCGTACAAGCCGGAGCTGACCGAGCTGATGGGCAAGAAGGGCTACGCCAAGCTCGCCGAACTGTGCGAACAGCGGCTGGCGTCGCAGCTGCCGATGGCCCCGCACCCGGCGGACCCCCGTCCGTAGGTGCGTTGGCCTGTAGGGGCCTCGGGCCGTGGGTCGCTCGGCCCGTAGGTGCCTCGTAGTTCGCTTGACCCGTAGGTGCCTTGGTCCGTAGGCCCCTTCGTTCGTAGGTCCCTTGATCGTGTCCCCCGCCCGGTCCGCGGCTCAGCGGGGCGGGCGGGTCGTGTGCGACGGGGTGTCCGAGGGCTTGAAGGGCGTCGGCCCGGTGCTCGCGGTGGGCCCGCTCGGGGACGGGGTCGGCGTCGGGTCCGAGGGGCCGGGCGTCGGGCTCGTCGGCGTCGGCGTCGGCGTCGGGTGCGTGGGCGACGGGTTCGTGGGTGTCGGGTGCGTGGGTGTCGGCGTGTGGTGCGGGGGACGCGACGGCGACGGGCCCTGCGGGCCGGTCTCCGGGCCGGTGCCGCCGTAGCCCTCCAGCGTGACCGTGGTGCCGCCGGGCCGGATGGCGATCCGGGTCCGCCAGCGCCCCGCCGGCTCCCGGTCGTGGTCCACATAGACCGTGACCGTCGTGGTCTGCCCGGGCTGCAGATAGCCCGCCGTCTGGCTCATCTGCAGCCATGCCGCGCCCGGCGTCGCCGTCCAGTGCACCGGCTCGCCTCCGGACGCGCTGATCGTGATCACCGTCGTGCCGCCGCTGGGCTGCGCGGCGACCGTCAGCCGCCCCGGACCCGTCGCCGTACGGCCCGACTCGCCCGGCCGCAGCGGGGTGCCGTCCGCGCCGATCACCGCGACCGACACGTCCGGCGTCCGGGCGTCGCCGCTGGTGGCCGGCGACGGCGTGGTCCGGGCGTTCCCGGCGTTCTCGTACGGGCGGCCGTCCAGCCGCTCCCCGGCGTCGGTGTCGCTCGCCGTCACCGAGGGCGTCCCGGCCGCCGCGGTCTCCCCCGTGGCGGGCGCCCCGCGGTAGGCCGCCCACAGGGCCAGCACCGGCGCCGCGATCACCGTGGCGACCACCGTCGTGGTCAGCGCCCGGGCCCGCAGCCTGCGCCGCCGGGCCGCCCGGTCCGGCGGCGGGCCCACCGGGAAACCGCTGCGGTCGTAGCGAGGAGAACCGTTTGGCCCACCCGACCGGCCCCCGCGCCCGGCCGCCGCGGAGCCGTCGGCCCGCCCCGTACGGGACCGGCGGGCCGCCGCCAGCGCGCCCAGCACCGCCTCCTGCGGCGCGCCGACCAGCGGCAGCGAACCCCGGGCCGCCGGCGCGGTGCCCGGCCACGACCCCGGCGCGGTGGCCCGCTCCGCGGTCCGCCGGCAGACCGCGCAGTCGTCGACATGCCGCACCAGCTCGCGGCTCAACGCCACCCCCAGCAGCACCTTGCTGTCCCCCGCCAGCTGCGCCACCTCCTTGCACCGGCCGGACTCGACGACCGCCAGCGCCGCCCGGGTCCGTTCGACCTCGCAGGAGGCGGTGGCGAGCAGCGCGCGGGTGGCGATCGGGTCGGCGCCGAGCACCGCGGCGACCTCGTCGGCGGAGAGCCGGTGGCGCACCGACAGCTCCAGCGCCTCCCGCTGCTCGGGAGAGGTGCCGGCGGCCTCCGGCCAGGCCAGCACGGCCAGCTCACGCTGCCGCCGCTCACCGTCCCGGGGCGCGGCGGGGCCGGTGCCACGGCCGGAGCCACGGTCGGTGCCGGTGCCACGGCCGGTGCTGCTGCCGGTGCCACGGCCGGGGCCGGTCCGCTCGGCGAGCCGGCGCAGGCACGCCCAGCGGGCCAGTGCGTACAGCCAGGCGCGGTGCAGCGCCGGGTCGGCCGGGCGACGGTGGTGGTGCCGCTCGGCGAGCGCCAGCATCTCGCCGAGCACCGCGGTCGCCGCGTCGTGCTCGCACAGCACCGACAGGCAGTAGGTGAACAGGCCGTCCAGATACGGCTGATAGCCGTCACCGGGCTCGTCCGGGGCGCCCGAGGCGGACGGGGCGCCCGGGGCAGACGGCTGAACGGGCCGGGGAGACGGCTGGGCGGACTTCGGACGGCTCCGGCGCCGGTCGTCGCCGCGCGACCGGTGTGCGCCGGTGGAGTGCGTGGGGTGCTCGGGCCTGCTGCTCATCACCCCGGCGACGGTAGGGGGATGATGCAGCCGGACTTACTCTCCCGGACCACTTTTAACCCTTACGGGTGACCATCTCCCTCAAAAGGGGACACGAGCCGGCCGCTGCGCCCGGAGCCCACGCGGGGCGCACCACCCGGTCGGAGCAACGGACGGCGGGGCGGCGGACGACGGGGTGGCGGGGCGGCGGACGACGGGGCGACGCCTGTCGCCACCACGACGCGGTGCCCGGCGTCCGCGGTCCGGCGGCGGGCACGGCGTTGTCGGACCCCGCCGCTACGGTGACCCCATGGCAACTCGTAAAGCGCCGGGCAAGGAACGCCCCTCGTACCGCTGCACCGAATGCGGCTGGACCACCGCCAAGTGGCTCGGCCGCTGCCCGGAATGCCAGGCGTGGGGCACGGTCGAGGAGTTCGGCGGCACCCCCGCCGTCCGCACCACCGCGCCCGGCCGGGTCACCACCGCCGCCCTGCCCATCGGCCAGGTCGACGGCAAGCAGGCCACCGCCCGCACCACCGGCGTCGACGAGCTCGACCGCGTCCTCGGCGGCGGCCTGGTCCCCGGCGCGGTGGTCCTCCTCGCCGGCGAGCCCGGCGTCGGCAAATCCACCCTCCTCCTGGACGCCGCCGCCAAGTCCGCCTCCGCCGAGCACCCCACCCTCTACGTCACCGGCGAGGAATCCGCGAGCCAGGTCCGGCTCCGCGCCGACCGCATCGGCGCCCTCGACGACCACCTCTACCTCGCCGCCGAGACCGACCTCTCCGCCGTCCTCGGCCACCTCGACACCGTCAAGCCGTCCCTGCTCGTCCTGGACTCCGTGCAGACCGTCGCCTCCCCCGAGATCGACGGCGCCCCCGGCGGCATGGCCCAGGTCCGCGAGGTCGCCGGCGCCCTCATCCGCGCCTCCAAGGAACGCGGCATGTCCACCCTCCTCGTGGGCCACGTCACCAAGGACGGCGCCATCGCCGGCCCCCGCCTCCTGGAACACCTCGTCGACGTCGTCCTCCACTTCGAAGGCGACCGGCACGCCCGCCTCCGCCTCGTCCGCGGCGTCAAGAACCGCTACGGCACCACCGACGAGGTCGGCTGCTTCGAACTCCACGACGAGGGCATCACAGGCCTCGCCGACCCCTCCGGCCTCTTCCTCACCCGCCGCGCCGAACCGGTCCCCGGCACCTGCCTGACGGTGACCCTGGAGGGCCGCCGCCCGCTGGTCGCCGAGGTGCAGGCGCTCACCGTCGACTCCCAGATCCCCTCACCCCGGCGCACCACCTCCGGCCTGGAGACCTCCCGCGTCTCGATGATGCTCGCCGTCCTGGAACAGCGCGGCCGGATCAGCGCCCTCGGCAAACGCGACATCTACAGCGCCACCGTCGGCGGCGTGAGGCTCACCGAGCCCGCCGCCGACCTCGCCGTCGCCCTCGCCCTGGCCAGCGCCGCCAGCGACACCCCCCTGCCCAAGAACCTCGTCGCGATCGGCGAGGTCGGCCTCGCCGGCGAGGTCAGACGCGTCACCGGCGTCCAGCGCAGGCTCTCCGAAGCCGCCCGGCTCGGCTTCACCCACGCCCTCGTCCCCACCGACCCCGGCAAGATCCCCGACGGCATGCGGGTCCTGGAGGTCGCCGACGTCGGACAGGCACTGACCGTCCTGCCCAAGCGCGTACGCCGGGAGGCCCCACAGGAAGAGGGTGTGCGCCGGTAGACTTTGCCCTGGTCTCGCCCGTCACCGCAGAATTGCCTGTCGGCCACGTACGCTCCGCTGGTACGTCAACCACAGTCAAGGGCCGGGCGGCCCGCGGACCGACAGACCGTGCGACGGAGGAGTGCAGTGGCAGCCAACGACCGGGCATCGGCTCCCGGCAGGTCCGGCGGGGGATCCGGCACCGAGAGTCTGATGCGCGCCTCGCTGAGCGCCGTGGCCCCCGGCACGGCCCTGCGCGACGGCCTGGAACGCATCCTTCGCGGCAACACGGGCGGACTGATCGTCCTCGGCTTCGACAAGACCGTCGAGTCCATGTGCACCGGCGGCTTCGTCCTCGACGTCGAATTCACCGCCACCCGCCTGCGCGAGCTGTGCAAGCTCGACGGCGCACTGGTCCTCGACAAGGACATCACCAA
Source organism: Streptomyces sp. NPDC059649 (assembly GCF_042734445.1). Lineage (NCBI taxonomy): Bacteria > Bacillati > Actinomycetota > Actinomycetes > Kitasatosporales > Streptomycetaceae > Streptomyces > Streptomyces sp. NPDC059649. The sequence continues at coordinate 29,141 of NZ_JBHWDV010000033.1, forward strand.
GATCCTCCGGGCCGGCGTCCAGCTCGTCCCCGACGCCTCCATCCCCACCGAGGAGACCGGCACCCGCCACCGCACCGCCCAGCGCGTCTCCATCCAGGCCGGCTTCCCCGTCGTCTCCGTCAGCCAGTCCATGCGGCTGATCGCGCTCTACGTCGACGGTGAGCGCCGCGTCCTGGAGGAGTCCGCGGCGATCCTCTCCCGCGCCAACCAGGCCCTGGCCACCCTGGAGCGCTACAAGCTCCGCCTCGACGAGGTCGCCGGCACCCTCTCCGCCCTGGAGATCGAGGACCTGGTGACCGTACGCGACGTGACCGCCGTCGCCCAGCGACTGGAAATGGTCCGCCGCATCGCCACCGAAATCGCCGAATACGTCGTCGAACTCGGCACCGACGGCCGGCTGCTCTCCCTCCAGCTCGAAGAACTCATCGCCGGCGTCGAACCGGAACGCGAACTGGTCGTCCGCGACTACGTCCCCGAGCCCACCGCCAAGCGCGCCCGCACGGTCTCCGAGGCCCTCGCCGAACTCGACTCCCTCACCCACGCGGAACTCCTCGAACTCCCCAACGTGGCCCGTGCGCTGGGCTACAGCGGCGCCCCCGAGACCCTCGACTCCGCCGTCTCCCCCCGCGGCTTCCGCCTCCTGGCGAAGGTCCCCCGCCTCCCCGGCACCGTCATCGACCGCCTCGTCGACCACTTCGGCGGCCTCCAGAAACTCCTCGCCGCCAGCGTCGACGACCTCCAGACCGTCGACGGCGTCGGCGAGGCCCGCGCCCGCTCGGTCCGCGAGGGCCTGTCCCGCCTGGCGGAGTCGTCGATCCTGGAGCGGTACGTGTAGGGAGTGCGTGCAGGTCGTGCCTTGCTGGATCCTGGAGCGGTACGTGCAGGTCGTGCGTGGTGGAGCTGCGTGCAGGGGGTGGGCGGGGGAATAACCCGCCGCCCCCTTGCCGTTGTGGCCTCGCAGGGGGCCCGCCCACCCCCTACGGGATCCGTTCGGCTGCCCCCTAAGGGACCCCTCCCGGCCGCCTCCCTCCCCCCTTCCCCGCCCCTGGCCCGCGCGCCCCGGCCCTACCGCAGCACCGCCGACTCCTTCTCCGCCGCCAGCCCCACCACCGGCCGGTCCGGACGCTGCGGCGCCACCCCGCCGATGCTCCGCAACCACGCCCACGTATCGGCCACCGTCTCCGCGACCGGCCGGCACCGCAGCCCCGTCGCCAGCGCCCGCGACACATCCGCCCCGTACATCGCATCCCGCAACTCACCAGGCGCCAGCCACACCGGCAACTCGGTCCACGGCTCCACCCCGGCCGCGAGCACGTCCTCCGGCGCCGTCCACCGCAGCTCCGCATCCGAGCCGGTGACCCGCACACAGCTCTCCAGCAACTCCCCCATCGTGGCGTGCCCGACCTCGCTCACCAGGTTGTACGCCCCGCCGAGCCCGCCCTCCAGCGCGCCCAGCGTCCACTCCGCAAGATCCCGCACATCGATGTACTGCAGCGCCATCTCCCGCGGCCCCGGCGCGAGAACCGGCCCGCCCCGGGCGATCCGGTCCAGCCACCACGGCAGCCGCCCGATGTTCTCGTACGGCCCGAGGATCAGCCCGGCCCGCACCAACAGCGCCCGCTCCCCGAACGCGTCCAGCGCCGCCAGTTCCCCGCCGCGCTTCGCCGCCGCGTAGTCCTCGGCGTCCGTGTCGTCCGCGGACCCCGCCACCAACGGCCCGTCCTCGTCGAGCCCGTACGCGGCCGGGTACGCGTACACCGACCGGCTGGACACGTACGCATACCTGCCGACCCGCCCGGCCAGCAGCCGCGCCGCATCCCGCACCGCCGAGGGCGCGCCGCTCCAGGTGTCCACAACGGCGTCCCACTCCCCCTCCCGCAACGCCGCGAGACCCTCCGGCCCCGCGCCCTCCCCTCGTTCACCATCTCCCCGTTCACCACCCCCACGTTCACCGTGCAAGGCCGTCACGCCCTCCGGCGCCGCGTGCCTCCCCCGGTGGAAGACCGTCACCTGCCAGCCCCGCGCCACCGCCGCCTCGGTGACCGCCCGCCCCACGAACTCCGTACCGCCCAGCATCAAGAGCTTCATACGGCCGACTGTGCCGGACCCCGTCGCCCCGAACCAGCACCGCACGCCGTCAGCGGAATCCCTACCAGCGGAATTACCGGAGCGCCGCCCTCCGGACCACGGACGACCCGCTTCCGGGCCAGCGGAAGCAGCGGCACCGGGCGGTCGGGGGGATGCTGCACGGTTGGGGGGCGTTGCTGGGCGGTTGGGGGGCGTTGCTGGACGGTGTGGGGCGTTGCTGGACGGGCGAGGTGTCGTGACGAGCCCGCGGCGGCGGCCGGCCGGCGAGGACGGCCACGGTCAGGGGCACGACAGGGACGGAACGTACGGCAACCGGCCAACGGACAACAGCGAACGGCCAACGGCCAACGGCCAACGTGCAACGTGCAACGCCCAATTAGCGAACAATCAACGCCGGAACGGCGAACGGCCAACAGCCACCGATCACAAACCGACGAACAAACGCGCTGAACGCTCAGTCCTCGTCCAGAACGAACGACGTATGGGCGGACTTCAGCCCCGGCACCTTGGCCTCGATCCGGTACTTGCCGGCCGGCACCGTGGCCGAACTGGGCGTCGCGCACTGCGGTCCGCTCGCCCGCCGGTCCCACTCGACGGTGCGCTTCACGGAGCCGTTGGCCGGCACCTGCAACAGCGCCGGCGCGGTGCCCGAGGGGCAGTCGTTCGAGGCCCACACCCGGTCGTCACCCGCGGCGTCGCTGATCGTGAGAACCGCCGCCTTCTGCCCGAGGTCCACCTTGCAGGCCGCATCAGCGGTGTTCTTGACGGTCAGCTCGAACGTCGGCTTCTTGTCGGGCGCGTACGAGCTCTTCACGCTCCGCAGCACCAACTCGACATCCGGGTCAGCGCAGTTGGGCAACGAAGAACTGGCCGGAACACCCTTCCCGGACCCCTGCCCGATCGGCCCGCCGGCTCCTGCACCACCGCCCGACGCACCGCCCCCGGAACCACCATCGGCCCCGCTGTCCTCACCGCTGCCGCCACCCGAGGAACCCGCACCACCACCGGACCCGGAGTCCTCGCCCGACTCCCCTCCGGACCCCGACTCCCCGCGCCCGCCCGGCTTTTGGCTGATCGCCGGGCCTGCGGACGAGGGTCCGGGCGTGATCGACGTCGCGGGGCCCTTCCCGTGCGCACCGCCCTTGCCCTCGTCGCCGCTGTTGCCCCCGCCGCCCAAGTTGAGGGCCCACACGACCAGTACGGCGAGCAGCACGACGATGGCCAGCGCAACGGCCCTCCGCCGCCAGTAGATGGAGGAGGGAAGCGGCCCGATCGGATTGCGCAGTGATCCCACGCGGAAACTCTACGAGAGATCAGCAGTCGCACCGGCCACTACCCGCCGCATCAGACTGCAACTTTTCCCATGATCAGCCCGGCCCCCACCTCCCACACCCACCCAACTCCCCACACACATCCCTTCCACCCCCTGAACCCCACCCATCCACCACCGCCACACCCACCCACCCCGCCCCATCCATCCCCCACCGCCCAGCCCACCACCGCGACGGCTTCGGGCGACACCACCGCTACCGGTGCGGGCGACACCACCGCTACCGGTGCGGGCGACACCACCGGCGCCGCCCCCCAGCTTCTACGCCCGCCCTCTCCGGCCGCCGCCCAGCGCCTACGCCCCCTCCGGACGCCGCCACTCCTCCTTGTGGCCGAAGCCCTGGCCGTTGTCGATCAGCCGTAGCCAGTCGGGGCGCAGTTCCCAGAGGGTGGTGCGTTCCAGCGCGGCCCGGAGCCGCTCATCCGCTTCGACGAAGGGGAAGCGCCGGGTGTAGGCCCGCCAGCCGACGGCCCGCTCGGCGCCCGACAGGGGCCGGCAACGGCCGCGACCCTGAATCCCCGTCAGCCCGCTCCACTCCTGGCCGTCGCGCTGCGCCGTGAAAGCGACCCGGGCATCTGTGCCGGCCAGGGCCCGGCCGTGGCGGGTCGTGGTCGACGTGACGAAGTACAGCACCGGGTACCGCGCCGGCCCGCCGCCCGCGCCTGCCGCTGCCGCTACCTCCGCCTCCACCCCCTCCTCCACCGCCACCTGCCCCACATCGGTGGCCTCGGCGGTATCGGTGCTGTCGCTGGCGTCGGTGGCATCGGTGGCGTACAGCACCGCGCAAGCCTGGGGGCCACTCTCGTCCACGTACGCCAGGGTCATCGTCGTGTGGGCTGCCAGTGCCTGCTGGATCGAGGACGGGCAGCGCGTCGGGCCCGCAGCCAGTTCGTCCAGCCCGGGGTCACTATCGCCAGCGCCCGCCTCAGCCGTACCCCAAGCGCCCGGCTCCGCCGCACGCCGGTCGCTCGCTTCGGGTGTCTGCGTCTGTGGCATCTGCTTCTCGCTGTCGTTCGTCTCCGCCATGTCCGTATCCCGGCCTTACGCCTAGTACCTGGTGTCTTGCCCGGCGTTCCTCGCCCCCGACGTACCTTGCCCCAGCGGGCCTCGGCATCGGCGTACTGGCTCGGGTTGTCAGCGCCGGCGATGTCTCCGCACCGCCTGCCGCGCACGGGCCTGCGCCTGCCGCGCACGGGTCGCGTGCGTCGCGTGCGTCGCGTGCGTCGCGTGCGTCGCGTCCACTGCTTCTCGCGTGTCTGCTCAGCTGCGTCTCGCGGATCTGCGTCGGCCTGCGCTTCGCTCTGGTCTCCGCTCGCCTCGGCTGGCCCTGGGCTCGCCCCGCGCGACCGCGCCCTGCCTCGCCTCGTCGTGCCTTGTCTCGCCTCTTGCCTTGTTCGCCACTTGTCCTTGTTTCGCCTCGGCGCCTCCCTGCCCCCCTTGCCTCCTTGCCTCCCTGCCTCCTTCCTCTTCCGGCAACGACTACGGAGAGTAATCAGTTCCCCGGATTGTAGTGAGTTTCCGGGGCGAGTTCGGGCGAGTCCGGGGCGAGTTCAGGAACGAGCTGCGGAGGGAGCTGCGGAGGGAGCTGGGGAGTGGGTGGCCGGAGTAGGTGTTCGGAGTGGGTTCCTGGAGGGGGTTTTCCGGAGTCGCGGGGGTCGGTTGCGGGGGTGGCGTACCGGCGGTAGCGGCCAGGCGTGCGTATGTGGTCGTCCTGCGAGTGGGTGGGCGTGCGGCGGGGCGCGGCCGGTGCGTTTCCTGGGCGCGTGCGGACGTGCCAGGATCGTCGGTGCCATGACTTCGACGCCTGTCACCTCATCTGCCCCGACCGACGCCGCCGAGACCGCTTCCGCCGCCGCTCCGGCCGCGGAGGCCGCAGACGGGACCGCGCTGCACGGGCCGGTCACCGACTGGTTCGACGAGCACGCCCGCGATCTGCCCTGGCGCCGCCCCGAGGCGGGCGCCTGGGGTGTGATGGTGAGCGAGTTCATGCTTCAGCAGACGCCGGTCAGCAGAGTGCTGCCGGTGTACGAGCAGTGGCTCGCCCGCTGGCCGCGCCCCGCCGACCTGGCCGCCGAGGCGCCGGGCGAGGCGGTGCGCGCCTGGGGCCGGCTCGGCTATCCGCGGCGCGCGCTGCGGCTGCACGCCGCCGCGTCCGCCATACAGGAGCGGCACGGCGGTGACGTACCGCGTGAGCACGCCCAGTTGCTGGCGCTGCCCGGCGTCGGTGAGTACACCGCGGCGGCGGTCGCCTCGTTCGCGTACGGGCAGCGGCACGCGGTGCTGGACACGAACGTGCGGCGGGTGTTCGCGCGGGCGGTGGCCGGCCGGCAGTACCCGCCGAACGCCACCACCGCCGCCGAGCGCAAGCTCGCCCGCCAACTGCTGCCCCAGGACGAGAGGCTGGCGGCGCGCTGGGCGGCGGCCACGATGGAGCTGGGCGCGCTGTTGTGCACGGCGCGCACGCCGGAGTGCCATCGTTGCCCGATCGCCTCGCAGTGCGCGTGGCGGCTGGCCGGTTCCCCGGCGCACGACGGTCCGCCGCGGCGCACCCAGACGTACGCCGGTACCGACCGGCAGGTACGCGGAAAGCTGCTCGCGGTGCTGCGGGAGGCGGTGGCTCCGGTGCCGCAGCAGGTGCTGGACGCCGTGTGGGACGAGCCGGTGCAGCGCGCCCGGGCGCTGGACGGGCTGGTCTCGGACGGCCTGGTGGAGCCGCTGGGCGGCGGACGGTACCGGTTGCCGCTGTCGTAACCCACCAGCAGAGGACACACATACATGCATACACACGCACGCACTACATAAGGACACGCGCGCACAGGGTCTACGCGTAACAGGGTCCACGCGTACACAGGGACGGCTGCATTCGCAGCCGTCCCTGACTGTCTTTCACGGCCGAAAAGGGTCACTGATTGGCTGGATGGTGATTTTCCGGCCGGGCGGGTGCGGCACGGGAGTGCGCTGTGACGTGCGCTGTGACGGGTGCGGTGACGTGTGCAGTGACGGGTGCCGTTGCGCTCGTCGGCCTTTTGGTGGGGGTGTTGTCCGTCCGGAGTATGACGGGGCGGGGGCCGCCGTCCCCCCGAGGTATGACCCCTGGCGGGCTGTTACACAACCGAGGGTTTTCCGTGCACTCGCTGTGGGGCCCACGCACATTACGCCGCAACACCCCCTCCGTAGCGTCATCCCCGTGCTGGAGATGACCGCCAGCGCAGTCAACGTGGGGAATCGCAAGCGGATCGGAGGCGTCGGGATGGCGACCAGCGGCGGCAAGGTACTGGACTTCGAAGAGTACGTGCGGACGCGGCAGGAGGCCCTGCTGCGCAGCGCCCGGCGCCTGGTGCCCGATCCGGTCGACGCGCAGGACCTGCTGCAGACGGCCCTGGTGCGTACGTACGGCCGTTGGGACGGGATCGCGGACAAGTCGCTGGCCGACGCCTACCTCCGCCGAGTCATGATCAACACTCGTACGGAGTGGTGGCGGGCCCGCAAGCTGGAGGAGGTGCCCACCGAGCAGCTGCCGGACGCGAGCGTGGACGACGGCACCGAGCAGCGCGCGGACCGGGCCCTGCTGATGGACATCCTCGGGGTGCTGGCTCCCAAGCAGCGCAGCGTCGTCGTGCTGCGGCACTGGGAGCAGATGAGCACGGAGGAGACGGCTGCCGCGCTCGGGATGTCCACGGGTACGGTCAAGAGCACGCTGCACCGTGCGCTGGCGCGGCTGCGTCAGGAGCTGCAGGCCCGGGACATCGACGCGCGGATGCTGGAGCGGGGCGAGCAGGAGCGGTCGCGGCAGGACCAGGAGCGGTGCGCGGCCTGACGGCGGAGGGCGTCGGCCGGTGCGCGGCCTGCCGTGCGGGTGGAGCCCCCCGGCGATCACCCGCAGGACGGACCACGTGCGCGCAGGACAGACATGCGGGACGGACCACGCGCAGGACGGCCCACACGCAGGGCAGACCACGTGCAGGACGGACCACATGCAGGGCAGATCCCGCACGGGATGGATCACTCGCATGACAAATGTGTGAAAACGGTCACGTGGTCGGGAGTCGTACGGTTCAGAGGTCGAGGCGTCACAATCACCTCAGGGACGACTTCGTCGAACGGCATCACGTAGCAACGAATACCTTCACTTCAGTCACGTCAGTCACCTCAGTCACGTAGTCACTTACGAACAGCAGCGGGATCGGCGGCTGTGCGAGCAGCACGGTGAGCAGGAGCGGATTGTCCAGGAACAGGTTGACCAGGATCGGGTTGACCAGAGGCGGCGCGGCCACGGCGGGGGTGGCCGCCGTCGGCCTTTTGCTGGCCGGGTGCAATCCGGGGGGCGAGGGTGTGCGCAGCGAGGGGTCGGCCAGCACCACCCCGGCGCCCAAGGGGGCGGCCAGCACCGTGCCGAGTCCGACCTCGTCGGCCGGGTACAAGAAGGTCGACGCGGTCCAGCTGATGCGGAATGATCCGAAGGTCGGCGCGGACGTGAAGAAGTCCCTGTACAAGCCGTGCGCCGCCGACGAGTATCCGGTCGAGGTGACCTATGCGCCCCTGACCGGCGGATCGTCGCCCGATGTCATCGTCAACGTCATGACCTGCGCGGATTCCGTGGGGATCGGGTCCTACGTGTACCGCAGGGACAGCGGGGCGAAGGACGGGTATGACAACGTGTATGCCAATGAGCAGCCGTCGGTCTCGGCCGCGGTCAACAAGGGTGAGCTGGAGGTCTCCACGCAGACCTACGCGGCCGGCGACCAGGTGTGCTGTCCGTCCGGGGAGGACGTGATGAAGTACCGCTGGGTGGGCGGCCGCTTCGCCCAGTACCGCCAGTACCACACCGACTACAGCAAGACCACCGTCGACAGCTTCCCGGCGCCGGAGGACAGCGGCGCGGGATCGGAGGGTTGAGACAACCGCATGGCCGACACCCATGTGCTTTTCGTCGAGGACGACGACGTCATCCGTGAGGCGACGCAGCTCGCGCTGGAGCGGGACGGATTCGTGGTCACCGCGATGCCTGACGGGCTCGCGGGGCTGGAGGCGTTCCGTGCGAACCGTCCGGACATCGCGCTGCTCGATGTGATGGTGCCGGGGCTGGACGGGGTCAGTCTGTGCCGGCGGATCCGTGACGAGTCGACGGTTCCGGTGATCATGCTGTCGGCGCGGGCCGACTCGATCGATGTGGTGCTGGGCCTGGAGGCGGGGGCGGACGACTACGTCACCAAGCCGTTCGACGGGGCGGTACTGGTGGCGCGGATCCGTGCGGTGCTGCGCCGGTTCGGCCATGCCAGCGGCCCGGACGGCGCCAAGCCGGCCTCGGCGGCGGACGACGGGCCGGACGAGGCGGTGCTGCGCTTCGGTGATCTGGAGGTCGACACCGAGGGCATGGAGGTCCGCAAGGGCGGCGAGAACGTGGCGCTGACGCCGACCGAGATGCGGCTGCTGCTGGAGTTCTCCAACGCGCCGGGTACGGTCCTCTCGCGCGACCGGCTGCTGGAGCGGGTGTGGGACTACGGCTGGGGCGGTGACACCCGGGTCGTGGACGTCCACGTCCAGCGGCTGCGCGGCAAGATCGGCCAGGACCGGATCGAGACGGTCCGCGGCTTCGGATACAAGCTGAGAGGCTGACGCCGCCGGTGGTGAGGCTGGCCCTGCGGACGGGGCTGAGATGGAAGCTCAGCGCCGCGATCGCGCTCGTCGGAGCGCTGGTCGCGATCGCGCTGAGCCTCGTCGTGCACAACGCGGCCCGCCACTCGATGCTCGACAACAGCCGGGACGTGCAGGTCGAGCGGCTGAACTTCACCCAGAAGATCTTCGAGTCGACCAACCGGCTGCAGTTCGGAGCGCGGATCGACGATCCGACGCTGCCGGAGCCGCTGCGCCGGGAGGTCGCGGAGAACGAGCGCGCGACGTATCTGCAGGACACCGGGGAGACGGCGCCGGAGGTCTGGGCGGCGACGCCGTTGAGCGACGGCCGGGTGCTGTCGATGCACGACCGTTTCCCGGACCGCTTCGCCGTTCTGGACGATCTCGACCAGGCGCTGCTGATCGGCTCGACCGCCGTGGTGGTGGGCGGCTGTGCGCTGGGCGTACTGGTCGGTGGGCGGCTGTCCAAGCGGCTGCGGAAGGCGGCCGCGGCGGCCGGGAAGCTGGCCGACGGGGACCGGTCGGTACGGATCCGTGACGAGGTCGGCGGCCGGGTCCGGGACGAGACGGACGATCTGGCGTGGGCGGTGGACGCCATGTCGGACGCGCTGCAGGAGCGCATCGAGGCCGAGCGGCGGGTGACCGCGGACATCGCCCATGAGCTGCGGACGCCGGTCACCGGTCTGCTGACCGCGGCCGAACTCCTGCCGCCGGGCCGCCCGTCGGAGCTGGTCCGGGACCGTGCGCAGGCGCTGCGGACGCTCGTCGAGGACGTTCTGGAGGTGGCCCGGCTGGACGGTTACGCCGAGCGGGCCGAGCTGCAGGACGTGGTGCTGGGCGAGTTCGTCACCCGCCGGGTGCGGGCGCTGGACCCGGACATCGTGATCGATGTCGTACGGGAGGCCGAGGTGACCACCGATCCGCGCCGGCTGGAGCGGATCCTGGGCAATCTGATCGCGAACGCGGCGCGGCACGGCAAGCCGCCGATCGAGGTGACGGTCGAGGGCCGGGTGCTGCGGGTGCGCGATCACGGGCCCGGTTTCCCGGAGGCGCTGCTCCGCGAGGGCCCGAGCCGGTTCCGCACCGGCAGCAGCGACCGGGCGGGCCGCGGGCACGGCCTGGGCCTGACGATTGCCGCCGGTCAGGCCCGCGTGCTGGGGGCCCGGTTGACCTTCCGCAACGCGGACGAGCTCACGGACGGCTCGACCGGCGCGATCTCCGTCCTCTGGCTGCCGGAGAACGCCCCGACGAATACGGGGAGCTTTCCGGTGATCCACCTTCCGGATCGCTAGTCCACCTACCTGGCTTTCCCGCCGCGGGTCTCGCCGTTCCGCTGCGCTTGGCTTGGCCTCCCACGTACCTGGCTTTCCCGCCGCGGGTCTTGCTCGCCGTTGCGCTTTGCGGCGCCCCGCACGTTGTCGGCTGTCCCGCCGCGGGTCTTGCTCGCCGTTGCGCTGCGCTTTGCGGCGCCTCCCACGTACTTGGCTTTCCCGCCGTCGGGGTTGCTCGCCGTTGCGCTTTGCGGCGCCCCGCACGTTGTCGGCTGTCCCGCCGCGGGTCTTGCTCGCCGTTGCGCCTGGCGGCGGGCGGTTGTTTGTCGGGTGCGGTGCCGGCCCTCCAGACTTCGTCCTCCGGTCCAGCCCCTCCCGTGGGTGGGGGGGGTGAGAGGCCGGTGGGGGCGGGCGTTGTCGTTCGGCAGTGTCTTGCGTCATGCGGTGTCGGGAATACCGCCCCGGCCCGCCGAGTTGAGGCCCGCAAGGGGCGCCCGTATCCCTTACGGGATCTGTTCGCCCCCGCCCTAAGGGACCCCGCGCCCACCCCCACCGCCCTTAACTTCCCCCCAACGGGAGGGGACGGGCCGGAGGGGCCGGTTGTGTGGACGTAAAGCGAAGCAGTCCACACAACCGGCCCCGGAGGTCCGTCACCGCACCCGACACCACCCAGCCCGCCGCAGGCGCAACGGCGAACAACCCCGACGGCGGGACAGCCAAGTACGTGCGAGGCGCCGCAAAGCGCAACGGCGAGCAACCCCCGCGGCGGGACGGCCAAGTACGTGGGAGGCGCCGCAAAGCGCAACGGCGCAGCGCCCCGCGGCGCCGCAGACAGCTACGTGGGAAGCCAGCCAAGCCGCAGGCGTCAACGTGGCCCGTACTTGCGGCCCGTCCGTGAAGTAAGCCCGCCCAGCAGCCCCCGCGGCGCCAGTTTCACCGCGCCCATCAGGGCCTTGTAGCGGGGGTCGGGGATGGACAGGGACTTGCCGCGCAGGAGGTCCTTCATCGCCGCGTCGACCAGCTTGTCGGCGTCCAGCCACATCCAGCCGGGGATGTTGTCCGTGCCCATGCCGGCCCGCTGGTGGAACTCGGTCCGTACGAAGCCGGGGCACAGCGCCATCAGGCGCACCCCGCTCCCGGCCAGGTCGCGCGCCGCGCCCTGCGTGAACTGCACCACCCACGCCTTGCTCGCGCCGTACGTGCCGCGCGGTACGAACGCCGCCACCGACGCCACGTTGACCACCGCACCGCGCCGCCGGTCCCGCATCCCGCGCACCCCGGCCGTGGTGAGCCGCAGCACCGCCTCGCAGTGGACCTTCAGCATCGTCAGCTCGTCGGCCATCGACACTTCGAGGTACTCGCCCTTGTTGCCGAAACCGGCGTTGTTCACCAAAAGATCGACCGGGCGTTTGGCGTCCGAGAGCCGCGCCTCGACCGTCGCGATGCCGTCGTCCGTGGACAGGTCGGCGCTGAGCACCTCGGCCTCGATGCCGTGCCGGTCGTGCAACTCGGTGGCCTGCTCGCGCAGTCGCTTCTCGTCGCGTGCCACCAGCACCACGCTGTGGCCGTCGCTCGCCAGCCGCCGGGCGAACGCGGCGCCGATGCCCGCCGTCGCTCCCGTGATCAATGCAGTCGTCATACCGGCACGCTATCCGCCCGGAGCGCGCCACCTGAGCCCCAACCCCCGGCCGCGCCAGGTCCCGCCGCCCCGGCCCCCTCTCTCATCGGCGCCCCAGATACTTCGTCACCTGCCGCCGGGTCTCCTCCGGGAGCGCCTCGCCAGCCTCCAGGAGGCGCGGCAGCAGCTCCCGTCGGCCGGTCAGCGCCCGGAACACCAGACGGACGGTCACCTCATGGTCCGGCCGGTGCTCCCGGAGGACGGGGTCCCCGGCGCGGATCTCACCCGGCTCGATCACCCGGAGGTACGCGCCGGGCACCGCGGCCCCCATGAACCGCTTGATCCAGCCGGGCTCCCCCATCCGCCCCTGGAACGTACGGCAGGGGACCCGCGGCGCCGACACCTCCAGCAGGACCTCGCGGCCGATCCGCCAGCGTTCGCCGATCCGTGCGTGGGTGACCTCGACCCCCGAGGTGGTGAGGTTCTCGCCGAAGACCCCGTTGGACAGCGCGCGCCCCAGCTCGTGCTGCCAGGCGTCCAGGTCCTCGCGGGCGTATGCGTAGACGGCCTTGTCGTCGCCGCCGTGGTGGCGCCGGTCGACCACCGCGTCACCGGTCAGCCCACTGCCGCCAACGCCTCTGGGCCCGGGGGAACGGACCGTCACGGGGCCGTTCACGGGTCGTTTGAAGATGCCCGTGCCGGCCTCGACGGCGGCGTGCGGGGACGGGGTGGGATGTCCCATGTTCACGGTCAGCAGCTTCATACGGAGCTCCGATGCCCGGTCGCGGCGGCACGATGCGGCCCACACACCAGCGTGACCGCTCTGCGCCCCGACACGCCTCGCACACTCCCGCGCGTCCCCGAGCTTCCGACGCCCTCACCCGTGCACCCGCCGCGCCCCCTGCCCCGAGCGCCGCCCCCGTGCCTCCGTGCGTGCGCCCCGGTGCCTCAAAGAAACCCACCGGTTTTTCCTGGTCGACCCAAGACGCGCTTATGCTCGAAACATGATCGAGGCCCGTCATCTCCGCGTGCTGCGCGCCGTCGCCACGACCGGCTCGTTCTCCGGTGCGGCGCGGGAGCTGGGCTGCACCCAGCCGGCCATCAGCCAGCAGATGAAGGCGCTGGAACAGTCCGCCGGGACCCCGCTGCTGGTACGGGCGGGCCGCGAGATGCGGCTGACGCAGGCCGGCGAGGCGCTCGTACGGCATGCGGTCGGCATCCTGGCCGGGCTGACCGCCGCCGAGGAGGAGGTCGCGGCCATCGCCGGCCTCCGGGCCGGGCGGGTGCGGCTGGTGTCGTTCCCCTCGGGCAGTTCGACGCTGGTGCCGACCGCCCTGGCGAAGATGCGTGCCGCCCACCCCGGCACCCGGGTCTCCCTGGTGGAGGCCGAGCCGCCGCGCTCGATCGAGATGCTGCGCAACGGCGACTGCGAGATCGCGCTGGCGTTCCGGTACCCGGAGGTGCGCGGGGCGGACCCGGCGGCCGGTGCGGAGTGGGGCGACCTCGTGGTGCGGCCGATCCTGGCGGACCGGCTGATCGGCCTGGTGCCGGACGGCCACCGGCTGGCGAGGGCCGGCCGCGCGCGCTTCACCGACCTGGCCGACGAGCCGTGGATCGCGGGCTGCCCGCGTTGCCGCCGGCATCTGGTGGAGGTCTGCGAAAGCGCGGGCTTCACGCCCCGCATCGACTTCGCGACGGACGACTACCCGGCCGTGATCGGCCTGGTCGGGGCGGGGCTGGGGGTCGCCGCGCTGCCCGAGCTGACGCTGGCGTCGGTACGTCCCAAGGGCGCCACCGCGATCCGGATGGACCCCGCCGTGCACCGGGAGATCGTCGCGCTCACCCTGCCGGACCTGGCACGGGTCCCGGCCGTCGAGGCCATGCTCGACCAGCTGGTGGACGCCGCGGGCCGCTGACCCCCGCGGCACGCACGCAGGCAGGCGGGCGGACGACCAGCAGGCGGACAAAGAGCTGGCGGACGAACAGCTGGCGCCCGAAGACAGGCGCACCCCCACACCCGCACCCCATCCCCGCACCTCAACCGCCGCCGCCCCCATCCCCCATCACCGAAATCACCGAACCCACACCCACACCCACCCCAACACCAACACCCACACCGAGTCCAAGCCGCATCCCCGCCCCGCCCCCCGTCCCCGTCCCTGCCCCCCGCCGTCGCATCGCAGGCGTGAGCAGACCTTCCGTGCAGACTTTTCTGCAGGAACGTTTCTTCCCCGAGCTCCGCGTGCTTCTCCTTAGTGGCCGGGCGTTCCCGGCCGGCCCGTCATCGAGTTCGCGGGTACCAGCCGGTGGCGGGCCCGGCCCATCAGTTCTTCCCGTTCGTCCTCGGTCAGGCCGCCCCACACCCCGTAGGGCTCGCGGACGGCCAGCGCATGCGCCGCGCACTCGGCCCGCACGGGGCAGCGCATGCACACCTCTTTCGCCGATGTCTCACGCGCGCTGCGAGCCGCTCCGCGCTCGCCCTCGGGGTGGAAGAAGAGTGAGCTGTCCACGCCGCGGCAGGCGGCCAGCAACTGCCAGTCCCAAAGATCTGCGTTCGGGCCCGGGAGGCGGGAGAAATCTGCCATTGCTTGTCCCCTCGAAGCGATGCGGATTCGGGCTCGGTGCTCACGACCGTACATCTACTGTCGAAGTAGATGTAAATATGACTCATTGCGAATCTAGTCATAGTCAACGCGAAAATGGAAGAAAGGGAGCCAAATAGGGCATAGGGTGCACGCGCGGATGCCGGTCGCCCGATGAGTCGTCTGCGTATCCGGCTCCTCACGGAGCGTGCTGAACTCGGTCGCCGAAGCCGTAACTCTTTCGGGTGACCGTCGTTGAGTGTGCGGAGGCGATTGGCAGAGGTAGCCCTCGGGCAGGTGTCCGAGGCGGCCGTCAATCGCACAGGTGACGATACGTACCAGCCTGGAGGCTCAAGGTGACGCGCATCAGCTGCGGAGGGCGGTCATGACATCCGTCCTCGTCTGCGACGACTCCCCGCTTGCCCGAGAGGCGCTCCGTCGGGCGGTTGCGACCGTGCCCGGCGTCGAGCGTGTGACGACCGCGGCCAACGGCGAGGAAGTCCTCCGCCGCTGGGGTGCCGATCGCTCGGATCTGATTCTGATGGACGTACGGATGCCCGGCCTCGGCGGTGTCGAGACCGTGCGCCGGCTGCTGTCCGCGGATCCGGGCGCCCGGATCATCATGCTCACGGTGGCCGAGGACCTCGACGGCGTCGCGCTCGCGGTCGCCGCCGGTGCCCGCGGCTATCTGCACAAGGACGCCTCGCGCGCCGAGCTGCGGGCGACGGTGACCCAGGCGCTCGCCGATCCGACGTGGCGGCTCGCCCCGCGCCGGCTGCGGTCCGCCGAGATGGGTGCCGCACCGACGCTCACCGCGCGCGAGATCCAGGTGCTGGAGGGCATGAGCCACGGCCGTTCGAACGCCGAGATCGGCCGTGAGCTCTTCCTGTCGGAAGACACGGTCAAGACGCACGCCCGGCGGCTGTTCAAGAAACTTGGCGCCTCCGACCGGGCCCATGCGGTGGCGCTCGGCTTCCGCTGGGGACTGGTCCGCTAAGGCCTTGTGACGTGCATCGATGCGGGGGAGTGAAGATCCCCGCCCGCCCTGTGGCGGGCGGGGCGGCATGGTGCCCCGCATGCCCCGGTCGGCGACGACGGTCCGATTCGCCGCGCGGTGCCGCATCCTTGACGTATGGAGTTCCTCGGGGACGGGCCGCTAGGGCACGAGGGGAGGGCGCGGGAGATGACTGCCGGCGCACCTGCCGCTCATAACGCTTCAGTGCACAACTATGGACCTGGTGCCGCGGACCGTGCGGCGCCAAGGCACCATGGACCGATGCGCGACGACGGGAAGCAGGAGATCGGCGATCTCGTCGCACGCGCCGTCGAGGGGGACCAGCGGGCCACCCATGACCTCCTGGCCCATGTGCACCCCCTCGCCCTGCGCTACTGCCGCACCCGGTTGTCCCGGCTGCCCGGCGACGCCCGGCACTTCGTCGAGGACCTGGCGCAGGAGGTGTGTGTCGCGGTGCTCTGCGCCCTGCCGCGCTACCGCGACACCGGCAAACCCTTCGAGGCGTTCGTCTTCGCCATCGCCGGCCACAAGGTCGCCGATCTGCAGCGGGCCGCGATGCGCCACCCCGGCAGCACGGCCGTGCCGTCCGACGAGATGCCCGAGCAGCCCGACGACTCCCTCGGCCCCGAGGAGCGGGCGCTGCTGAGCAGCGATGCCGAGTGGGCCAAGAAGCTGCTGGCGAACCTCCCGGAGAACCAGCGCGAGCTGGTGCTGCTGCGGGTCGCCGTCGGGCTGACGGCCGAGGAGACCGGGCAGATGCTGGGGATGTCGCCGGGTGCCGTACGGGTCGCGCAGCACCGTGCACTGAGTCGGCTGCGGGCGCTCGCCGAGCAGTAGCCGTGGGCGGCGCGAAGGCGCCGTAGGAAAGTACAAGTGACGAGGCCCTCATTGCTCGTGGAATGGGCCACCCCCGTAGGCCGTTAGCATGGGAGTCCGCGCTGAGGCAAGAGCATTGGGGAAGGTGTCATGAGTGACAACGTCGACGGTATGCCCGCCAAATTCGCCATGCTCGGGCTGACATACGACGACGTGCTGCTGTTGCCCGGCGCGTCGGAGGTGCTGCCCAACGCGGTGAGCACCGCGTCCCGGGTCTCGCGCAACGTCACGGTGAACATCCCGCTGCTCTCCGCCGCGATGGACAAGGTCACCGAGGCGCGGATGGCCATCGCCATGGCGCGGCAGGGCGGCGCGGGTGTGCTCCACCGCAATCTCTCCATCGAGGACCAGGCCAATCAGGTCGACCTGGTCAAGCGCTCCGAGTCGGGCATGGTCACCGACCCGATCACGGTCCGCCCGGACGCCGACCTCGCCGAGGCCGACGCGCTGTGCGCGAAGTTCCGGATCAGCGGGGTGCCGGTCACCGATGCCGCGGGCAAGCTGCTGGGCATCGTGACCAACCGCGACATGGCCTTCGAGATGGACCGCCGCCGGCAGGTCCGCGAGGTCATGACCCCGATGCCGCTGGTCACCGGCAAGGTCGGGATCTCCGGTGACGACGCCATCGAGCTGCTGCGCCGCCACAAGATCGAGAAGCTGCCGCTGGTCGACGACGAGGGCGTGCTCAAGGGCCTGATCACGGTCAAGGACTTCGTCAAGGCCGAGAAGTACCCGAACGCGGCCAAGGACGCCGAGGGCCGGCTGGTCGTCGGTGCCGCGGTCGGCGTCGGCGACGCGGCCTACGAGCGGGCCCAGGCGCTGGTCGAGGCCGGTGCCGACTTCCTCGTCGTGGACAGCGCGCACGGCCACAGCCGCGGCATCCTCGACATGATCGCCAAGATCAAGTCGAACATCAGCGTCGACGTGGTCGGCGGCAACGTCGCCACCCGCGACGGCGCCCAGGCCCTGATCGACGCCGGCGCGGACGGCATCAAGGTCGGCGTCGGCCCCGGCTCCATCTGCACGACCCGGGTCGTCGCCGGTGTCGGCGTGCCGCAGGTCACCGCGATCTACGAGGCGGCGCAGGCCGCGAACGCGGCGGGTGTCCCGCTGATCGGCGACGGCGGCCTGCAGTTCTCCGGCGACATCGCCAAGGCCATCGCGGCCGGCGCGGACACCGTCATGCTGGGCTCGCTGCTGGCCGGCTGCGAGGAGTCGCCGGGCGAGATGGTCTTCATCAACGGCAAGCAGTTCAAGTCGTACCGCGGTATGGGCTCGCTGGGTGCGATGCAGTCCCGCGGCCAGGGCCGGTCCTTCTCCAAGGACCGCTACTTCCAGGACAACGTCCTCTCCGAGGACAAGCTGGTGCCCGAGGGCATCGAGGGCCAGGTCCCCTACCGCGGCCCGCTCGCCTCGGTCGCCCACCAGCTCGTCGGCGGTCTGCGCGCCTCCATGGGCTACGTCGGCTCCGCCGACATCCCCGAGCTCAAGGAGAAGGGCCGGTTCGTGCGGATCACCGCCGCGGGCCTGAAGGAGAGCCACCCGCACGACGTCCAGATGATCACCGAGGCGCCGAACTACACCCGGCGCTGACGCCCCGCAGGTAGCCCCGCGCCTCGTACGCCCCTACCGTGAGCCCGCGGCCGCACCCCGGCCGCGGGCTCCGGTGCGTCGGGGATACTGGAGACGCAGACGCAGAAGGAAAGGCCACACACGTGACTGAGATCGAGATCGGGCGCGGCAAGCGCGGCCGCCGGGCATACGCATTCGACGACATCGCCGTCGTACCCAGTCGCCGCACCCGCGACCCGAAGGAGGTCTCGATCGCCTGGCAGATCGACGCCTACCGCTTCGAGCTGCCGTTCCTGGCGGCCCCCATGGACTCGGTGGTCTCCCCGCAGACCGCCATCCGCATCGGTGAGCTGGGCGGCCTGGGCGTCCTCAACCTCGAAGGGCTGTGGACCCGCTACGAGGACCCGGAGCCGCTGCTCGCCGAGATCGCCGAGCTGGACGAGGCCGACGCGACCCGCCGGCTCCAGGAGATCTACGCGGCCCCGA
Source organism: Streptomyces sp. NPDC059649 (assembly GCF_042734445.1). Classification (NCBI taxonomy): domain Bacteria; kingdom Bacillati; phylum Actinomycetota; class Actinomycetes; order Kitasatosporales; family Streptomycetaceae; genus Streptomyces; species Streptomyces sp. NPDC059649. The sequence goes on from NZ_JBHWDV010000033.1 coordinate 47,613, forward strand.
TCAAGGAAGAGCTGATCGGTCAGCGGATCAAGGAGGTGCGCGACGCGGGCGTGGTCACCGCCGCGGCCCTGTCGCCGCAGCGCACCGCACAGTTCTCCAAGGCCGTCGTGGACGCCGGCGTGGACATCTTCGTCATCCGCGGCACGACGGTGTCGGCGGAGCACGTGTCGAGCGCGGCCGAACCGCTGAACCTCAAGCAGTTCATCTACGAGCTGGACGTCCCGGTGATCGTCGGCGGCTGCGCCACGTACACCGCGGCCCTGCACCTGATGCGTACCGGCGCGGCCGGTGTCCTGGTCGGCTTCGGCGGCGGCGCCGCGCACACCACCCGTAACGTCCTGGGTATCCAGGTTCCGATGGCGACCGCGGTCGCCGATGTCGCGGCCGCCCGCCGTGACTACATGGACGAGTCCGGCGGCCGTTACGTCCACGTCATCGCCGACGGCGGTGTGGGCTGGTCCGGCGACCTGCCCAAGGCGATCGCCTGCGGCGCGGACGCGGTGATGATGGGCTCGCCGCTCGCCCGCGCGACCGACGCGCCGGGCCGCGGCCACCACTGGGGCATGGAGGCGGTCCACGAGGACGTGCCGCGCGGCAAGCGGATGGACCTGGGTGCGGTCGGCACGACCGAGGAGATCCTCCTCGGCCCCTCGCACACGCCGGACGGTTCGATGAACTTCTTCGGCGCCCTGCGCCGGGCGATGGCGACCACCGGCTACTCGGAGCTGAAGGAATTCCAGCGCGTCGAGGTCACGGTCGCGCCGCGGCGGTAGCCCGTGCGGTAGTCCGTAGGGCACGTACGAAGGGCCGGTCATCCTGGTGGGTGACCGGCCCTTTCGCATGCCCAACTGCCTTTGGCCGGGGGCGGCGCCTTGTGCGATGCGGGGGCGCACGGTTGTCTTCGCGGCATATGCGGGCCGGTCAGCGGGGCCGGGCCCGATAGCGTTCACGTGGCGCCCCGGCCTTTCGGGAGCGCCCCCTTCCAAGGACTTGGTTCCGGGCCCCGGCCGTCGGGGCCCGGCCCGATTTCCGACGGACCGTCCTACCGGGCCAATGGGCGGTGTCGTGGAAGGGGGCGGCGCCCATGGGACCCCACCGCAAGCCCACTCGCTGGGACCGGATCCGTCTTCGGATGGTGAAGTGCCGGAGGAGGTGGATCTTGCGGATCTTTGGATGGTGAGCGGCCGCCCCCACAAAGGCTAGGGGCGGACACCCGTGATCCATCAGGAGCCTGCCGCAGCTAGCCCCTGCGGTGGGCTCCACCTGTTGCGGTGATGGTGAGCGGCCGCCCCCAAGGAAGGTAGGGGCGGACACCCGTAATCCATCAGGAGCCTGCCGCAGTACCCGCTGCGGTGGGCTCCACCTGTTTCCGTAAGGTACCCGCGCTGCGCGCCCGGTGCCACCAGCTCCGGGGTCCGGGCCGCCGCGCGCGCCCCCTTCACAGCCGGTGCGCCGCCCCCGTGGGTGTGGCGCCCCTCGTGTCCAGCAGGAGCTGGGCCTTTACCGACAGGCCCTGGAGGTCGTAGGTGCGGTGGGGCTGGAGGAGGAGGGTCAGGTCGGCGGCGGAGGCGGCGTCGTAGAGGGAGTCGGCGCGGGGGACGGGGCGGCCGTGGACGGTCCAGTGCGGGACGTGCGGGTCGTGGTACGTGACGTGGGCGCCGAGTTCGCGGAGGCGGGCGGCGATTTCCCAGGCGGCGGAGCCGGTCTGGTCGGCGACGTCCGGTTTGTAGGTGACGCCGAGCAGGAGGATGCGGGCGCCGCGGGCGGACTTGCCGTGTTCGTTGAGGAGGGTGGCGCAGCGCTGGATGACGTAGTGGGGCATCCGGCCGTTGACCTCCTGGGCGAGTTCGACCATCCGGAGGGGGAGCGGGAGGGTGGGTGAACTCGCCCGTGAGGACAGGGAGTTGGGGTCCACCGCGGGGGCGTGGCCGCCTACGCCGGGGCCGGGGCGGAAGGACTGGAAGCCGAACGGTTTGGTTTCCGCGCAGCGGATGACGTCCCACAGGTCGACGCCGATGTCGTGGCAGAAGACGGCCATCTCGTTCATCAGGGCGATGTTGACGTGGCGGTAGTTCGTTTCGAGGAGCTTGGCGGTCTCCGCCTCGCGGGGGCCGCGGGCGCGGACGACCTTGTCGGTGAGCCGGCCGTAGAAGGCGGCGGCGGCCTCGGTGCAGGCGGGGGTGAGGCCGCCGATGACCTTGGGTGTGTTGGCGTAGTGGTGGGTGCGGTTGCCGGGGTCGTGGCGGCCGGGTGAGTACGCGAGGTGGAAGTCGCGGCCGGCGGTGAGGCCGGAGCCCGCTTCGAGCAGGGGGCGCAGGAATTCCTCGGTGGTGCCCGGGTACGCGCTGGATTCCAGGATCACCGTGGTGTGCGGGCGCAGTTGTGCGGCCAGGGTGCGGGCGGCGTCGGCGACCGCGGAGAGGTCCAGGGCGCGGTCCTCGCCGAGCGGCGTGGGGGCGCAGATGACGGCGGTGCGGACCCGGCCGAGGGCGGTGGGGTCGGCGGTGGTGCGGAAGCCGGCGGCGAGCAGCCGGCGGAGTTCGGTGGCGGTCAGCGGCCCGTCGGTGGCGGCGTGCGGGTCGGGGTCGTAGCCGAGGGTGCCGATGCCGGCGGTGGTGGCGGCCTGGGCGAGGGGGAGGCCGAGGTGACCGAGTCCGATGACGGCGAGATCTGCGGGCATGCTGCGACCGTCCTTCCCGAGCGGAGGGGTGGCGGGTGGTGTGCGGGGGCGGGAAGTGCATGACGTATGCGAAGAGTGCATAAGTAGACTAAGCGGATATTTGGCCCAGAATAGGGATTGATGGATCAAGGTGGCCGGGGTGTTGCCGTGTGGGCGAGGGGGGATAGCGGCAAGGAGCGCGGTCAGAATCGACGGACGGGGCAGGGCCCCGGTCACGGTGGCCCACACCACAGCGGGAGGCAGCGGTGAGGACAGCGATACTGGGACCGGCACAGCGGGCCGAGGCGCTCGCCCGAATGGCGGAGCGGGAGCTGGACGTTCTCGTGGTCGGTGGGGGTGTCGTCGGCGCGGGGACCGCACTCGACGCGGCGACCCGCGGGCTGGACACCGGACTGGTCGAGTCCAGGGACTGGGCCTCCGGCACGTCCAGCCGGTCGAGCAAGCTGATCCACGGCGGTCTGCGGTATCTGGAGATGCTGGACTTCGCGCTGGTGCGGGAGGCGCTGAAGGAGCGTGGGCTGCTGCTGGAGCGGCTGGCGCCGCATCTGGTCAAGCCGGTGCCGTTCCTCTATCCGCTGCAGCACAAGTTCTGGGAGCGCTGGTACGCGGGCTCCGGTGTGGCGCTGTACGACGGGATGTCGGTGTCGTCGGGGCACGGCCGCGGGCTGCCGGTCCACCGTCACCTCTCGCACAAGAGGGCGCTGCGGGTCGCGCCGTGCCTGAAGAAGGACGCGCTGGTCGGCGCGCTCCAGTACTACGACGCGCAGATGGACGACGCCCGTTACGTGGCGACCCTGGTGCGGACCGCGGCGGCGTACGGCGCGCACGCCGCCAACCGGGCGCGGGTGGTGGGTTTCCTGCGCGAGGGCGAGCGGGTGGTCGGGGCGCGGGTGCAGGACGTCGAGGGCGGCCGGGAGTACGAGGTCCGGGCGCGGCAGATCGTCAACGCCACCGGCGTGTGGACGGACGACACCCAGGCGCTGATCGGTGAGCGCGGGCAGTTCCACGTACGGGCCTCGAAGGGCATCCACCTGGTCGTCCCCAAGGACCGCATCCACTCGACGACCGGGCTGATCCTGCGGACCGAGAAGAGCGTCCTGTTCGTCATCCCCTGGGGGCGCCACTGGATCGTGGGGACCACGGACACCGACTGGGACCTGGACAAGGCGCATCCCGCGGCGTCCAGCGCGGACATCGACTATCTGCTGGAGCATGTGAACGAGGTCCTCGCCACCCCGCTGACCAGGGACGACGTCGAGGGTGTGTACGCCGGGCTGCGGCCGCTGCTGGCGGGGGAGTCGGACGCCACCAGCAAGCTGTCGCGGGAGCACACGGTCGCGCACCCGGTGCCGGGCCTGGTGGTGGTCGCCGGCGGCAAGTACACGACGTACCGGGTGATGGCCAAGGACGCCGTCGACGAGGCGGTGCACGGGCTGGACCAGAGGGTCGCGGAGTGCGTCACCGAGGAGGTGCCGCTGCTCGGGGCCGAGGGGTACCGGGCGCTGTGGAACGCCCGGGCCCGGATCGCGGCCCGCACCGGACTGCACGTGGCACGGATAGAGCACCTGCTGAACCGCTACGGCGCGCTCACCGAGGAACTGCTGGAGCTCGTGGTGGGCGATGCTTCACTGGGCGAACCGCTGACCGGCGCGGACGACTACCTGCGCGCCGAGGCGGTCTACGCCTGTACGCACGAGGGCGCGCGCCACCTCGACGACGTGCTGACCCGGCGCACCCGGATCTCGATCGAGACCTTCGACCGCGGCACCCGCTGCGCCCGCGAGGTCGCCGAGTTGATGGCGCCGGCCCTCGGCTGGGACGACGACCAGGTCGAGAAGGAGATCACGCACTACCGCAAGCGGGTCGAGGCGGAACGCGAATCGCAGCGCCAGCCGGACGATCTGACGGCGGATGCGGCGCGGCTGGGGGCACCGGACATCGTGCCGCTGTAGGCGCCGCGGGCCCGGCAGGCGTCCCTCTGTGTGTCCCTATGTGTGCCGGGCGCAGAACTCGGCGCTCAGCACCGCGGTGGTGTCGGCCGGGTCCAGCCGGTCGTCCGTGTTCACGCGGTAGCTGACGACGTGTCGCCCGCCGACGGTGCCCGCGGACTGGGCGAAGGACCCGTTGATGTCGCCGTTGTGGCCCCAGACCGTCACCCCGCAGGGCAGCCGGGTCGCGTAGAGGCCGAGGCCGTAGGCGCCGCCGGTGTGCTGCTCGCTGCGTATGGCGGCCATCTGGCGCGGCGGCAGGAACTTCCCGCCGAGCAGGGCGGAGAAGAAGCGGTTGAGGTCGCCCAGGGTGGTGACCATCTCGCCGGCCGCGCCGGCCCGGCTGGGGTCCAGCGAGGTGGCGTCCACCCGCCGGTCGCCGATCCGGGAGTACGCGCGGCCGTGCGGCGCCGGCAGCGCCGGGTCGGTACCGGGGAAGGAGGTCTGGTCGAGCCCGGCCGGGAGCAGGATGCGGCGGCGGATCTCGGCGGCGTACGGGTGGCCGGTGACCGCCCGGATGACCAGGCCGAGCACCAGGTAGTTGGTGTTGGAGTAGGCGTATCGCGTGCCCGGGGCGGCCGACGGCGGGTGGGCGAGGGCGATCCGCAGCAGTTCGGCGGGGGTGTGGCTGTCGTAGCGGTGGGCGCCGAAGCCGGGGCCGTACAGCCTGCGGAAGAGCCGCGGGTCCTGGGTGTAGTTGAACAGGCCGCTCGTGTGGTCGAGCAGCTGGCGGACCGTCACCTTCCGCAGGTCGGCGCCGCCGTTGCGGCCCCTGACCGGTACGCCCCGCGGGAGGTGCCCGGCCGCCGGATCGGACAGCCGCAGCCGCCGCTCGGCGACGAGCTGCAGGATCACCGTCGCCACCAGGGGCTTGGTGAGACTGCCGGCCCGGAAGTGGTCCGCCGCGGTCATCCGGCGCCGGCTGCGCAGATCGGCGAAGCCCGCCGTGGCGAAGCGCGAGGCGGGGAACCGACCGTCGCGGGTGATGAGCGAGGCCGCGCCCGGGGCGCCGTCCGCGACCAGCCGGCGCAGTGCGGGCACCGTGGTGGCCGGCGGCCGCGCGACGGTCCCCACCGGCGGCACACGGGGGGTGGCGGCCCGGCCCGCGCAGGCCACCAGGGACAGCGCGGCGACTGCGGCCAGCGCCGCCGCCACGGCCGCCCGGGGCGGACGCATCGTCATGGGGGCTCCCGTTCGTCGGGGCCATCATGACGGGTGGTCGGTGCCGCCCGGCACCGACCCGGGCCTTCCGCACGGCCGCGGATGAGGGAGAATGAAGGCTCTGCCAGGGTGGGTTGTCCGAGTTGGGTCAGTTTGGCGATCGATGCGATGTCAAGGCTGCCAACTCGGCTGGATTGCCGAGGGGATTCAGTGGGCGACGAGGTCGAGATGGACGGCAAGGAGGGCAGGCTGCTCGCCGGCCGGTACCGGCTCGCCGATGTTCTCGGCCGGGGTGGCATGGGCACCGTCTGGCGGGCACGCGACGAGGTCCTGGGCCGTACGGTCGCAGTCAAGGAACTGCGCTTCCCGGGCGGGGTCGAGGAGGACGAGAAGCGCCGGCTGATCACCCGCACGCTGCGCGAGGCCAAGGCGATCGCCCGGATCCGGAACAACGGCGCGGTGACGGTCTACGACGTGGTCGACGAGGACGACCGGCCGTGGATCGTGATGGAGCTGGTCGAGGGCCGCTCGCTCGCCGAGGTCGTACGGGACGACGGTCCGCTCACCCCGCGCCGTGCCGCCGAGGTCGGCCTCGCCGTGCTCGACGTGCTGCGCGCCGCGCACGAGGCCGGCATCCTGCACCGCGACGTGAAGCCGTCCAACGTCCTGATGTCCGACGACGGCCGGGTCGTGCTGACCGACTTCGGCATCGCCCAGGTCGAGGGTGACCCCTCGGTGACCTCGACCGGCATGCTCGTCGGCGCCCCCTCCTACATCTCCCCGGAGCGCGCCCGCGGCCAGAAGCCGGGCCCGCCGGCCGACCTGTGGTCGCTGGGCGGCCTGCTGTACGCCTGCGTCGAGGGCGTCCCGCCGTACGACAAGGGCTCGGCGATCGCCACGCTCACCGCGGTGATGACCGAGCCGGTCGAGCCGCCGAAGAGCGCCGGCGCGCTGCAAGAGGTCATCTTCGGGCTGCTGGTGAAGGACCCGGCGGCCCGGCTGGACGACGCCGGTGCGCGGTCGATGCTGCTGGACGTCATCCACGCGCCGGAGAAGACCGAGCCGCCGATGGACGCGACCCGGGCGATGGCGCTGCCGACCGTGCCCGGCGAGCGCACCCCGGCCACGCCGAAGGACGCCCCCAAGCCCAAGGCGGCCGCGAAGCCGAAGGCCGCCAAGAGCGGCGCCTCGTCGCGGCCGCAGCGCAAGCCGAAGGAGAAGCCGGCCGCCGCGCCGGCCGCGGCGTCCGGGGCCACCGCGTCCGCCGGTGCGTCCGCGAAGGCGCCGGCCCGTCCGGAGCAGAAGCCCGCCGCGGTCGCCACGGAGCGGCCGGCCGCGGGCGGCCCGGCGGCGGACCGCCCGTCCGGTGGCCGCCCCGGCTTCGACGGCGAGGCCGCCAAGGAGCGGATGCGCGCCGCCCTCAAGTCCGTACGCAACGCCGCCACCGCGGCCGCGGCCCGGGCGGACTCCAGACCCGACGACGGGGACCGCCCGTCCGCCCCGCGTGCGTCGCTGACCGATGTCGTCCCGCGCCGCACCCTGATCACCGTGGCCGTGGTCGTCGTCCTCGCGGTGCTGGGCACGGTCCTGGCGCTCTCCCTCAGCGGCGACGACGCCGGCGCGAAGGGCAGCGGCTCCTCGGGCAAGGACGGCAAGGGTTCCTCCGCGGCCCGCGGCAAGCCCTCGACCGACGCGGCCGACGCGAACGGTGACCACGCGAACGAGGGCGACGGGAACAGCGCCGGCCCCGACCGGCCGGGCCCGGCGCCGAGCGCCGACCAGGCCGGCGACAAGGGCGGGGCGGACGGCAACGGCGGTGACGGCGGCGACGGGAAGGACGGTGCGAAGCTGCCGGACGGCTACGCCCAGAAGACCAACGGCACGTTCCACTTCCGTATGGCCATGCCCAAGGGCTTCCACCAGACCGGTACCGCCGGGCAGGGCTCCGGCGCCATATACAGCGCCTCCGACGACGGATTCCCGCGTGTCCAGGTCGACTACAACGCCAAGCCGGGCACCGACGCCGCGGCCTCCTGGCGCAGCCTGGAGCCGAGCGTGCGCGGCTCCAGCGAGGACTACCACCTCATCGGCATCAAGACGGTGAAGTGGCGGGGCTATCCGACCGTCGCCGACTGGTCGTTCACCCGCACCCAGGGCGGCCAGAAGGTACGGGTCCTCAACCGCGGCTTCCGGGCCGACGACGACCACGGCTACGCCATCATGATCACCTGCAAGGCGGACAGCTGGTCGGGCAAGGAGTGCCAGCAGGTCATCGCCACCGCGTTCAAGACCTTCGCGGTGAAGGACTGAGCGGACGCGGGCCGGCCGGGGCGCGGACGGACGCATCAACGGGCCGGGCGGGCGCACCGTCCGGCCCGGGCACGTATCGTGAGACATCGAAGACCGTACGCATCCGCATTCGACGGGCACACGACCGGAAGTGACCGACGGTCCGCGCCGGCGGACGGCGGAGGCGGGGCGGTACCACAGCACGCGCTGCGGGGAGGCGTCGTGGACGAGTACGCAGGGCGAGTGCTCGCCGAGCGCTACCGCCTGCCCGTGCGCCCCCTCGGCGACGACGACTTCGCCGAGTCCCGGGCGTTCGACACGTTCAGCGGGCAGGAGGTGCTGGTCCGTCAGGTGCCGCTGCCGGAGGTCGTGGAGGCCGAGGTCCTCGAGGCGGAGGCGGTGGGCGCGGGCCAGGCCGGTTCCGGCGAGTGGAGCGGCGGCGGCCGCTTCGGCGGCTTCCGGGCGACGGGGGTGGCCGACCGCAGCCCCCGCGACCCCGCCGTACGCCGTGCGCTGCAGGCCGCCACGGCCGTGGCGCAACTGCCCGACCACCCCCGGCTGGAGCAGGTCTTCGACGTCTTCGCGCAGGACGGCAGCCTGTGGATCGTCGGTGAACTCCTCGCCGCCCGCCCGCTGTCCGCCCTGCTCGCCGAGCGGCCGCTGACCCCGCACCGCGCCGCGGAGATCGGCGCCGACCTGCTCACCGCGCTGCGGGTGCTGCACGCGGCCGGCCGGCTGCACCGCAACATCACCGCCCGCACGGTCCTGATCTGTGCCGACGGCCGGGCCATCCTGACCGGGCTGGCGGCCGGCGCGGCCCAGGAAGCACTGTGCGGAGACGATTCGCCTGCCGGGGACGACACCGACGGGGCCCCGCCCCGCACCGGGCTCGCCGCCGAACGGGCGTGGCAGGCGCGGCTGACCGTCGTCGGCCCGGTCACCGAACGCTGGGCGCCCGAACAGGCCGCGCCGGTGGGCGAGGACGCGCCGTCCGCGCGCCCGGGCCCGGCCGCCGATCTGTGGGCGGTCGGCGCGCTGCTGTTCCGGAGCGTGCAGGGCCATCCGCCGTTCCCCGAGGACAGCACCGTCGAACTCGCCCGGCTGGTCCGGTCCGGGCCGCCCCTGGACGCGGCGGGGTGCGGGCCGCTGCGCCCGGTCGTCGAGGCCCTGCTGCGCCGGGACCCCGCCGAGCGCCCGGAGCTCGCGGAGGTGCGCGACGCGCTCCGCGCAGTGATCCGTACGGCCCCGGAGCCGGAGGCCGAGCGCCGGCTGGTGACCATGCCGGCGTTGGAGCAGGGGGGCGCCCCGCGGTGGCTGCCGATCGTGCGGCGGCGGGGCGAACTCGTCCGCAAGGGGCGGCACAAGAAGGGCCGGCCGGCCGGACGTTCACCGCATCCGGCCCCGGCGGCGGCCGCCCCGGCACCGCCCGCCGCGCGCCCTCCGCATCCGCGCCGGAGGCCGCCGGCCGAGGAGCGGACCGCCCCCGCCCCGAGCTCGACGGAGCAGGGGGCACCCCCCTCGCCGCCGGCCCGGCTGCCCCGCCCGCCGAAGCAGCCCAAACCGCTCCGGCAGCCGAAGCCGTCCCGTGCGGCCCGGCCCGCCAAGCCGCCGCGGCACACCGCCGCCCCGCACCGCGACACGTACGAGCCGGACCTGCTGGCCTCCGGGCCGCGGCCGGCCGGGCCCCGCCGCGGTGCGCCGCGCCACCTCGGCCGGCTGCTGCTCGGCGCGATCCTGCTGCTGCTCGTCGGCGCGGTCGCCTACGCCATGGCGTTCCTGCCGAAGGCGGGCGAGGACGCCAAGGACGGGCGGCGCGGCGCGGACCGGACCGCCACCTCCGGTGCACCGCCCGCCACCGGCCCGGCCCCCACCCCCTCGGGCGGCAAGGACGGCGGTGCGCCGGACACCGGTGGGCCGCGGCCCACCGCGCCCGCCGACGTCGCCCCCGGCTTCGCGCTGCGTACCGACCCCAAGGGCTTCCAGATCGCGGTCCGCGACGGCTGGCAGCGGCGCGGCGCCAACGCCCAGGGCCAGGTGCGTTATCTCGGCGGCGACTACGAACTGCTGGTCGTGCCCGGCCGGGACAGCACGGCCCGGTACGGCGCGGACCCGATGGCCTACCTCCAGAACAAGGAGCCCGAGCTGGCGCCGTACCGCGGCTCCAGCTGGGCGACCGCGGCCGGGCTGCGGCGGATCGACGTCGGCCAGACGGCGATGGCCGAGGGCACCTTCACGTGGCGCGACCGCAGCGGCCGGGAGGTCTACGTGCGCAACCTCGCCATGATCCACCACGGCCGCTACCACCTGGTCCTGGTCATCGGCCCGGACGGCTCCGGGCGCCGCGAGGTCGACCGGCTCTACGAACAGGCGACCAGCTCGTACCGGCCCCGGTGAGCCGGTCCCCCTCGGGCAACCACGACCGCCCGGAGGACCACGACCGCCCGGACGGCCGGGCCGCCCGGAGGGCTAGCGCCGCCCGGACAGCTCCCGTTCCAGCGGGGTCCGGAAGCGGGGTGTGATCCGGACCGGGCCGACCCAGGCGGCCAGTCGCGCCGCCTCGGCCGACACCGCCGCGGCCGCCTCGCCGCCGCCGTCGCCGGTGAGCAGCCGCCAGACGATCTCGCCGTCCGGGCGCTGGGCCCAGCCGCCGATGATCCGGCCGTTCCACCACACCGTCGGGCCGATGTTGCCGCTGCGGTCGAAGAGCTGCGGTACGTGGTCCGGGTCGAGGTACCAGTCCCGGGCCTTCCAGCCCATGGCGGTGGGGTCGAGGGCGGGCAACAGGGCCGCCCAGGGCTCGGGTTCGGGGACCGGGCCGAGGTCGTCGGGGAGGGCCAGCCCGGTCGTGCCGTCGTCGAGCGTCACCTCGACGGCGTCGGTGGCGGCCACCGCCCGGCGGGTGTCGGTGAGCGTCCAGCCCGTCCACCACTTGAGGTCCTCGACGGTCGCCGGGCCGTAGGTGGCGAGCCAGCGGCGGGCGAGCGCGGCGCGGGCCTCGGCGGCCGGCGGCGCGGACAACTCGGCGAACGCGGTGCCGGGCGTCCAGCGGAAGGAACTGCTGGTCCAGCCGCCGCGCGGCCGGCCGCGCCGGACCCGGCCCTCGGCGGCCAGGGTCCGCAGCAGCCGGCTGGAGACCGCGACCGTGGCCTCGTACGCTTTGCCGGGCGAGACCACCACACTCTCGCGCAGGGCGGGTACGTCCTCGGCGAGTTCGGCGGCGGTCGCCGTGCCCCGGGCGGTCAGCGCGGCCAGCGTCTTCTCCTCGACCTCGGCCAGCCGCCGTTCGTCCCAGCCGACGCCGGTGGCGAGCCAGCCGACCAGGCCGGCGCGCTCCTTGGCGGCGATCGCCCGCCCGGTGGAGGAGGAGACGACCGGCGCGAGGCCGGCGCCGACCGCGAAGAGGGTGCGCCGCATGGACAGCAGCCGGACCAGGGTGTGGTCGTCGTAGAGGGCCCGCTCGACCTCGGCCGGGTCCGGCACGGCCAGCCGGGCGCAGGCCGCCAGGTGCACGGTCGCCGCGTCGGTGGCGTGCAGCGCGACGAGCGCGTCGGCGACCTCCTCGGGACGGGCGGCGCGGCACGCGGGGGCGAGCAGATGCCGCCGTCCGAGGCGGGCCCGGCGACCGGCGGTGTCGATACGAGGGCGGGAGTCACTCATGGGGCGACCGTACGGGAGACCGAGGACAGCCGGTGTCCTCCTTCACGCATCCTCACGAACCCTTACGCACCCTCATGGATCCCGGCGTGCCGCCACACCGCGAACCGCTGCCGTCCCCCCGAACCGTTCCCGCAGTTCCTGCTTGCGCACCTTGCGCAGCGTCGCCCCGCGCGGCAGCGCGGCCACCACCTCCAGCTGCTCGGGCAGCTTGTAGCGGGCCAGTCCCTGGCCGAGGAGGTGCGCGCAGACCGCGTCGAGCGTCAACTCCCGTGCACCCGGCGGCTGTTCGACGACCGCACAGACCCGTTCGCCGCGCCGGTCGTCCGGCAGCCCGATGACGGCGGCGTCCGCGACGTCCGGGTGCCGGTAGAGCAGTTCCTCGATCTCCTGGGCGGAGACGTTCTCGCCCTTGCGGATGATGATGTCCTTGAGGCGGCCGGTGACGACGAGGTGTCCGGTGGGCGTGAGGCGGCCGAGATCACCGGTGGGCAGAAAGCCGTCCGCGTCGAACGGATCGGGCTCGCCGAGATAACCCCGGCACACCGCCGCACCGCGCAGCCGTATCTCCCCGGTGCCGGGCGTGATCCGGATCTCCATCCCCGCGGGCGGCCGGCCGTCGGTGGTCGCGAGGTGTTCCGGGCTGTCGTACGGGTCGCCCATGGTGACCATCGGGGCCTCGGTCAGCGCGTAGCCGTGGGTGAGCTGACAGCCCAGTTCGGCGACGACCTCGTGGTACAGCGCGGGCGGTTTGGGCGCGCCGCCGCCGGCCAGCAGCCGCAGCGCCGGCAGCAGCTTCCGGCCCGGCGGCAGTCGGCGCTGGGCGTCGAGGAAGAGGGTGTAGAACGCGGTGGAGCCGCCGGCGAGGGTGACGCCGTGCCGGCGGTAGGCGGCGAGGGAGGCGGGCAGCGCGAAGCGCTCCAGCAGGAGCGCCGGGATGCCGGACAGCAGGAGCAGGACGGTGTAGTCGGGGCCCGCGACATGGGCGTACGGGAAGGCCATCGAGCCGACGTCGGAAGGGAGCGGCCGCAGCGCCTCGGTCAGGCAGCGGCCGGCCGTGCGCAGGGAGTGGTCGGTGTGCCGGACGCCCTTGGGCCCGGCGGTGGTGCCGGAGGTCCAGTAGATCCAGCGGACCTCGTGGGCGTCGGCGGGCGGTGGGGGCAGGAGCGCCGGGTCGCCGTCCGGCAGCCCGCCGCCGGCCCGGTCGTACGCCTCGATGACGGTGGCCGCGCGGTCCGCGCGCCGGTCCGGGCCGTGCCCGGCCGGTCCGGGTACGAGGAAGAAGGCGGCGCCGGTGCGGTGCAGCACCTGCCCCACCTCGTGGTCGCCGTAGCCCGGGACGACCGGGCTCTGTACCGCGCCGAGCCGGGCCAGCGCCAGGCTGACCAGGACCGTTTCGATGCGGGTCGGCAGCTGCCAGACGACCGTGCGGCCGGGCCCTACGCCGCGCGCGTACAGCCCGGCCGCGACCCGCTCGGCCCGCCGCCGCAGCCCGCCGAAGCTGATCCGCCGCTCGTGCCGGGCCGACTCCGCCCCCTGGATGAGGGCGGTGGCCTCCGGACTGCGGGCGGCCCGCCAGGCGACCAGGTCCCAGAGGGTGTCACCGGCCATGTCCCCTCCCCGTGCGCGATCTGACGCCTCGTCAGCCAGCGCATCGAGGTTAAGGGCGGACACCTTGTCGGTCCAGGGGGCCGGGTCTAGCCTGGGTCCTGGCATCTGACGAGTCGTCAGAAAATCGCGGGCACGAGGTGAGGGGACACGATGGACCTCGCGTACACGGAGGAGGAAGAGGACTTCCGCGCCCGGCTGCGCGGCTGGCTCGCGGGCGTCCTCCCCACCCTGCCCCCACGCCCCGACCCGCTCGACTGGCCGGGGCGCCGCGCCTACGACACCGCCTGGCAGCGGATGCTCCACGACGCCGGATACGCCGACGTCCACTGGGAGGCCGCCCCCACCCTGCGGCTGATCTTCCTGGAGGAGACCGAACGCGCCGGGGCGCCCTACGTGGGCGCGAACTTCGTCGGGCTGCTGCACGCCGGGCCCACCATCGCGGCGGAGGGCACCGAGGCGCAGAAGCGGCGCTGGCTGCCGCCGGTGCTGCGCGGCGAGGAGATCTGGTGCCAGGGCTTCAGTGAACCGGAGGCCGGCTCGGACCTGGCGTCGCTGCGGACCCGGGCGGTGCGCGACGGCGACGCGTACGTGGTGACCGGGACCAAGATCTGGACCTCGCACGCCGAGGTCGCCGACTGGTGCGAACTGCTCGTCCGCACCGACCCCGCCGCCCCCCGCCACCGGGGCATCACCTGGCTCGCGATGCCCATGGACGCCCCCGGCATCACCGTCCGGCCGCTGCGCACCCTCGCCGGCTCGGCGGAGTTCGCCGAGATGTTCCTCGACGAGGTGCGGGTCCCGGTGGACTGCCGGGTCGGCGCGGAGAACGACGGCTGGCGGGTGACGATGGTGACGCTGTCGTTCGAGCGCGGCACCGCCTTCGTCGGCGAGGTGGTGGCCTGCCGGCGGGTGCTGACCGAGGTGGCCCGCCGGGCCCGGGCGGACGGCCGCTGGGACGACGCCGTGCTGCGCCGCAGACTGGGCCGGCTGAACGCGGAGTTCGCCGCGCTGTGGCGGCTCACCCAGTGGAACGTCAGCGAGGCACAACTACGGGGCAGCGTGCCCGGGACCGGCGGCTCGGTCTTCAAGCTCCGCTACTCGCACGCCCGTCAGGAGCTGTACGACGCGGCGGCCGAGGTGCTGGGGGCCGGTGCGCTGGACCTGGACGAGGAGTGGACCGCCGACCGGCTCTCGTCCCTCTCGTACACCATCGCGGCCGGCACGTCGCAGGTGCAGCGGAACATCATCGCCGAGCGGATCCTCGGCCTGCCGAAGGGGCGGTGAGCGGCCCGGTGCGCTTCCAACTCACCGATGAGCAAAGGGCGTTGCAGCGGGCGACGAGGGAACTGCTGGCGGCCCGGTTCGACCGGGACCGGCTGCGGGCGGCGGTGTGCGACCCGGCCCCGGACCGGGCGCTGTGGCGGGAGCTGGGCGCCGCCGGGTTCTTCGCGCTGCGGCTGCCGGAGGAGGCCGGCGGTGTCGGGCTGGGGCTGCCGGAGGCGGTCCTGGCCTTCGAGGAGGCCGGGCGGGCGCTGCTGCCGGGACCGCTGGTGGCCTGCCAATTGCTCGCCGGGGCGGTGGACGGTGTCGCGGACGGCGAGAAGATCGTCGGGCTGTGCGACGGGGACCGTGAGCCGGTGCTGTGGGAACACCCCGGCGCCTGCGATGAGTTGATCTTGCTGGAGGGCGGCGGCCCGGATGTCGCGTACGGAGCCGGGGGCGCGCAACGGCGCACGGCCGGCGCGTACCGGAGCGTGGCGGCAAAGGTGTCCCGCGCCCCCTTCGCCTCGATCGACCCCCTCACCCCGCTCGCCCGCGTCACCGACCACCCGCGGACGGCTCCGCTCAACGGCCCGGACGTGCCCCGGCTGCGCCGCGAGGCCGCCCTGCTGACCGCCGCCCAGCAACTGGGCAGTGCGCTCCGTACCGTCGAGATGGCGGTCGGTCACGCCCGGGTCCGCACCCAGTTCGGCGCGCCCATCGGCTCCTTCCAGGCGGTCAAGCATCTGTGCGCGCAGATGCTCGTACGGGCGGAAATCGCCCGAAGTGCCGTATATGCCGCATCGGTGACGGGTGAGGCGCTCGATGTGGCGGGCGCCGCACTGCTCGCCGACGAAGCCGCCGTGCGCAACGCCCGGGACTGCCTTCAGATCCACGGCGGCACCGGTTTCACCTGGGAAGCCGATGTCCATCTCCATCTCAAGCGGGCCTGGTTGCGGGCCGGGTCCTGGGTGACGGCGGGCGAGGCGGAGGAGTTGCTGGCGGCGCAACTGGTCGACTGAGGGCGCATGGACCCGGACTGCGGGGCGGTGAGCGTGAGGGGCGATGTCAGACTCTGGCAACCCGTGTGCGAAATGTCGGACTCACCACACAGAAGTGGTCACGGAGGGTCGATATCGGGTTGTGTCCTAGGCGTGACTCGTCACAGGGGGGAGTCGGCGCCCCGCTCAGGTACGCTCCGTTGGGTGCGAGTGGTTCTGTGGCGCAACGAACCCGGTGCCGTCTGCATGACGGCTCCGGCGTACGGACTGCGCGCCACCCGCCTTGGCCGAGGGCCGGCCAGCCCCCCTTGTTCGACTCCCCGCAAAGTGCGTCGCACAGTATGCAGCACGCATACTCCCTTGCGCTGGAATATGCCCGAAGCGCTTGTTGGGGTGACTGAACGTCAACCATGCTGTGCCTCGCTGGGGTCACGCACTGTGACTCCATGGAGGCGCGAGGCGATGTTTCCGCCGGTTCGGATGGTGTGAGCGGTGCAGGTGCTTCAGGTGCAGTTGGACGTACGGCCCGACCCCGCGGAGGTGGGGCGGGCCCGGCGGTGGGCCCGCTCGCGGCTCCTGGGCTCCGGTATAGGGGCGGACGAGCCGCTTGCGGAGACGCTGATCCTGCTGATCTCCGAGCTCGTGACCAACGCCGTGGTCCACACCGGCACCGCGGCCTCGCTGCGGATGTGCTTCTCCGGGTCCGGCGCCGTGGTGGGCACCGTCCGGGTCGAGGTCACGGACGCCAGCGCCCGTCCACCGCGCCAGCGGCACGCCGACGGTGACGACACCAACGGGCGCGGCCTGGAACTGGTCGACGGTCTCGCCGACCGCTGGGGCTGGCAGCCGGAAGGCGCCGGCAAGCGGATCTGGTGCGAGGTGGACCGCGGCCGGCCGCTGCTCATGGCGACCGGCTCCGACCTGGGCGCCTATGAAACCCAGTGCGCCGTATCGCGCCGCGGGTGAGTCGTGCGGTGCGCCCGGCGCACCACCAGGTCCGGGCCCGGTGTTGACGTAACGTGCCCGTTTGATCACGCTGGGACGAGCGATCCGCCGTGAGGGGACGCCGAGGCGGGACACCCCCGGGTCTGCGCACCCGGTCCCGGTCTCGACGAGTGCGGATCGCGGCCCGGTGGGGGCCGGGGTGGCGGTCCGCGGTGCCGTGCTCGGGGCGCGCACGAGCGCACCGCCACCCGGCCGGCCCGTCGCGGGTCAGAGGATCGCCACCGGGGCGACCGGGGTGCCCGATCCGCCGACGAACGGTTCGGCCATCGCGGACAGGAAGAACGCATGGCGGCCCGCCTCCGCGCAGGCCGCCGACAACTCCTCCAGATTCCAGTTCTGCCCCTGCAGCATGCCCATCTCCACGAGGTGCAGCGCGTGCACCGGCATCCACAGCCCCGCGATCTCCGGCGGGAAGATCTCGAAGGTCAGGGTGTCGTTGGCGACCGCCGCGACATCACGGGCCCGGAACCACTCCGGGGTGCGCACCGACAGCCCCGGTGACGGGAAGGCGTAACCCTGCCGGTCGCCCGCGAGGTAGTGCTGCAGCTGCCCGGTCCGTACGAGGACGATGTCCCCCGCCCGGACCCGCGTCCCGGCCAGCTCCTCGGCGGCGTCCAGGTCCTCCGGCGTGACCGCGTGCCCAGCGGGCAGCCGGTCGGTGCCGCGCGCCCGGGCCACGTCCAGCAGCACCCCGCGGGAGGTGATCGGGGTGGCCTTCTCGATGCCGAGGACGGTGGCGCCGTCGTGGGCGGTCACGGAAGCGGCGGGGCGGCCGTTGTAGAGCCGCCCCGAGTGCGAGACATGGGCGAGGCCGTCCCAGTGGGTGGCGGCCTGGAGGCCCATGGTGACCGCGTCGTCGGAGGTGGCGACCGTACCCGGCCCGAAGATCTCCTGGTTGATGGCGGTCATCGTGTGCAGCGGATTGACCCGGCCCGGGATCATCCCGGTCTGCACCCCGTCCTGCCGCAGCGGCAGCGCGAGCGGGATGCGGCGCCCGCTGCGGATGCAGCCGGCGGCCTCCCGCACCACCTGCTCGGTGATCAGGTTGAGCGTCCCGATCTCGTCGTCCGCGCCCCAGCGCCCCCAGTTGTTGACGCGTCGGGCGATCTCGTGGAACTCCTGCGGCAGCGGCATGGGGCCCTCCGGGGTCTTGTGTTCGGCTCGCGCCTGCCCAAAAATCTAACGGTCCGTCAGAAACAGCGGGAAGGGGCGCGGCATGGGGAACTTCTTGGCCGGCAAGGTGGTCGCCGTCACCGGGGCCGGGCGCGGCATCGGGCGGGCGGTGGCCCTGGCCTGCGCCCAAGAGGGCGCCAAGGTCGTGGTCAACGACTACGGGGTCGCCATCGACGGCGCCGAGCCGAGCAGCGAGGTCGCCGAGGCGGTGGTGAAGGAGATCGAGGCGGCCGGCGGCACCGCGACCGCGGTCGCCGACGACGTGTCCACGATGGCGGGCGGCCAGCGGATCGTCGACACCGCGCTCGCCCAGTACGGGCGGATCGACGGCGTCGTCTGCGTGGCCGGCATCCTGCGCGAGCGGATGCTCTTCAACATGTCCGAGGAGGAGTGGGACCCGGTGGTCGCCACCCACCTCAAGGGCACCTTCACGGTCTTCCGCGCCGCGGCCGCGGTGATGCGCCGCCAGGGCTCCGGCACGCTGATCGGCTTCACCAGCGGCAACCACCAGGGCTCGGTCTCCCAGGCCAACTACTCCGCCGCGAAGGGCGGCATCATCTCCCTCGTCCGCAGCGCGGCCCTGGGCCTGCACAAATACGGTGTGACGGCCAACGCGGTCGCCCCCGTCGCCCGCACCCGGATGTCGGCGAACGTCCCCATGGAACTCACGGAGATCGGCGAACCGGAGGACGTGGCCGCCTTCGTCGTCTACCTCCTGAGCGAACGCGCCCGCGAGGTGACCGGCCAGGTCTACACGGTGGCCGGCCCCAAGATCGCGGTCTGGGCCCAACCGGTGGAGCTGCGCTCCGTATACACCGACGAGGGCGGCTGGACGCCGGAACGGGTGGCGGAGGTCGTGCCGGGGGCGGTGGGTGTCGACCCTATGCCGTTGCTGGCGCGGGTGTCCGCGATGGCCGCGGCGGCGGCGGCCGCGCGGGGGCGGGGGTAGGCCCACGTACCTGGCTGGCCCGCCGTGGGGGTTGCTCGCCGTTGCGCTTTGCGGCGCCCCCGCACGTACCTGTCTGCGGCGCCGCGGGGCGTCTCGCCGTTGCGCTTGGCGGCGCCTCGCACGTACCCGTCCGTCCCGCCGCGGTGGTTTCTCGCCGTTGCGCCTGCGGCGGGCTGGGTGGTGTCGGGTGCGGTGACGGTCCTCCGGGGCCTTGTTCGTGGACTGCTTCGCTTTACGCTCCGCTGCGCTCCGCCTTCGCTCCTTGATTGAGCCCCTGGAAGCGAAGCCCACGAACAAGGCCCCTCCGGCCCGTCCCCTCCCGTTGGGGGGAAGTTGAGGGCGGTGGGGGTGGGCGTCGGGGGTCCCTTAGGGCGGGGCCGAACAGATCCCGTAGGGGTTCGGCGTGCCCCTTGCGGGCCTCAACTCGACGGGCCGGGGGCGGTATTCCCGAGACCACACGAAACGAGACACTGCCGAACGACAACACCGTCCCCCACCGGCCTCTCACCCCCACCCACGGGAGGGGCTGGGCCGGAGGACGAAGTCTGGAGGGCCGGCACCGCACCCAAAAACACCACGCCCGCCGCCAGGCGCAACGGCGAACACGCCCAACGGCGGGACAGCCGACAACGTGCGGGGCGCCGCAAAGCGCGCAACGGCGAGCGAGCCCCGCGGTGGGACAGCCAAGTACGTACGGGCGCCGCAAAGCGCAGCGGAACGTGGGAAGGGAGCGCACATGCGAGGGGTCATATACGACGGGGAGCAACCCCGGGTCGTGGGCGATCTGGTGGTGCGGGAGCCGGGGCCGGGGGAGGTGTTGGTCGGGATCCGGGCGGCGGGGCTGTGTCACAGCGATCTGTCGGTGATCGACGGCACGATTCCGTTTCCGGTGCCGGTGGTGCTGGGACATGAGGGCGCGGGCGTCGTGGAGGCGGTGGGCCCGGGCGTAGCCCATGTGGTGCCCGGTGACCATGTGGCGCTGTCGACGCTGGCCAACTGCGGGGTGTGCGCGGAGTGCGACCGCGGGCGGCCGACGATGTGCCGTAAGGCGATCGGGATGCCCGGAAGGCCGTTCCGGCGGGGCGGTGCGGAGTTGTTCCAGTTCGCGTCGAACTCGGCGTTCGCGGAGCGTACGGTCGTCAAGGCGGTGCAGGCGGTGAAGATCGACCGGGACATTCCGCTGTCGTCGGCCGCGTTGATCGGGTGCGGGGTGCTGACCGGGGTCGGCGCGGTGCTCAACCGCGCGAAGGTCGACCGCGGGGACTCGGTCGTGGTGATCGGGTCGGGCGGGATCGGGCTCAACGTCCTCCAGGGAGCGCGGCTCGCGGGTGCGTCGGTGATCGTGGCGGTGGACGCCAATCCGGCGAAGGAGACCGTGGCGCGGCAGTTCGGGGCCACCCACTTCGTCGACGCCTCGGCGGCGGCGGACGCCGTCAAGGCGGTGAAGGAGATCCTGCCGGCCGGCGCCGACCACACCTTCGAGTGCGTGGGCAGTACGCGGCTGATCCGGCAGGCGATCGACCTGCTGGACCGGCACGGCCAGGCGGTTCTGCTCGGGGTGCCGCCGGCCGGCGCGGAGGCGTCGTTCCCGGTGTCGGCGATGTACCTGGACAAGTCGATCCTCGGCTGCCGCTACGGGTCGTCCCGCCCGCAGCGGGACATCGCGCTGTACGCCCGGCTGTACCGCGAAGGGCGGCTGCTGCTGGACGAGTTGGTGACCCGGACGTACCCGGTGGAGGACTTCGCGAAGGCGGCGGACGACGCGCATCACGGGCGGGTGGCGCGGGCGGTGCTGACGTTCGGGTAGATGGGGCGGGGCGGGGCGTTACGGTTGCGGCGTCCTCGGGGGCAGGGCCGTTACGGTTTGGGCGTCCTCGGGGGGCGGGGCCGTTACGGTTTGGGCGTCCTCGGGGGGGGCAGGGTCGTTGGCCCGCGGCCGTGATGGCCTGAACCTGATGAAGGCTGGCCCTCCGGCCACTCGTTCCGTACGGGGGCGGGGGCGAGGCTGCTGGGGTGCCCCAGACGCCCCAGACACCCGAACTCCGTCCGCCCGCGACGGACGACCGCATCCCCGCTCCCGCTCCCGCTCCCGTCGCCGCCGAGGCCGCGCCGAGGCGGCGCCCGCACCGTGCCTGGTCGGTCGCCGCCGTCACCTTCCTCACGATCATCGGCGCGGCCGGTTTCGCCTCCCTCCCCGGTCTGCTCATCGATCCGCTGCACGCCGAGTTCCACTGGTCGCGCGGCACCATCGGGTTCGCGGTGTCGGTGAACCTCGCGCTGTACGGGCTGACCGCGCCGTTCGCCGCCGCCCTGATGGACCGGTTCGGCATCCGGCGGGTGGTCGCGGTCGCCCTGACGGTCATCGCGGTCGGCGCCGGGCTGACCGTCTTCATGACGGCCGCCTGGCAACTGGTGCTCCTCTGGGGCGTGTTGGTGGGGCTGGGCAGCGGCTCGATGGCGCTGGCCTTCGCCGCCACGGTCACCGGCCGCTGGTTCACCGCGCGGCGCGGGCTGGTCACCGGCATCCTCACCGCGGCCGGCGCCTCCGGCCAACTGGTCTTCCTCCCCGTCCTCTCCTGGATCGTCGACCGGCACGACTGGCGGCCGGCCGCCGTGACCGTCGCGCTGGCCGCGCTGGCCGTGGTCCCGCTGGTGTGGCTGCTGCTGCGCGACCACCCGGCGGACGTGGGCGTGGCACCGTACGGGGCGGAGGCGTTCGTGCCGAAGCCGCCGCCGCAGCGGGGCGCGGCCCGGCGCGCGGTGCGGGCGCTGGCCTCCGCGGCCCTCCCGCGCTCCCGGCATCGCGCGGGCGGGGGGACCTCCGCCGGGCCGTTCTGGCTGCTGGCCGGCACCTTCGCGATCTGCGGCGCCACCACCAACGGCCTCGTCAAGACGCACTTCGTGCCCGCGGCGCACGACCACGGCATGCCGATGACGGCGGCCGCCTCACTGCTCGCGGTGATCGGCGTCTTCGACATCGCCGGAACGATCGCCTCCGGCTGGTTCACCGACCGCTTCGACACCCGCCGGCTGCTGGCCGTCTACTACGGCCTGCGCGGTCTGTCGCTGATGTTCCTGCCGCTGCTGCTCTCCGACACCGTCCACCCGCCGATGGTCTTCTTCATCGTCTTCTACGGCCTGGACTGGGTGGCGACGGTCCCGCCGACCATCGCGCTGTGCCGTGAGCACTACGGCGAGGACGGTGCGATCGTCTTCGGCTGGGTCCTGGCCGCCCACCAGGTGGGCGCCGCCCTGATCGCCTTCCTGGGCGGCCTGGCCCGCGACGCCTTCGGCACGTACAACCCGGTCTGGTACGCCTCGGGCGCCCTGTGCGCACTGGCGGCGCTGATGGCCCTGGTCATCCGGGTGCGCCGCACGGGGGCGGCCCAGGGGCAGCCCGCCCCGGCGTGAGCCGCCCCCGGTGGCGGGGCGCATCGCCGGCCGGTGCATGATCCCCGTGAGATGAGCGACGGGGGACGGGGATGACAGCGGAAGTCGGGGCCGGGGCGGCCTCCGGGCGGCTCCGCGACGTCTGGAGCGGGCGGGCCGTTCTGGTGTCGATGGCGGCGTTGCTGGCCGAGGCGCTGTGCGCGACGGTCGGGGTCGTGCTGTACGGCTTCACCCAGGAGGGGCCGGTCGGCAACGTGTTCCTGGCCGCCTTCATGGCCCCGGTCGCGCTGGTCCTCGGCGCGCTCCCCGGCCTGGTGCTGACGCTCACCCTGGTGCTGCCCACGCTGACGCTGGGGAGGCTGGCCGCCCGTTGGGGAGGGTGGCAGGGGCGGCCCCCGTGGTGGTGCACCGCGGCTGCCGCCCCCTTCTCGGCGGCCGGTGCGACGCTCGCCTACGGGGCGTGCTGCGCGCTCCTCACCGGTTCCGTGGGCCCGCCGCTGGCCTACCTGGTGTGCTGGCCGGTCCTCACCGCGGCCGCCGTACCGGCCGCCCTGTTGGCCGCGGTCGCCGCCGGCGGCACCGGGAGCCGGCGCACCGTGCGGCTGACCGTCACGGTCGCGGGCAGCGGCTTCCTGATCGCCCTCGTGGGGGGTGTGCTGGGCGTAGTCGCCCTCGCGACGGGGCTGTTGCCGGCGTACGAGCCCCCGAAGCCGGACCGGGCCGGGCTCGTCGGGGTGTGGCGGGACGACAGCGGCGGCACTCTTCAGCTGCGCGCCGACGGCACCGCGACGGCCCGCGGGCTGAGCAAACCGGGCGACCACTGCGGCGGCGTCGGCCGGTGGGAGCTGAACCGCTTCACATCGGACGCGCAGCTGCAGGTGGAGGTGGACGGCGACTGCCGGGGGCAGTGGTTCATGGGCGGTACCGAGAAGCGCCCCACCCTCTACTACTTCCTGGGCGACCCGGACGCCTGGCACCGGCATGTCCTGACCCGGCAGGGGAACGGGCCCTGAGCGGTGGCGCATTCCAGCGTTGTCCTGCGCTGCCCTGCGTTGTCCTGCGCTGTCCTGCGGCCTGCCGTCCTCGACGGCCCCGCGATGGCCCCGGTGGCCTCGACGGGCCCGACCGCACCAGCTGCCCGACCGCACCGACCGCACCGGCCGCCGGCCGTGCTCAGGGGCTGAAGTGCCCGAACGTGCCCCGGTGGAACAGCAGGGGACCGGCTTCGGCGGCCGCCGGGTCCGTGCCGAGGGCCTCGACGCGGCCGACGACGATGAGGTGGTCGCCTCCGGTGTGCACGGCCTGGATGGTGCAGTCGATCCAGGCGGGGGCCCCGTCCAGCCGCGGTGAGCCGGTCGCCGGCGCCGGCCCGTAGGAGACCCCGGCGAACTTGTCGCCACCACTGACCGCGAAACCCCGGCACAACTCGCCCTGTTCCGCGCCGAGGACGTTGACGCAGAACACCCCGGCGCGCGCGATCCGCGGCCAGGTCGTCGACGTACGCGCCACCATGAACGTCACCAGCGGCGGATCGAGGGAGAGGGACGCGAAGGACTGGCAGGCGAAGCCGGCCGGGCCGGGTTCGCCCGGTGCCGTGACGACGGTGACGCCGCTGGCGAAGTGGCCCAGGACGGATCGGAAGGCGGCCGGGTCCAGGGGGGCGCGCTCACCCTCGCGTACGGCGCGCAGGGCGGGCCGCGGGAGCGGCGCGGCAGGAGTGGCGGGTGCGGCGGCCGTGGTCGGTGCGCCGACCGAGCGGAGGTACCGCACGGCCGTGGCCGCCATCCCCGCGTGCCCCATCATCGCTTCGTCCCCCTCGGTCCCGTCATCGCGTCCGCCCTGTCTTAACTCGTCTTGTCTTGTCCTGCCTTGCCCTGTTCTTGTTCTGCCCTGTCTCGTCTTCTGCTGGTGTCTCCTGCTGGCGCCTTCTGCCCGGCCGGTTCCACCGGTTCGATTCCATTGAATCTGATGGATCGTCAGATGTGAAGGCGTGCGGCCGGCGGCCACCCGCACGGGTGGTTTCGAGGTGCACCCGATGATCTACGGCCGAGGGGAGGCAAATTGGGGGGAAATTGGTGGAGGGGTTCCTGATTGTGTGCCGTCCGCGCGGGTAGCGTCCACGTCGGCCGCGTCCGTAGCCGAACATGGGGGAGAGTTCCGGTACATGGCCGATGCAAGACCGTCACCACCGTCATCATCATCGTCACCGTCAGCAGCATCGTCCGCCGCCTCGTCCTCCTTCGACGAGGTCTTCTGCGGCCTGCTGCCCCGCCTCTACCGCAGGGCGGTGATGCTGGCCGGTTCGCGACAGTCCGCGGAGGACGTGGTGCACGAGGCGTATCTCAAGCTCGCCGCCCGGCCGCAGCGCTTCCTCGCCCACCCGGAGCCGTACGCCTACGCCTTCACCACCGTTCTCAACGTCGCACGCGACGCCTACCGCAGGGACCGCCGCCAGGTCCTCGTGGACGGCCTGGAGGGCGTCGAGGAGGCCGGTGCGGGCGGCGGCGCGGGTGCGGGACTCGGCGCCGAACCGGGCGGCTGGGACGGCGGGGTGGAGCGGCGGCACGCCGAGATCGAGGCGGTCCGCCTGTTGGGGAGGCTGTCGCACCGGCAGGCGGGCATCGTCATCCTCGTCGACCTCGACGGCTACACCCTCGACCAGGCCGCCAAGATCATGAAGGTGC
Organism: Streptomyces sp. NPDC059649; assembly: GCF_042734445.1. Lineage (NCBI taxonomy): Bacteria > Bacillati > Actinomycetota > Actinomycetes > Kitasatosporales > Streptomycetaceae > Streptomyces > Streptomyces sp. NPDC059649. Next base: position 72,458 of record NZ_JBHWDV010000033.1, read on the forward strand.
ACCGTGGTACGGCCGCCCGCCATCGGGCCCGCGCGCTGGACAGGCTGCGCGCGTACCTCGTTGAATCGGAGCACGGGCAGGCCGGGAGGTGAGCGGCACGGTGGACGCGGGGCGACGCCAGGACGGCGAGACCGGCGGGGTCGGCGGCACCGGTGGTGCGGGCGGCGGCGGCCGGCCGTTCGACGGCGGGGGCCGGGGCGACGCATCCGGCGACGACGTCGAGGCACTGCTGCGCGCCCGGCTGCGGCTCGCGGACGAACAGATCGAGACACCGCCCGGGCTGTGGGACCGCGTCCGGCGGACGGGCAACGAGCAGACACCCGAGGCGCGTTCACCTCGTAGGTGGCCGTACGTCTTCGCGCTGCCCCAAAGACGTCCGTACGCGATCGCCTGCGTGGTGGCGGCGGTGGCCGCGGTGGCGCTGGGGGTGTGGTGGCTGGTGCGGCCCGGGCCCGTCACGCAGCAGCCGGCGGGGCCTCCCCCGACGGTGAAGATCGCGGTCTACAACAGCGAACGCGCCTGCCGTACGGGCCGCTCCCTGGAGTGCGCGCTGCGACTCGCCAAGGACCCGTACGCCGCGTACGCCGCGCGCGACAACGCCGCGGGCCGGGTCTGGCACGGCGACGAGCTCGCCGCGCGCTGCGTCGTGACCGACGGGCAGATGGTCCGCGACGAAGCGGGCATCACCTCCACCCGTTGGTACCTGGTCACCAACGGGCAGGGGGCGCGGGGATGGCTGCCGGGGGTGCGGACCCGGAACACCCATGAGGTACCGGTGTGCCCGGAGGACGTGAAGTAGCGGGGCTGCGTACGGGTGGTGGGCCGGCCGGCGGGGCCGTGGTGTCGTCAGCGGCCCCGGTACGTCGGGCTGCGGCGCGCCACGAAGGCGGCGACCCCCTCCTGGGCGTCCGCCGTCGACATGGTGATCTCCTGGGCGGCGGCCTCGGCGGCGAAGGCCGCGGCCCGGTCGGTCTCGAACGACGCGTTCACCAGCTGTTTGGTCAGCGCCAGTGCGCGGGTCGGGCCGGCCGTCAGCCGCTCCGCCCACTCCCGGGCGGTCTTCGCCAGTTCGCCGTCCGGGACGACCCGGTTGACCAGCCCCAGCCGCTCGGCCTCCGCGGCCGGCACCGCGTCGCCGAAGAACATCAACTCCTTCGCCCGCTGCGGGCCGATCAGCCGGGGCAGGAGGTAGGCCCCGCCACCGTCCGGTACGAGGCCGCGGCGGGCGAACACCTCGATGAAGCGGGCCGATTCGGCGGCCAGCACCAGATCACAGGCGAACGCGAGATGGGCGCCGAGCCCGGCCGCGGTGCCGTTGACCGCGGCGATGACCGGCTTCTCGCAGTCCAGCACCGCGGCGATGAACCGCTGGGCGCCGCGCCGGATCATTCGCGCCACATCGCCTGACACCCGTTCACCGGCGGTCGGTTCACCGGTGGCCCGTTCGTCGGCGGCCTGGTCACCGGCGGCCCGTTCACCGGTGGGCCGTTCGTCGGAGTGCGGGCCGCCGCGCAGATCGGCGCCGGCGCAGAAGCCCTTGCCGGTCGCGGTGATGACCACGGCCCGTACGTCCGGGTCGGCCGATGCGTCCGCGAGCCGGCGGATGATGCGTTCGCGCTGGTCCCAGGTGACGGCGTTCAGCGCGTCCGGGCGGTTGAGGGTGATCCACGAGACGCCGTTGTCAGTGGTGTGCAGTACCAATGAATCAAGCGCGTCGACGACGGGTTGTGCGGAGGCGCGGAACTCGGCGGATTCGGCGGATTCGCTGGATGCGGTGGAGTTCGCGGAATCGGCGGAACGGCCGGACGAGGACGGCGGGGAGAACGGGGAAGGCTCGGAGGTTGTCATGGGGGAGCGGCTCCAGAGGGTGCGGTCGGGGCGGCGGCTACGGCAGGGAGTGTGGCTGCGGCAGGGCTTACGTGTGCGGCCGCGGCAAGGAGTGCGGCTGCGGCAGGGATTACGGCTGCGGTTGAGGCGGTGGACCGGGTCGCGGAGGCGGCGGTCGGGGTCAGTGGCAGACGGCGAGCGCGTCGAGGGCCACCGCGCCCTGCCCGCGCTCCAGGACCACCAGCGGGTTGATGTCCAGCTCGGCGAGCGCGCCGTCCAGTTCCAGGGCCATCCGCTGGACCCGGAGGACGACCTCGACCAGCGCGTCGACGTCCGCGGGCGGCCCGCCGCGTACGCCGTCCAGGAGGGCACGGCCGCGGAGTTCGTCGAGCATCGCGCGCGTCCGGTCCTCGCCGAAGGGCGGTACGCCCACCGCGACGTCCCGCAGCACCTCGACGAGCACCCCGCCCAGCCCCACGGTCACGGTCGGCCCGAAGAGACGGTCGGGGGTGACCCCGACGACCATCTCGACGCCCCGCTCGATCATCTGGCAGACGAGCACGCCGTCCAGCGGGACGTCCTCGTAACGGGCGATGTCGGTGAGTTCGCGGTAGGCGTCCCGGACCTGGCTGGCCGAGGTCAGCCCGACCTTGACCAGCCCCAGCTCGGTCTTGTGCGCCAGTTGGGCCCCGGAGGCCTTCATGACCACGGGATAGCCGACCAGGCTCGCCGCCCGTACGGCCGCCGCCGCGCTGGTCACCAACTGTTCGCGGGGGACCCGGATGCCGTAGGCGCGCAGCAGTTGCTTCGCCGCGTGCTCGCTGAGCTGCTGGCCCGGGCGCAGCAGGGCCTGCGCCTTGCGCGCGGAGGGGGACGGGACGCGCGGGGCGTCGTCGAAGGGCGAGCGGTAGTCGGCCGTGAAGCGGTGGTGGTCGAGATAGGCGCGTACGGCGGTGATGCAGTTGCCGAAGGTGCGGAAGGTGGCCACGCGCGAGGAGCCGAGCAGTGTGCTGCGGTAGGCGTCCTCCGTACCGACCGGCGACCCCCACACCACGCACACCAGCTTGTCGGTCTGCTCCGCCGCGTCCACCAGGTCCTGGGCGAGCTTGTCGCTCATCGGCGGGAAGGGGCCGGTGATCGGGCAGATCAGCACGCCGACGGCGGGGTCGGCCAGGATCGCGTCGATGATCTTGCGGCCGCGCCAGTCGCCGACGGGGTGCCCGCCGTTGTCGATCGGGTTGGCGACGGAGAGGTAGTCCGGTATCCACTGGTGCAGTTCGGCCTGCTTGGCGGTGTCCAGGGTGGGCAGCCGCAGCCCGGCGGCGGTCGCCAGATCGGCGAAGTGGGCGCCGGTGCCGCCGGAGATCGAATAGACCGCGATGCCCTCGGCGGTGGGCTTCCTGGCGCGGGCCAGCAGCGCCGCGGTGTCCTGCAGCTCGTCGAGCCCGTCCACCCGGATCACCCCGAACTGGCGCATCGCGGCGTCCACGACCTCGTCCGCGCCGGTGAGCTTGCCGGTGTGCGAGGCGGCCGTCCGGGCGCCGGTCTCGGTGCGGCCGACCTTGACGGCGACGACGGGCACCTGGTGACGGGCCGCGCGGTCGGCCGCGAGCAGAAAGCTGCGGCCGTCCTTGAGCCCTTCCACATACGCCGCGATGGCTCCGACCTCGGGGCGGGTGGCGAAGTAGGAGAGGAAGTCGGCGGTATCAAGGTCGGCCTCGTTGCCGGTGGGGGCCCAGTGGGAAAGGCGGATGCCCAGTTCCTGGAGGGTGAAGACGGGCCGGCCCTGGTGGCCTGACTGCGTGATCAGGGCGATGGCCGGACCGTCGAGATCGTCACGGAACTTCTCGAAGGCGTTGAGATTGGTGTTGGGGCCGAGCAGCCGCAGCCCCGAGCGTGCCACGGCCTCGGCCAGCCGGGCCTGGGCGGCCGCGCCCTCCTCCCCGGTCTCGGCGAAGCCGGAGGCGAACGCCACCGCGAACTTCACCTTCGCCGCCGCCAGTTGCTCGATGACCGGAAGGGGGTCGCTGACGAGCAGTACGGCCAGGTCGACGGTCTCGGGGAGGTCGGCGACGGTGGCGTGGCAGGGCAGCCCGAAGACCCGGGTGCGCCCGGGGTTCACGGGGTGCAGCCGGGCGCCGACCCGCTCGGCCCAGGCGATCAGCTGGCGGGTGATGCCGGTGTGGGGGCGGCCTTCGCTGTCCGAGGCGCCGATCACGGCCACCAACTCCGGCCGGAAGAACCGGTCGAGGTCGGGCACCGGGGCGTACAGCGGACGGCCGCTGACGTCCCGGTCGACCGCCTCGCCGGGTCCCTGGCCGTCCGGGCTGCCCTGGCCGTTCGGTCCGCCCTGGCCGTTCGGTCCGCCGCTGCCGCGGTGCGATGCGGTCATACCGTGGACGGTGTGTGGTGGTTGCTCCCCACAGGCCACGACGCGGGCCGGCCGGGAGTGAGTGGTGAGGGTGCCGTGAGTCGATCCAAGCATCGCAGTCGCCCGCTCCTGTGTGACGGCTCTCATTGGCTGCTGCACCAGCGCCGGGCGCCCGGTGCAGCTGGCTGACGCCTAGTCAGATTACTGAACTGACGCCTTGTCAGGAATGGGGTGGTCGTGAGAAGTGGGTGGGCGGGGTGTTCCGTGCGGGGTGCGGGGTGCGGGGTGCGGGGTGCGGGGCCGGGGTCTCGGGGGTTCGCGCAGCGCGCCTTCTCGTATCGTGCGGCGGCTGCGGCTGCGGCTGCGGCTGTGGCTGTGGCTGTGGCTGCGACGGCGGCCGTGATTACTGCTGTGGCTGCGACTGCGCTGCGATCGCGGCTGTGGCTGCGGCTGTGTCTGTTGTGCTGGGCCTAACTGACGTATCGTCAGGTATGGGCAGGGCGATGTGCGCGGGTCGGGAGAGGCCCGCCGGCGGAGCTGGTGGGGGTGGTCCGGTGACCGAGGGGACGACGGTGCGGGGTGCGGCAAGGAGTGCCACGCGGTCGGACGTGCCGGAGGTGGACGCCTTCACCCGGCCGTACTGGGACGCTGCGGCCGAGGGGCGGTTGTTGCTGCGCCGTTGCCGGGCCGAGGGGTGTGGGCGGGCGCACCACTACCCGCGGGAGTTCTGCCCGTACTGCTGGAGCGAGGACGTCGGCTGGGAGCCGGCCACCGGCCGCGGCACGCTCTACACCTGGTCCGTCGTGCACCGCAACGACCTCCCGCCGTTCGGGGACCGGACCCCGTACGTCGCGGCGGTGGTCGATCTCGCCGAGGGGCCACGGATGATGACCGAGATCGTCGGCTGCCCGGAGGCGGACCTGCGGATCGGTATGCCGCTGGTCGTGGACTTCCGCCGGGACAGCGACACCGGGCCGGGCGGTGCCGGGTCGGGCGGCGAGGGGGCGAGTGGCGAGGGGGTGAGTGGTCCCGGGTTCGTCGTTCCGGTGTTTCGGCCTCTGGGGAATGCCGCGGGGAATTCGGTGGCGGGGTGAGCCGGCCGTCGCCATGCTGGAGTCGTGCTGATTCGTGAGGCGACCGCGGCCGACTGGCCCGCCATCTGGCCGTTCTTCCACACCATCGTCGCCGCCGGTGAGACGTACACCTACCCGCGCGACCTCGACGAGGAGACCGGGCGCGAGATGTGGCTGCTGGCGCCGCCCGGCCGTACGGTCGTCGCCGTGGACGACGCCGGGGCGGTGCTCGGCACCGCGAAGATGAACCCCAACCACATGGGCGCCGCCTCGCACATCGCCAGTGCCAGCTTCATGGTCGACCCGCAGTTCGCCGGTCGCGGCGTCGGGCGGGCCCTGGGTGAACACGTGCTGGCCTGGGCCCACGCCGAGGGCTACCGCGCCATGCAGTTCAACGCCGTGGTGGAGACCAACACCCGTGCCGTGGCCCTCTGGCAGTCTCTGGGCTTCAGGATCATGACCACGTTGCCGGAGGGCTTCCACCACCCCACCAAGGGGTACGTGGGGCTGCACATCATGTACCGGCAGTTCTGAGCAAGCCCCTCCTACGGCCGGAGCAGCTCCCGCTCTGCCCCTACGGCCAGAGCAGTTCCCGCTCCCAGCCGCCGGCTCCACCGCGTTCGCTTCGCCGGTAATTGAGGCGTACGTGGCGGCGCCGGGCGTCCCCCTGGAAGAACTCGACCTCGTCGGGCTCCAGTACGTACAGCGTCCAGCTGGGCACCGGAGCCTCCGGCTCGCGCCGGGCCCGCTCCCAGGCGGCCTCGGAGGCGCGCGCCAGCTCCTCGACCGACCCCAGCACCTCGCTCTGCCGGCCGACCAGCGCCGCGGCCAGCGCCCCCGTCGAACGGCGGTGCAGATCGGCCGCGCTCTCCTCCGGGCCCGCCTCGGTCACCGCACCGGCGACCCGTACCTGGCGGCCCACCGCAGGCCAGTAGAAATCGAGTGCCGCCCGGGGCCGTGCGGCCAGTTCGCGGCCCTTGCGGCTGCCGCGGTGCGAGCCGAAGTGCCAGCCCCGCTCATCGGCGTCGTGCAGCATCACGGTCCGTACGGAGGGGTTGCCGGCGGCGTCCGCCGTGGCCAGCGCCATGGTGTGCGGCTCCGGCTGGCCGGCCTCGGCGGCCTCCCGCAGCCACTGCCGGAACAGCGGCAGCGGTTCGGCCGGCGCCGCCTCCGGATCGAACGACGGCAGCTCGACGTCCCAGACCCGCAGTCCACGCAGCAACTGCCGGAACGCGCGGCCCGCGGCGTCGGCGGTGTCAGCGGTGTCAGCGGTTTCAGCGGGGTCCGCGCACTCGGCGGCGTCGGACCCTGCGGCGCCGGACGCTGCGGCGCCGGTGGTGGTGGCGGGGTCATCGTGCGGGGGGCCGGCCGGGTGATCGCTCATGTCGGGCAGCGTACTCAGGCGGCGGCGTACGGGGCCCTGGCGGCCGATGCACGCCCCATGGCTCCCGCCGCCCCCGCCGAGCCGGAGGAGTCGGCCGATCCCGCCGCCCCCGCCGTCACCGGCGAGTCATAGTCCTTCAGCGTGATTGCTTGGGCGCACCGCTGGACGTCCTCTGCGATCTTTCTCGTCACGGCGTCCTTCCAGGGCATGTGCGGCAGCATCCGCAGCATCAGGTGCCGGAGTCGGATCCCCCACCGGCTGTTCACGGTCATCTCCCGCGCGAACTTGCGTGCCAGCTCATGATTGACCGTGACGTAGCCGCGCATCTCCTCCTCGTAACGGGCGAACGCCGCCTCCGGCACGCCGCCCGCCGCCGCGAGCTCGCCGGCCAGGACGTACGCACCGACCAGCGCCATTCCCGTGCCCTGCCCCGACGCCGGCGAGGGGCAGTGTGCGGCGTCGCCGAGGAGTACCACCCGCCCGCGGGACCAGCGGTCCATCTCGATCAGGTGCAGCCCGTCGAAGTACAGGTCCGGGGCCGAGCGGGCCGCTTCCAGCATCCGCGAGGTCCGCCAGCCGGTGGAGGCGAAGGCGGTTTCCAGCAGGGCCAGTTGCTGTGCCCGGTCACGGTGGTCGTAGCTCCGCCGGGGCGAGCGGAAGACGAGCAGGCCCTTGGCCGCCGGGTCTCCGGCCGAGCTGTACGCGCAGACCAGTCGGCCGGGCTCCGCGTAGTACAACTCCTCGCGGTCGAGGCCGAGTTCGTTCGGCATGGAGAACGCCGAGATGTAAGCGCCCAGGTGCCGCACGAACTGCTCCTCGGGGCCGAAGGCCAGCCGTCGGACGTTCGAGTGCAGTCCGTCGGCGCCGACGACGAGATCGAAGCGGCGGGGTGCGCCCCGCTCGAAGGTGACCTCGACCCCACCGTCGTCGGCGGCCGAGGCGGCCGAGGCGGCCGAGGCGGTCGGGTCGATCGAGGCGGTCGGGTCGATCGAGGCGGTCGGGTCGATGGAGGTGAGGGAGGTGATCGAGTCGCCGAAGATGTACTCGACGTCCGCGCGGGTGTGTTCGTACAGGATGCGGGCCAGGTCACCGCGCATGATCTCGTCGTCCCGGCCGGTGCGGGCGCCGAAGATCGCGGCGGGCAGGGTGGCGACGCGGGTGCCGTCGGCCTTCACGTAGGCGCCGCTCTGCATGTCCGTACTGGCGCGCTGGATGTCCTCCAGGATCCCCATCCGGTCGGCGACCTCGATCGCCGCGCCGCGGATGTCGACCTTGTAACCGCCGGTCCGCAGCGCGGGCGCGCGCTCGACGACGGTCACGGAGAAGCCGTGGCGGTGCAGCCAGTAGGCGAGCGCCGGGCCGGCGATGCTCGCGCCGGAGATCAGAACGGACTTGGGCATGGCGGACTTGGGCATGGCGGGATTCCTTCCGGGGGCGGTGCGTGGGTGGCGGATCGGTGGGGCGGTGAATCGGTGGGGCGGTGAAGGCCCGATGGGTTGAACTATACGAGCGTCTTAAACGTTTGTCTATGACGCTTGTATAGATCACGTGGGTGGGCGTGGGTGGGCGTGGGTGGCGTGGATGGCTTGCGTGGAAGGTGGTGCGGACGGGCGTGTGCCGGCGGAGGGTTCCGTTGTCGCGGCGGTGCGGAAAATGCTTCGACCGGCCGCGACCGGGCGGGCTACGCTCCCCGCATGCGCTTCCTTCAGATCTACGGCTGACGCGACGTCGGGCGGTCTCCCGTCCCGCGGTTTCTCCCTGCCCTTTTGTGGCCCCCATGTGGCCCTTTTGCGGCCCCTCTTGCGGTCGTCATGCGGCCCTCTTGCGGCCCCTCTTGCCGTAGTTCTGCGAAGAAGGAAGAAGGAAGTTCCGGTATGTCGCGCTCTGCTCATATCGCCATGGTCGGCACGCCCATGGTCAGTCATGTCCTGCCCAGCCTGGAGATCATCCGCGAGCTGGTCTCCCGCGGCCATCGCGTCACGTACGCCAACACCGACCACGCCGCCGCGCTGATCGCCCCCACGGGCGCCACGCTCGTCCGCTACACCTCCACCCTGCCGGTCGCCGACAACAACTGGCCCGAGGATCCGGTCGCCGCGGCCTCGCTCTTCCTCGACGACGCGATCGCCGTGCTGCCGCAGCTGCGGGCCGTCTACGACGACGATCCCGCCGATCTCTACCTCTACGACGTCGGGGCGTATGCCGCCCGTGCGCTGGCCGAGGCGCAGGGCCGGGACGTCGTCCAGCTGTCACCGACGTACGTGGCCTGGGAGGGCGCTCAGGAGGAGATCGGGGCGGCGTTCGACGGGCTGCCGGGGGCCGGGGCGTACCAGGCCCGGTTCGCCGCCTGGCTGGCGCGGTGCGGGGCGGTCACCACGGACGTGGGGGAGTTCTCCGGCCGGCCGCGCCGGGCGCTGGCGACGATCCCGCGGGCGATGCAGCCGCACGCGGACCGGGTGGACGACGCCGCGGTGACCTTCGTCGGGCCGTGCCTCGGTTCCCGTGCGGACCAGGGTGACTGGGCCCGGCCGGCCGGTGCGGAGAAGGTGCTGCTGGTGTCGCTGGGCTCGGCGTACACCCGGCAGCCGGAGTTCTACCGGCGCTGCGTGGCGGCCTTCGGGGAGCTGCCGGGGTGGCATGTGGTGCTGCAGATCGGCAGGTACGTCGATCCGGCGGAGCTGGGCCCGGACGTACCGGGGAATGTCGAAGTGCGGTCGTGGGTACCGCAGTTGGCGATCCTGGAGCAGGCGGACGCGTTCGTGACGCACGCCGGGATGGGCGGCAGCAGCGAGGGGCTGTACGCGGGTGTGCCGATGATCGCGGTGCCGCAGGGCGCCGAGCAGTTCAGCAACGCCGACCGGCTGGTCGAGCTGGGCGTGGCCCGCCGGATCGACACCGCCGATGCCACTCCGGAGGCGTTGCGTGCGGCGCTGCTTGAGCTGACCACCGATCCGCGGGTGGCGGCCCGCTCGGCCGCGCTACGGGCCCAGGCCCGTGCGGAGGGCGGCACCCGCCGGGCCGCCGACCTGATCGAGGAACGGCTGGCGGTCTGACGCGGCGGAGCGCCACGCGCCGGGGACGGGGGTAGCGGCGTTGCCCTGGGGCCCCCGCCCCCGGCAACGCCGCCCTCCCCGCCCGGCAACGCCGCCCTCCCCGCCCGGCAACGCCGCCCTCTCCGCCCCCGGCAACGCCGCTACCCCCGCCCCAGTACCACCGTCCCCGACGAGCAGAACCAGCCGCCGGTGCCGCTGGCGACCGCGAGCTGCGGGAGGGTGCCGTCGGGGCGGTGGGCCTGGCGGTCCGGGCCGGCCTCGCCGCGGAGCTGGCGTACCGCCTCGACCAGCAGGAACAGCCCGCGCATCCCGGGGTGGCAGGCGGACAGCCCACCGCCGTCGGTGTTCACCGGCAGCGCGCCGTCCCGCAGCAGTCGCCCCTTCTCGACGAACGCACCGCCCTCCCCCTTGGCGCAGAAGCCCAGGTCCTCCAGCGTCACCAGGGTCATGTAGGTGAAGGCGTCGTAGAGCTGGGCGAGATCGATCTCCGCCGCCCGTACGCCGGCCCGCTCGAAGGCCAGGCGTCCCGAGACCGCCGCCGGCGAGACCGTGAAGTCGTCCCAGTCGGACAGGGTGGTGTGCGAGACCGCGGTGCCGGAACCGAGCACCCAAACCGGGGGTTTGGCCAGGTCGGGGACATGGTCCTCGGCGACCAGCAGAACCGCGCAGCCGCCGTCGGAGCGGATGCAGCAGTGCAGGGTGGTGAACGGGTCGGCGATCATCGGGCCGGCGAGGACGTCGTCCACCGTGATCGGATCGCGGTACATCGCGTCCGGATTGCTCGCCGCGTTGGCCCGCGCCTGGACGGCCACCGACGCCAACTGCTCCAGCGTGGTGCCGTATTCGTGCATGTGGCGGCGCGCCGCCATGGCGTACTTGGCGATCAGGGTGTGCCCGTAGGGGACCTCGAACTGGAGCGGGCCGCGGGCGCCGAAGGAGAGATTGGCGGTGCGGCGCCGGGCCTTGATGTCGGCGCGGGCGGTGGAGCCGTAGACGAGGAGGACGGCTTCGGCGTGGCCCGCGGCGATCGCGTCGGCGGCGTGCGCGGCCATCACCTCCCAGGTGGCGCCGCCCACCGAGGTCGAGTCCACCCAGGTGGGGCACAGTCCCAGGTGTGCGGCGACCTCGATGGGTGCGAGGGTGCCGAGGCCGGCCGAGGCGAAGCCGTCGATCACCGACCGGTCCAGACCGCTGTCGGCGAGCGCCCGGCGGGCGGCCTGCGCGTGCAGCGCGTACGGGGTGGCCTCGTCCACCCGGCCGCAGTCGGACAGCGCGATACCGGCGACGGCGACCTTGCGGTTCCCGGGACGACGGGGGCCGGAAGCTGGTGAAGGCATGAATCTGACGGTACATCAGATATCGGGGGTCGTGGCAGGGGGCATCCGGCCCGGGGGTCCCGTCCCGCAGGGGCTGCGGCAGGGGTGTCGTCCGGCCGGGGGCCGGGCTCCGAGTTCGCCCAACCGGCCTGCCCGCCACGGGAATCGCACCGCCCGGCTCTGGGAAACTGCGGCACCCCTCCCTACCATGACGGCCCGTCAGATCGCGATGGCGCCCGCCCGCCGGACCCGGTGGGTGTGGTCGTACGGCCGGGAGGAGCCCGCCGATGGATGCCGCGTTCACCGAGGAGCAGCACGCAATCCGCCGCACGCTGCGCGCACTGCTGGACAAACGCTGCGGCCCGGACGAGGTCAAGGCGGCGGTGCGTACGCCACCCGGCTACGACGAGGAGCTGTGGCGGGAGCTCGCCGGCCGGCTCGGACTGCCCGGCCTGGCCCTGCCCACCACGTACGGCGGGGCCGGCTGCGGGCCCACCGAACTCGCCCTGGTCTGCGCGGAGACCGGCCGCACCCTGCTGCCCTCGCCGCTGATCGCCACCGCCGTGCTGGCCGCCCCGCTGATCCTCGCGCTGGGCAGCGAGCGGCAGCGCGCCGGTCTGCTGCCGGCCCTCGCCTCCGGCGAGCTGACCGGCACGCTGGCAGTACCGGACGGCCGGCTCGCCACCGCGCTGGCCCTGACCGGGCCGAACGACGGTGACTGGGCGGGCGGCGGCCGGGCCGGCGGGATCCAGGCGCACAAGGAGGAGGGCGGTGCGGGCTGGCGGCTGTACGGGGAGGCCGGGCAGGTGCTGAACGGGCACACCGCCGAGGTGCTGGTGGTGGCCGCGCACACCGGCGGGTTCGCGCGCAGCAGCACCCGGCTCTTCCTGGTCCGGGCGGCCGGCGCGGCCGGGCTGCGGCGGACCCGGCAGGCCGCGGGGGACGAGACCCGGCCGCAGGCGCGGCTCGAACTGCGCGACGTCCCGGCCGAGTTGCTGGGTGAGGAGGGCGGTGAGGCGGCGCGTGCGGTCGGTGCGGCGCTGGTCGCGACGGGGGTGGGGGCGGCCGTGGTGCTGGCCGCCGAGGCGGTCGGGGCGGCCGGTGCGGCGCTGGCCGGGGCCGTCGCGTACGCCAAGGAGCGCGAACGGTTCGGCCGGCCCGTCGGGTCCTTCCGGGCGGTGCAACACCGGCTCGCCGACCTCTATGTGACGCTCCAGACGGCCCGCTCGGCGGCGTACTGCGCGGCCTGGACGGCGTGCGGAGGGCGGCCCGGGGCGGACCGGCCCTCCGGTACGTACACGAGCGCTGCTCCCCGGCTCGGCAGCGGGGCCGGTGGGGCCGGTAGGTCCGGTGGGTCCGGAGCGGCGGCGTTGGCGCTGGCGCAGGCGCTGGACGCGCTGCGCGCGGTGGCGGCCGAGGCGGTGCAGATGCCCGGCGGGATCGGCTTCGCCTGGGAGCACGCGGCGCAGCTGTACCACCGGCGCGCGGTCTGCGACGAACTGCTGCTGGGCCCGGCGCACCGGCTGCGGGCCCGGGCCGCCGAGGAGGCGGGACTGTTCGCGGGGGCGGGGCGCGACGCGGACCGTGCGGTGGACCTGCTGCCGGCGGTCGACGCCTGATGCCGCCGCGGGAGGGGCGGAGCATGCCGGCGGAGGAGCGGCTGATGCGGCGCCTGGTGCAGAAGGTCTCCGCGACCCGGACGTTCGCCCGGGTCGCCCCGCACGTCGTCCCGGTCCTGGACCGTGCGGTGCACCGGCTGACCGGGGGCAAGGTGCTGCTCAGCGCCCGGATGCTGCCCGGGCTCGTGCTGACGGCGACCGGCGCCCGGAGCGGACGGCCGCGGCGGACGCCGTTGGCCTGTCTGCCGGAGGAGAGCGGCAGCTGGCTGCTGATCGGCAGTAACTTCGGGCGTCCGGGCCACCCCGCCTGGACCGGAAATCTCCTCAAGTACCCGGAAGCGACGGTGAGTTGGCGGGGTGAGGAGATCGCCGTACGGGCCCGGCTGCTGAGCGGTGCGGAGCGGGCGCGGGCGTGGCGGGCGGCGCTGGACTTCTGGCCGCCGTACGCCGCTTATCAGGCGCGGGTGGAGCGGGAGATCCGGCTGTTCCGGCTGGAGCGGCGCTGACCGGTCGGCGGGGTGTGCGGCGGGGTCGTGGTGTGCGCGTTCCGCGTCCACATGCACACAGCGGGTGCCTCGGCGCCCCTGGGAGGGGGTGGCCGGCACCCGCTGTGTGTGCGGTACAGCTATGGCAGGACGGATAACGGACCGAGGGCGGAACGGGGCGGAGTGCAACGGGGCTTGGAGGCGCGGCGCTTCTCGGGCCGCTTCCTCGGAAGGGTGCCGGTTGCCGGGTGCCCGGTCGGATGGCTCAGGTGGCCTACTCGTTCGCTCTTACTGGATCGGCTTACTGGCTCGGATAAGTGGTTCGAACGGCTTGCTCCGCTTACCTGGTCGGCTTCTTGCCGGTGACGCCGAAGTGCACCAGCAGTGCCAGGTTGGGCTTGAGCTCGGCCTGTTTCACGCCCCAGCTCTGGAAGCCCTTCTGGTGACTGGCGACCGCCGCGAGCATGGCGACGATCGAACCGGCCATGGCTGCCGGGCTGACGTCCTTGTCGACCTTGTTCTTGCTCTGGAGCTCCTGGATGGAGTCGGTGAGCGAGTTGGTGACGGCGTTGAGGATCTTCATGCGGATCTTGTAGAACCGCTTGTCGCCCTCGGCGGCACCCAGGTCGACGACGCGCAGAATCGCATCGTTCTTGCGCCAGAAGGAGAGGAAGCCGTCGACCAGCTCCTCCGCCGCCTGCCAGCCGGACTTGCCCACCCAGGAGCGTTCGGCGACAAGATCGGTCAGAGTCGCGCCTTCTTTGGCCATCTCCTCGGCGATTTCAAGGACGGCACCTTCGACGTCCGGGAAGTACTGATAGAACGTAGCGGGCGAAGTCCCCGCTTTTCGGGCCACATCGATGACCTTGACGTCCCGGTAGGGGGACGAACTGAGCATTTCACTGAGGCAGTCGAGAAGCTTTTGCCGCGTCGCCTGTCCGCGGCGGCCGGCCACTCTGCCGTCGACGGTTCGTACTTGTCCTGTCATGCCGTCAGCTTACCGAGGGGTGATCGGAGCGCGATTTGGCTGCCTGCAAATGGGGATGCGGGAGTTCGGCCTCCGTGGGCCCTGTGGCCGCACCGGTGGGGAACCCGCTCGGGGTCCCGGTGAACGGTGCGCGGCTTGGTCCGAACCGGTGAATGCTCTTATCAACAGCCTGTGGACAACTTTCGTGGATAACCGGTCACGCTCCGTGCAGAAAATGCCGGGTGTCGACCGGAATTTTGAATTCCCCGCGCCGCGCACGTACGAACCGGTACTAGCGTGGACATATGGCCGCTGCGGTGGCCCGCAACGACGGCCGAGGGAGAAAGCCGTGCGCACAAGGAACGGACGACTTGCTTCCGGGCCGCGGATTGCCCCACCGAAGAAGTGCGGCCCCGAAGTGGCCTGCGCCGGCGCAGAATTGGCCGGTCGCCGGAACACCGGCCGACAGGCACGCCAACCCGCCGGTAACCCACGGGCCAGTTGTGCGCCGTCGGCCGTATCCGCGCACGTCAGGCCGGGTGGGGTAACGCCGGGTAACGGGCCCGGGGCGGGCACCGGGGGGTATGCCCTGACACGACGGACGGGCCCCGGGTTCGCAACCGTCGGCGCGGCCAGGAAGAATCAGCACGCGTACGGCCGTTTCGATAGTCCTCGCCGCAGGGCGGGGAGACGCTGCACGGGGCAGTGGCTCTCGGCGGCCCGTGGCTTTTGAGAGTCTCTTTTTTTTACGCCCCACGGGGAGGTGGCAGACAAGTGGTGGAGCAGCTGAAGCAGCTGACGCAGCACGATCCCCGGCGGATCGGGCCGTTCGAGGTGCTCGGCCGACTCGGGGCCGGCGGCATGGGACTGGTGTATCTGGCCCGTTCGGCGTCCGGCCGGCGCGTGGCGATCAAGACCGTACGTACCGAGCTCGCCGAGGACCAGCTGTTCCGGGTCCGCTTCACACGCGAGGTCGAGGCGGCCCGCGCGGTCAGCGGTTTCTACACCGCGGCGGTGGTGGACGCCGATCCGCGCGCGGCGGTGCCGTGGCTGGCGACGGCCTACGTCCCCGCGCCCTCCCTGGAGGAAATAGTCAATGAGTGCGGTCCGCTGCCGGCCCAGGCGGTGCGCTGGCTGGCGGCCGGGATCGCCGAGGCGCTGCAGTCCATCCACGGCGCCGGCCTGGTCCACCGCGACCTGAAGCCGTCCAACGTGCTGGTCGTCGAGGACGGCCCCCGGGTGATCGACTTCGGTATCGCCTCCGGGGTGTCCAACACCCGGCTGACGATGACCAACGTGGCGGTGGGCACCCCGGCCTACATGTCGCCCGAGCAGGCCCGGGACTCGCGCAGTGTCACGGGCGCCAGTGACGTCTTCTCCCTCGGCTCGACGCTGGTCTTCGCCGCCACCGGACACGCCCCCTTCCACGGCGCCAACCCGGTCGAGACGGTCTTCATGCTGCTGCGCGAGGGCCCCGATCTGACCGGGCTGCCGGACGAACTGCGTCCGCTCATGGAGTCCTGTATGCAGATGGAGGCGGCCCACCGGCCGTCCCCCGCCGACCTGCAGTCCCAGCTCGCCCCGCACCTCTTCGGTTCCGGCAGCGACGACAGCGGTACCGCGTCGGCGTGGCTGCCGCCCGGCGCGGTGGCGCTCATCGAGAGCCGCCGCGGCGGCCGCTCCGCCGTACCGCAGGAGAGCCGGCAGGCCGCCTCCGGACGCGCCTCCGCCCGTCCGGCGCCCGCCGCACCGCCGGTCCCGCCGTCCCCGCCCCAGGCGCCCGTGGCGGCCCCTCCGCAGCCCTCCCAGGCCCCGCCGCGGCCGGAGAACGCGCCCGCGGGCGCCGCCGCGGACGGCGGCTGGCCCGGCCGGATCGGTGCCGGCCCCGGCGCCCACCGCGGCAGCGACCCGCGCGGCGCCCACCCCGGCCCGATGCCGCAGCCGGCCGCGCTCGGCCCCGACGTCTCGACGGCCCGGGTGACCCCGGTCTCCGCGGCACCGCCCGCCGCCGCGCTCTCCGCGGCGTCCGCGGAAGGCGCCGCCGGACCCGTCCACCTCGGCGGCTCGCCCGCCCCGATAGGGCCGGGGCCGCGCGCCGAGGGCCGTGAGCCGCAGCCCCGCGGACAGGCCGGCGCCGCGACGAACTGGGTCCGGCCGCCCGGTGGCTCTCCGGTCGCCGGAGTGCCGCAGCAGGGCGCGTCCGGCGGTGCGCCGTCTCCCGAGGGCGCCGCGGCACCGGCCGAGCAGCCGCCCGCCGACCCGGGCCGCTGGCGCCCCTGGCGGTTCCGGATGTCCAACGACGTCTGGGGCACCCCCGCCGTGGACGGTGAGCTGCTCTACGTCACGTCCTTCGAGGTGCATGCGCTCGACGTGGCCAGCGGGCGGCGCAAGTTCAAGACCCGTGACGTGGCCTGGGCGATGGCGGTCGCGGACGGCCGGATCCACGCGTCGGACGGCCCCAGCCTGTACGCGCTGGACGCCACCGACGGCACCGACCGCTGGCGGCTGAACACCGACGGCTGGGTCTACGCCCTCAAGGTCGACCGCGGGACCGTCGTCACCAGCACCCGTGGCGGCGGCGTCCAGGCGTGGGAGGCCGCCACCGGCGAACTGCTGTGGGAGACCACCGGCGTCCAGACCGACTTCGAGACCGCCGAGGCCGGGCCGGTCATCCACGACGGCACGGTGTTCGTCTGGGCGGACGCCCGGCTGAAGGCGCTGGAGGCGCGTACCGGCGCGGAGCGCTGGTCGTACCCGGTCGGTGACGCGGCGGCCTGCGGCGGGGTGCCGATGCGGCTGCTGCCGGCGCCGGACGGGACGGTCTACGTCGTGGCCGGCACCCGGGTGCTGGCGCTCGACACCGCCCGCGGCGACGTCCGCTGGCACTTCGAGGCACCCGCGGTGTTCCTCAGCCCGCCCGCCTTCGCGCCCGGCCCGGCGGTCACCGGCGGCGGCGTCTATCTGGCGGACTACCTCGGCACGGTCTACGCGCTGGACCCGGCGGACGGCCGCGACCGCTGGCGGATCGCCACCGAGGCCCGGCAGTCCACCGAACCGGTCCTGGTCGCGCACGGCGCGGTCCACCTGGGCAGCGGCAAGGCGCTCTACACCCTGGACGCGGTGACCGGCACCCCGCGCTGGCGGTTCCAGGCGGGCGCCGAGGTCGTCGGCTCCCCGGTCGTCGCGGAGGGCCGGGTGCACTTCGGATCGGCCGACCACTGCCTGTACACGCTCGATGCGATGGGCGGTCAGCTGCGCTGGAAGCTGGCGACCGGCGGGGAGATCACCGGCTCGCCGGTGGCGGTCGGCGGCGTGGTCTACGCCTGCAGCAAGGACCGCTGTGTGTACGCGCTGGACGCGGCGAAGGGGACGGGGCAGGCCCGGCGGTCCTGACCACCCGGGGCCCGGCGGCTCCGCGTCCTAGTCCTCGTCCTCCGGAGGGCGGGGCTGCCGCTGTTCCCTGCCCCACTCCACGGGCGGGGTGGGCGGCGGCCGGCGGGCCGGCATGGTCGGCGGCTGCTCGTGCCGGTACGGCTCCGGTTGCGGTGTACGGGGCTGCTGGGGTGCCGGTGACTGCTGCCGGGTCGGTGGCGGCGGGGCGACCGGCGGCAGCGGTGTGGTGGGGGTGTCGTCCTCGGCGGGGTACGGACGGCCGGCGCGGCCCGGGGACGGGGGCGGCGGTGCTCCGGTGCCCGCCGGCCCGCCGGTGTACGGCTCGGGGTCCCACTCCTCGGCGCCGGGGCGACCGGCGTCCCACGGCTCGGGCGGGCCGGGCGGATAGGCGGCGGGCGGGTAGCCGGCCGGCGGACGGGCGGCCGGCGGGTAGGCGGAGTGCGCGTCGTAGCGGTCGTCGGGCGGGTAGGGGGCGTAACCGTCGTCGTAGTGGCGGTCGTCGTAGCCGCGGTCGTCGTATCGCCGGTCGTACCCGCGGTCGTAGACCCGTCGGTCGCGGCCCCGCATGACGAGCGCGCCGAGCAGCAGCAGCGCGCCGCCGCCGAGCGCGTTGGCCACGCCCACGCCCAGTCCGCGGGCGCCGGCGGTGAGTTCGCTCGCGGCCTGGCCCTGACGGACCATCCACAGGATCGTGAAGCCGAGCACCACCACGCCGGCGACGGCGACCAGCGCCCGGGAGCGCAGTGCCACCCCGATCAGCGCCAGCAGCGCGGCGAAGGCCATGGGCAGCAGGACGGAGCCGAAGAGCGCGGCACTGTTGGGGGTGATGCCGTTGAAGAGGTCCTCGATCCGGATGTCGCTGCCGTGACGGCCGTCGTACCAGGGACGGAAGGGGCTCCATACGGCGGCCGTCGCTCCGATGAGGGCGATCAGCGACCCGAGAACGTTGCGCACCACGGGCGTCGCCTCGCTTCGGGTCGTTCGGTCATCCTCCGTGACCGACGCTACGCCTGCCCGTCGGCACCCGCTAGACAGGTTGGGCCGGACGCGGGGCGGGGCCCGTACGGGGTGTCCCGGGCTCTTGCTAGGGTGCCGTGCACGCGTCAACCCGCAGTCCGCGCGGGCCAGGAAGTTTCCACGGGGGATCGACGATCATGAAGCTGCGCACACGTACGGGCACGGTCGGCGAGGGTGCTCGCAGGGCGACGAGGGTGGCGGCGGCCGGCGCGCTGGCACTGGTCACGGTCGCCACGCTCGGAGGGTGCGCCTTCAGCCGCCCGCGGGTCGCGATACCGACCTCGTACGCGAGCCCCACCGGATACGGCGCGACCCCTACGGGCTACCCGACGGACAGCTACTCGCCGTCCTACTCGCCCTCGCCGACCGAGGAGACCTACGACCCGGACGGGCGCGCGGACGTCACCGGCAGCAACTGCGACTTCTCCAACTCGCTGCGCCAGTTCACCTACACGGTGTCCATCACCAACCCGTCGACGACCTCCTCGTACTCCTACGACATGGCCGTGAACTGGATGAAGGCCAAGCCGGCCGACGGCAAGGCGTACGGGCTGCACGAGCGGTCCATCATCGTGGGCCCCGGCGCCACCGAGACCTACACCGCCAAGTACACGGTCAACCAGTCCTCCATCGGCCAGTTCTGGTACACCTGCCAGATCACCCGGGCGCACAAGACCAAGATGTAGTCCGGCCGTACCTGGCTGGAGGGTCATCTGACGAGCGGGTAGGGGTCCGCCCCTACGGGCCCGCCGCCCGCACCGCTCCCGGGCGGCCGCTCCTTCCGGGCGGCGAACAGGTCCGCCTGCCGGTCCGCCGGCAGACTGCCCAGCGCGATCAGCGCCGGGGCGTGCGCCCATCCCGGTGCCCGGCCCGCCTCGTGGGCCGCCCACAGCGCCCGTACGGTGCCCTGGACCGCCTCGGTCGGCTGGGCGGCGAGGGTGGCGGCGCGACGCAGCGCGACCTCGGCCGCGGCGCCGGGCGGGGTCAGTTCGGAGACCAGGCCGATCGCGTACGCGCGCGGGGCGCCCAGCCGTTCGGCGGTGCCCATCAGGGCCAGCCGCGCGGCCTCCCCGTAGGGCATCCGCTGCGCCATGGTGAGCGACTCGTAGGCGCTGACCATCCCGTAGGTGGTGTGCGGGTCGAAGAAGGTGGAGTTCTCGGACGCGACGATGAACTCGGCCTCGCCCAGCAGGTAGAAGGCGCCGCCGCAGGCCATGCCGTCGACCGCGGCGATGACCGGCTTCCACAGGTCGTTGGCCTTCGGACCGATGGTGAGCAGCGGATCGTCGAGGGAGTACGGCGAGGACGGCTGGGGGACGTCGGCGGCGCGGTCGATGCCGGTGCAGAAGGCGTGGCCGCCGGCGCCGGTGACGACCGCGGCCCGTACGGTGTCGTCGCACCGGAACTCCCGCCACAGGGCGGCCAGTTCGCGCGCGGTGGCCAGGTCGATCGCGTTGTGCCGCTCCGGCCGGTCCAAGGTGACCAGCGCGACGCCGTCCTCGGTCTCCGTGCGCAGGGTCATGGCCGCTCCAGGACCCAGCGCGGCACGGTCATGCCTCCGGGCGGTGTGTGGAAGACGGCCTTCACCGGGGCGCCGATCCGCAGCCGGTCCGGGGCGACGGAGTTGAGCGGGGCGTCCGCGGCGGTGACGAGGTTGCCGACCAGGCGGATGCGGGGGGCCTCGGCCAGTTCCACGAGGATGGCGTTGTAGCCGGGCAGGTCCGCGTAGGCGGGCAGCAGCGGCGGGTGCGGGACCACGTACGACCAGATGCGGCCGCGGCCGCTCATCTTCCGCCAGTGGCTGCCGAAGGACCGGCAGTGCGGGCAGCAGGGCCGGGGCGGGAAGCGGAGGGCGTCGCAGTCGGCACAGGACTGGACGCGGAGTTCGCCCCGCGCGGCGTACTCCCAGAAGGGGGCGCCGTCGTCGTCGACGACCGGTGTCAGCAGCATCTCAACTCCTCAGCAGAAGGGCGGAGGTGGGCACGCCCTCGCCCGCGGTGACCAGGCAGGTCGCGGCGTCCGGCACCTGCGCGGTGCTGGTGCCGCGCAGCTGCTTGACGCCCTCGTTGATCAGGTTGAAGCCGTGCACGTACGCCTCGGAGAGGCCGCCGCCGCCGGTGTTGAGCGGCAGCCGGCCGCCGATCTCCAGGGCGCCGCCCTCGGTGAAGGCCGCGCCCTCGCCGCGCCCGCAGAAGCCGTAGCCCTCCAGGGAGAGCGGGATGAGCGGGGTGAAGGCGTCGTAGATCTGCGCGACGTGCACGTCCTGCGGCCCGAAGTCGGCCTGCTTCCACAGCTGCCGGGCGGCGGTCCAGGCCGGGCCGGTCAGCGGGTCGTCGTTCCAGTAGTTGACCATGCCGTGGTGCTGGGCGGGCAGTCCCTGGGCGGCGGAGTGGACGTACACGGGCGTGTGGCGGCAGTCCCGGGCCCGCTCGGCGGAGACCAGGACGCACGCCAACGCCCCGTCCGTCTCCAGGCAGTTGTCGAAGAGGCAGAGCGGCTCGCTGATCCAGCGGGCGGTCATGTACATCTCGCGGGTCAGCGGGCGCTCGTACATCATCGCGGCGGGGTTCTGGTTGGCCCGGTTGCGGCAGGCGAGCGCGACGTGGAAGAGGTGGTCGCGGGTGGCGCCGTACTCGTGCATGTAGCGGCGGGCCAGCATGCCGATCTCGTCGGCCGGGCGCAGCAGCCCGAAGGGCCGGGTCCACTGCCCCGGGGTCGGCAGCTGCACCTGGGTGTTCTTCCAGGGCCGCGGCCCCGAACCGCGCTTGCGGGAGCGCCAGGCGACGCCGACGTGCGCCTGGCCGGTGGCGATGGCGGCGGCCAGATGGGCCACCGTCGCACAGGAACCGCCGCCGCCGTAGCCGACCTTGGAGAAGAAGGTGACGTCCCCGGCGCCGATCGCCTTGGCTATCTCGACCTCGTCGGTCTCCTCCATGGTGTACGAGGCGAAGGCGTCCACCTCCGAGGCGGCGATCCCGGCGTCGTCCAGCGCGGCCACGATCGCCCGGCAGGCCAGCGTCTTCTCGGAATCCGGAAGCCGTTTGGCGAACGGGGTCTGCCCGATGCCGGCTATCGCCGTCGCGTCCTTGAGGGTCGCCCCCATTGGCCACCTCCGAAGTCCGTCGTCCGTACTGACAGCCGAGGAGGCTACCGCTAATCTGACGGGTAGTCAGCTACTGGGGCGGGCCGGATCTTCTTCCGCGGGAGGCAGGGCGAATGGACGACGAGGCGGCGGTGCGGGCGGACCTGGAGCACGGCACCATCCCCCGCCTGGTGCGCGCCGCCGCCCGGCGGTACGGCCCCCACGAGGCGGTGGTCGAGGGCCGCACCCGGGTCACCTACGCGGAACTCGGCGAACGGGTCGAGCGGGCGGCCGCCGCCTGCCTCGCCTCCGGGGTCGCGCCCGGCGACCGGGTCGCCGTCTGGGCGCCCAACACCCTCGACTGGATCGTCTCGGCCCTCGGCGCGGTCACCGCCGGCGCGGTCCTCGTCCCGGTCAACACCCGTTTCAAGGGCACCGAGGCCGCCGACCTCCTGCACCGCACCCGCGCCCGGCTGCTCTTCATCACCGGCACCTTCCTCGGCACCTCCTACGTGGCCGCGCTGCGCCGCGCGACCGGGGGGAGCACGGGCGGACTCCCGCACCTGGACCACGTGGTGGTGCTCTCCGACAGCGCCCCCGAGGGATACCGGACCTGGAAGCAATTCCTCGCCGACGGCGACCGGATCACGACCGAGGAGGTCCGCCGGCGCGCCGACTCGATACGCCCCGACACCCCCTCCGACATCATCTTCACCTCGGGCACCACCGGCCGCCCCAAGGGCGCCGTCCTCACCCATGAGCAGACCCTGCGCTGCTACGGCATCTGGAGCGAACTGGCGGGCCTGCGCACGGGCGACCGCTACCTGATCGTCAACCCGTTCTTCCACACCTTCGGCTACAAGGCGGGCATCATCGCCTGCCTGCTACGGGGCGCGGTGATGGTGCCGCAACCGGTGTCCAGCGTGGACACCACGCTGGCCAACCTCGCCGCCGAACGGATCTCCGTACTCCCCGGCCCGCCCACCTTGCACCAGACCCTCCTCGACCATCCGGCCCGCGGCACGCACGACCTGAGCGCACTGCGCCTGGTGGTCACCGGCGCGGCCGTGGTGCCGCTCCAGCTCGTCGAGCGGCTGCGCGACGAACTGGGCGTCGCCACCGTCCTGACGGCGTACGGCCTCTCCGAGGCGAGCGGCCTGGTCACGATGTGCCGGCGCGACGACGACCCGGCGGTCATCGCCGCGACCTCGGGCCGCGCGATCCCCGACACGGAGGTACGGGTCCTCGCCCCGCCGGGCGAGCCCGGCGAGGTGCTGGTGCGCGGCCACCACGTCCTGCGCGGCTACTTCGAGGACCCGGAGGAGACCGCGAAGGCCGTGGACGCCGACGGCTGGCTGCACACCGGCGACGTCGGCGTCCTCGACCCGGCGGGCAACCTCCGGATCACCGACCGCATCAAGGACATGTTCATCGTCGGCGGCTTCAACGCCTACCCGGCCGAGATCGAGCAACTCCTCGGCCGCCACCCGGACATCGCCGACGTCGCCGTCATCGGCATCCCCGACCCGCGCCTCGGCGAGGTCGGCAAGGCCTACGCGGTCCGCCGCCCCGGCGCGGCCGTCACCGAGGACGACCTGATCGCCTGGTCCCGCCGCGAAATGGCCAACTACAAGGTGCCCCGGGAGGTCGTCTTCGTCAGCGAACTGCCACGGAACGCGAGCGGAAAGGTGTGCAAGCGGAGCTTGCGTTGACTCCCACGTACTTGGCTGTCCCGCCGCGGTGGTTTCTCGCCGTTGCCGCTTTGCGGCGCCCCGCACGTACCTGTCTGCGGCGCCGTGGGTCGTCTCGCCGTTGCGCTTTGCGGCGCCGCGTACGTTGTCGGCTGTCCCGCCGTTGGGCTTGCTCGCCGTTGCGCCTGGCGGCGGGCGTGGTGTTTTCGGGTGCGGTGACAGCCCTACAGACTTCGTCCTCCGGTCTGTCCCCTCCCGTTGGTGGGTGGGAAGAGCTGAGTGGGGGCGGGCGTTGTCCGGGAAGTTCCGCGTGTCGTGGGGTGTCGTGCGGCGACGGGAATACCTCGCTGTTCCCGTCGTGTTGAGGCCTGCAAGGGGCGTTCGTGTCCCCTACGGGATCTGTTCGCCTGTGCCCTACGGGACCTCGCCGACCTCCGCCCCCACCCACCGTTTTCTTACCCACTCCCGGGAGGGGACGGGCCGGAGGGGCCTTGGTAGTTTCGAGAAATACAAAGACTACCAGAAAAAAGCCCCCCC
>NZ_JBHWDV010000034.1:0-91033 GCF_042734445.1 Streptomyces sp. NPDC059649
TGTGTGGACTGCTTCGCTTTACGTCCACACAACCGGCCCCTCCGGCCCGTCCCCTCCCGTTGGGGGGAGGGAAGACGGTGGGTGGGGGCGGGCGTTGGTGGGTGGGCTAGGTTCAGCCTGCGCCCCGGCTCGGAGGGCGAGTGACGGGGGCGGATCATGGAACGACACGGGACGCTGCGGAGGGGGCTGCGCTACGGGCTGCGGGTGGGTGTCTTCCACGCCGTCCCGTTCGCCGTTCTGAGCGGCATGGTGGGGGTCGGTGCCCTGTTCTCACCGCCCGAGGCGGCCGAGTTCGCCGCCGGTCTGTGGCGCGCCGTCGTCGCCGTGGGCGGCAGCCTGGCCGTGGGCGCGCTGCTCGGGGTCGTCACCGGCGGACTGCTGCTCGTCGTCCCGCGGTGGCTCCGCACGTCCGCGGTGCTGCGCGGGCTGCTGACCGCGGTGGCCGGCGGCACGGTCTACCTGGGGGAGGTGGTCGTCATCACGGAGGCCACCGACGGCGGTTACGCGCCCATCGCGCTGGTCCTGCTGATGGTCCCCGTCATCGCCGCGGTCACCGCGGCCCACAGCGGCGACATCGCGGGCCTGAGCCGCTACCACCCATGGCTGTGGAGCCCGGCCCGGCGCCCCACCGCGGACACGTGAGGGACGGCGTCCACCCCCACCGGCCTTCTCCCACCCCCAACGGGAGGGGACAGACCGGAGGACGAAGTCTGTAGGGCTGTCACCGCACCCAAAAACACCACGCCCGCCGCTGGGGGTACCTCCCACGCCCTTTAGGCAGTGGGGGAGCAACGGCGAGACGCCCCGCGGCGGGACGGCCAGGTACGTACGGGGCGCCGCAAAGCGCGCAACGGCGAGCGAGCCCCGCGGCGGGACGGCCAAGTATGTGGGGGGAAGCAGCTACCGCGTACCCGCGTACTCGTACTGCCACCCCCGCGGCAGTCCCAGGCGCCCCACCCGCCCCGGTACCCGTCGATAGACATGCACCGTCGGGGGCCGCCCGTCGTCGTTCGGTACCGGGATCTCGTAGGTCTTCGGCGGGTGGCCGGTCATCCCGACCAGCACGGGCAGCACCCGGCCGTCCAGAGGCCCGCCGACGAAGGGCGTGTTCTCGCTTCGCACGCCCCCAGTCTCCCATCGCACGGGTCACCGTGCAGGTCACAGCAGGTGTGCGGCGTCACTCACGACCGGCAGGATGCGGCGGGCCAGATCGCCGGCCGGGCCTTCGGAGGCCTCCATCCGCAGCGCGCCCCGGGTCACCCGTGCGGTCTGCGGGTCGCGTGCCGCGGTCGCGGTGAGCAGGGCGACGAAGTGGTCGACCAGCCAGTCGCGCAGCTCGTCGAGCGGCGGTCGCTTGCCCTCGTCGAGCCAGATCAGCGAGGCGCCCTCGACGGCGGTGATCCACATCCGGACCGTCATCCGCAGCCGCAGGCCCGGTTCCGGCTCGCCCAGGTGGCGCAGGATCTGGTCGGCCGCGGCGCGCCGCACCTCGTCCACGATCGCCGTCGTACGGGAGGTCTCCACGACGCTGCCGCCCTGGAGCAGTGCGCTGAAACCGGCGTCGTGCTCGTCGACGAACGCCAGATAGCGGTCCAGCGCACGGGACAGCCGCTGGGTGAGCGGCCCGGTCTCCGGCTCGGCGAAGCAACGCTCCAGGATGTCCGCGGCACTGCGCAGCGCGGCCTCGTACAACTGCTGCTTGCCGCCGGGGAAGTAGCGGTAGACCAGCGGCCGCGAGACCTGGGCGGCGGTGGCCACGTCGTCCAGCGAGACGTCCTCCGGCGCGTGCTGGGCGAACAGCCCGAGGGCCGCCGCGAGCAGTTGGCTGCGGCGCTGCTCGACGCTCAGCCTGCGGTAGGCGGGTCGGGGTACTACTGGGGCGGTGCCGCTGCCGTTCATGGGCAGCAGCGTAACCGCCCCGGATTTCCGCTCGTACAGGTGCTCGCCCCCAACGGACGCCGCGGGCGGCCGCTTCAGGCCAACAGGCCCGAGCTGCGCCACAGTCGGCGGCCCACACCGCGCAGTACGCCGATCTCGTCGAGGAAGTCGGTCAGCCGCTGGGCGCCGGACTGCATCACCTCGCGGCGGTGTCCGCTGGCCTTCACCTGGGCGACCGCCTCCCGCTTGTCCAGCCCGACATTGCGGTACACGTCCGGATTGACGAAGGCGACGGAGAACACCCGGGCCGCCTCGCCGCAGCTGAGGCGGGTCAACTCCCGCTCCCAGCGCGGTGCGGTGACCATCTGGCGACGCAGCTCCTCGCGGGCGTAGCGGACGTGCCGGGCCTCCTCGACGACGTGGATCCGGGTCACCCCGCGCACCAGGGTCTGCACCCGCTCGTCGGGGAAGGTCAGCCGCTGCATCCAGTCCAGGATCTCCTCGCCGAGCAGGGTGCAGGCGAACGAACCGGGGGTGGTGGAGACCGTCTTGAGGATCCGGGCGAGGTTGTGGTTGAGGCGCGAGACCGGATACGAGGGCGCCCCGCCGCGCTGGATCATCCGCGCGAACATCTTGGAGTGCCGGCACTCGTCGGCGATCTCGGTGAGCGCATAGCGGACGTGTGCGCTGGTCACCGGCTTGTCGTAGATGTGCCGGACCAGCAGCTGCATCAGGATGATCTCGAACCAGATGCCCAGTGAGGCGAGCGAGGCGGCTTCGTGGCGGGCGAGGTCCTGCTGCTGCTCCAGCGACATCTTCCGCCACAGGGGGGTGTCGTAGAGCGAGACCAGCTCCGGCGGCCAGAACCACTTGCCCTCTTCGAGGGGCGCGTCCCAGTCGAGTTCGGTGTCGGGGTCGAAGGAGTGCTTGGCGGAGGAGTCGAGCAGTCGCTCGGCGACCTGTTCCCGGTCCTTGAGCAGACCGAGGGCGTCCCGGAGGGCTTCGGTGTCCGTCACGGTCAGTGCGGTGGGCGCGCTCGTCATGGCTGTGGCTACCTCGCTAGTGGCGTGTTACCCGCGGTCGGGTCTTATGAGACTGCTTGTCAGTAAGCTCGTCAATCCCTCGTGCACGACTTATTGACCCGCCGGTAAGAAACGTGTGAGCCTGCCAACGACCGCCCATGGCATGGCGGTTGGCGAGCGGAGGAGGCGTCCGTGTCCACCCGAGACCTGTACGTACGCGACCCTGGCGACGACCTGTGGGCGGTGCCGGCCACCGGCGCGGCCCGGTTCAACTGGGAGTACGACGACGGGCGCGACCGGCTGCTCGCGCTCTACCAGAAGGGCAAGGACAAGCAGTGGGACGCCACCTTGCGGATCGACTGGGACCTGGAGGTCGACCCCAAGGACCCGCTCGGCACCCCTGACGAGTCGATGTCCCTGTACGGCACGAAGTACTGGGACAAGATGACCGAGAAGGACCGCGGCGATCTGCGGCAGCACTACACCGCCTGGCAGTTCAGCCAGTTCCTGCACGGCGAACAGGGCGCCATGGTCTGCGCGGCCCGGATCGTGGAATCCGTCCCGGACCTGGACGCGAAGTTCTATTCGGCGACCCAGACCATGGACGAGGCCCGGCACGCGGAGATATACAGCCGGTTCCTCCAGGAGAAGATCGGGATGCTCTACCCGATCAACGACAATCTCCAGGCGCTGCTCGCCGACACCCTCGGGGATTCCCGCTGGGACATGCCCTACCTCGGCATGCAGGTGCTGATCGAGGGCCTGGCGCTGGCCGCCTTCGGCATGATCCGCGACACCACCGACAAACCGCTGCCCAAGCAGATCCTGGCCTACGTCATGCAGGACGAGGCCCGCCACGTGGCCTTCGGCCGGATGGCGCTGCGCGACTACTACAAGCAACTCACCGATGCCGAACTGCGCGAACGCGAGGAATTCGTCATCGAGGGCTGCTATTTGATGCGCGACCGGCTGCGCGGCCTCGAAGTCCTGGAGAACTTCGGCATTCCGCACAAGGAGGCCGCCGAATTCACCGAACGCTCCGAATTCCTGGCCCTCTTCCGGAAACTGCTGTTCAGCCGGATCGTCCCGTGCGTCAAGGACATCGGGCTGTGGGGCGAACGGCTCCAGCGCGCCTATGTGGACCTCGGCGTCTTCGAGCTGGGCGACGCCAACCTCGATCTGCTGATGGCCCAGGACGAGGAACTCGCCGAGAAACTCGACGCCGAGCGGTTCGCCGCCGAGGAGGCGGCCCGTACGGCCGAGGTCACGGCGGCCATCGCGGAGGGCGAGGCGGACGGCTGACCGGGGCGGCGCCCACGGCTCCGGACCGGAGTGGCAGGATCCCGGCATGGACACGGACGACCGCCGGCGGTCCGCCCGCTCCGCCCTCGAAGGGCTGGCGTACGGCGACGCCTTCGGGGAGCGCTTCTTCCGCATCTTCCGCCGCCCGGACGAGGCCCGGCAGCTGATCGCGGACCGCACCCCGCCCCCCGAGCCGCACTGGCACTGGACCGACGACACCGCCATGGCGCTCGCCCTGCTCGCCGTACTGGAGGAGTACGGCGAGGTGGTGGAACGGCCGCTCGCGGAGCGGTTCGCCGCCACCTACCGGGCCGATCCCGGGCGCGGCTACGGCTCCGGCATGCACGCCCTGCTGCCCCGGGTCGCCGCCACCCCGGACCAGTGGGAGGAACTGGCGGGGCTCCTCTTCGGCGGCGAGGGCAGCCTCGGCAACGGCGCGGCCATGAGGGTGGCTCCGCTCGGCGCCTGGTTCCACGACGACCTCGACCGCGCCGCCGAACAGGCCGCACGCTCCGCCCGGGTCACCCACGCCCACCCCGAGGGCATCGCGGGCGCGATCGCGGTGGCCGTCGCGGCCGCGCTCTCCGCCCGCGGCGAGGTGCCGTCCCTCGCCACCGTCGCCGACCGCACCCCCGACGGCCCGGTCCGCCAGGGCCTGCTCCGCGCCGCCGCCCTGCCGCCCGGCACCACTCCCGAACAGGCCGCCGCCGCCCTCGGCAGCGGTCAGCGCATCCGCGCCGACGACACCGTCCCCTTCGCCCTGTGGTGCGCGGCCCACTCCCACGCCCTGAAGGAGCAGGGAGGTGCCCCCGGCCGCGGCGACCTGGAATCCGCTCTCTGGGCCACCGCGGCCGGCTTCGGTGACGTGGACACCACCTGCGCCATCACGGGCGGTGTGGTGGCGGCCCGTACGGGTGTGGCGGGGCTGCCGGAGGAGTGGCGGGCGCGCCGGGAGCCGCTGCCAGGAAACTGAGCACCCGCCGGGCGAGTTCCCCGTCGGCGTTCTCCGGCAGGGAATGGTGGGCGGCGCCCGCCACCGTCTCGATCCGCGCGCCCGGCAACGCCCGTGCGGCGCCGGCCGCGACCCGCCGGAGGTCGTGCGCCCGGCTGCGCCCGGCCAGTACCACCAGCGCCGGCAGCCCGGCCGCCGCCGGCCCGGCCAGGTCGGGCCGCCGCCCCGTCACCACCTTCGCGCCCCGGAAGGCGACCGCGCCCACGCCCTTCAGCCGCACCAACTCCGGCGCCGGCGGCGCGCCCCCGGTCTCCCACTCCAGGAACCGGCGGGTGCTCCGCTCCCCGGGCCGTACGAACAGCGGCACCGCCCGCGCCAGGTAGGACGGCCGGTAGGGGGCGAAACACCCGGTCGGATCGAGCAGCACCAGCCGGCCCACCCGCCGCGGCGCGTGGGCCGCGTAAGTCGCCGCGACCCAGCCGCCGTACGAGTGCCCGAGCAGCGTGGCCGAGTCCAGCCCGAGGCCGTCCCACACCCCGTCGAGCCAGGCCATCAGGTCCGCCGGCCGCCGCACCGGGCGGTCACCGGGCACGCTCAGTCCCGGGGTGCCCATCTGGTCCACCGCATAGACGCGGTGGGTGCCGGCGAGCGCCGGGGCGAGCGCGTACCAGACGGCCGAGGTGTCCCCGCCGCCGTGCAGCAGTACCACCGGCGGGCCGTCGGCGAGCCCGCAGGTGTGGACGCGGGTGGTGCCGAACTCCGAGCGCAGTTCGCGGCGTTCCACGGGGATCGGCCAGCGCGCCATGGCCTGCGCGTAGGCGGCGGCAAAGGCGGTGGGGCGGGTGGGGTCGGTGGCTGCCATACGGCCGTCCTCTCGGGCATCGTCTCGTTCACCAAGTATCTCGATGAGCGAGATATTAGAATACGGTGCGGGAAACGGAAGGCGGTTCGGCATGACGGCGCAACAGGAACCCGCGGGGATGGAGCTGATCCATCTGCTGCGCGAGGTGACCCTCCAACTCGACCTCGCGGGCGCACAGTTCGCCGGCCGCAACGGTCTGCACCCCACCGACCTCCGGGCACTGATCGGCCTGCTGGACGCGGCCCGGGCCGGTGTCCCCTCGACCCCCGGCCGGCTCGGCGCGCACCTCGGCCTGAACTCGGCCGGCACCACCGCGCTCATCGACCGCCTGGAGCGGCTCGGCCTGATCCGCCGGGTCCGGGACACCGACGACCGGCGCCGGGTCCTGCTGGAGGTGGACGAGCGCGCGGTCGCCCTGGGCCAGTCGTTCTTCGGCCCGCTGATCGACCGCACGCTCGCCCTGCTCGCCACCTTCGACAGCGGCGAACGCGACGCGATCCGGCGGTTCCTGGACGGCGTGCGCGAGGCGGCGGCGGGGGAGGAGCCGGCCCGCTAGCGGGGGAGGCCCGGCCCGTCAGGGGTTCGCCGGCCGGGAAGCCGGGCTCGCGGTCCGCCGGGCCCACGGGCTGCTGGGCTCGCGGTCCGCCGGGCTCGCCGGGTGCGGTCTAGCGGCGGCCCGAGCGGGCCAGCCAGCGGCCCTCGTGACGGGACACCTCGATCGGGCGCCCGAAGCAGGCCGTCATCCGCTCCCCGGTCAGCACCTCGTCCACCGGCCCGCGCGCCTGCACCCGGCCGTCCCGCAGCAGCACCGCATGGCCGATGGCCGGGGACAGCTCCTCCAGGTGGTGGGTGACCGTCACCGTCGCCAACTCCGGCCGCCCGGCGGCGAGTCGGTACAGGGCATCGATCAGATCCTCGCGGGACGGCAGGTCCAGCGCGTTGAACGGCTCGTCGAGCAGCAGCAGCGACGGGTCGGCCATCAGCGCCCGGGCGATCAGCAGCCGGGCCCGCTGCCCGCCCGAACACACCCCGTACGGCCGGTCCGCCAGTTCCTTGCAGTCCAGCTCGGCGAGGAGCGCGTGGGCCCGCTCGCGGGTGGCCTCGTCGTACTTGCGCCACAGCGGCTGCACGGTCCCGGTCGCGCCGGTCAGCACCACCGTGTGCCCGGTGGCGTCCTGCGGCACCTTCTGGGCGCCGGAGACCAGCCCGATCGCGGCCCGCAGTTCCCGGACGTCCACCGAGCCGAGCCGGTGCCCGAGCACCTCGACGGTGCCGACCGTCGGGAACATCAGCGCACCGATGAGCCGCAGCACGGTGGTCTTGCCGGCACCGTTCGCGCCGAGCAGCGCCCAGTGCTCACCGGACCGCACGGTCCAGTCGATGCCGTCGAGGATGATCTGTCCGGTGGTGTAGCGGCGGACGCCGACGCCCTCCAGGGCGGCGATCACGCGCGCCGCCCGCGGGGCCGCGGGGTCCGAAGGCTGGGTGGGAGTCATCGCCGCAGACTAGCTGTGCACACCACCTTTTTGTGCGGGCGTCCGGGGTGTGGACCGGGCAGCGCGAGCCGGCGAGGTCGAGCCCACGCGTTCAGACCAGGCCCAACAGCCCCCGCACCCGGGCGTACTTCGCGGTCAGCCGCTCCCGGGTCGGAGCGTCCAGGACGGCCAGCCGGGCCGGATCGGCGTTGTGCGCCAGGTCCGCCTCCTTGACCAGCAGCGCACCGGGCGTGGCCAGGATGCGCGCGGTGTACTCCTCGACCGGCTCGCCCGGCCGCTTGGTGACCGCCCGCACCATCGCCTTGGTCGCCCCGGTCAGCGCCGCACCGGCCAGCCACTCCTCGCTCAGCGCCGCGTCCTCGACCGCGTCGTGCAGCCAGGCCGCCGCGATCTGCTCGTCGCTGCCACCCCGTTCGCGTACGCCCGCGGCCACCGCGGCCAGATGCTCGGCATACGGGCGCCCCGCCTTGTCGGTCTGCCCCTCGTGCGCACGGCGGGCCAGCGCCTCCACTTCGGCGAGCGACAGCGGGGGCCGGGACGGGGAGGAGGGAGAGGGGGAGGGAGTCGCGTCAGCCATACGGCCATTGTGACCCCGGCAGTCACTGCGGTCTGCGGTCTGCGGTCTGCGGTCTGCGGTCCGTGGTTCACCGTGCCGCCGCCGCCATCACCGCCCGGGCGATCGGCGCCGCCTGGCCCCCGCCGCTGATGTCCGCACGCTCGGCCGCCGCGTCCTCGACGACCACCGCCACCGCGACCGTCGGTTCGTAGGTGTCCTTGGTCCGCGCCCAGGAGATGAACCAGGCGTACGGCGTGCCCTCGTTGTGCACCCCGTGCTGGGCGGTGCCCGTCTTGCCGCCGACGGTGAGGCCCTTGACGGCGGCGGGCCGCCCGCTGCCGTGCGCGACCACGTCGACCATCATCTCCTGGAGCTGCTCGGCGGTGGCCGGGTCGAGGACCTGGCGGGTGGGCCGGTGCGGACCGGCCGCGACCATCACCCCGTCCGCGTCGGTCACCTCGTCGACGAGGTACGGCGGCGACAGCTGCCCCCCGTTGGCGACCGTCGCCGCGACCATCGCCATCTGGAGCGGGGTGGCCGCGGTGTCGTACTGCCCGATGGCCGACAGCGCGAGCTGCGCCGGATCCATGCGGGTGTCGAAGCGGCTGGGCGCGACCGGCGAAGGGACGTACAGCCGACGGTCGTTGAAGCCGAACCGCCGCGCCATCGCGGCCATCCCGCGCAGCCCGACCGCGTTCCCCAGCCGCGCGAACACGGTGTTGCAGGAGTACCGGAACGCCTCCTTCAGCGAGGCGTCGGCACAGTCCTTCGCGGCATTGCCGAGCCGGGTGGCGGTGCCGGGCAGGGTGTACGGATCGGGCGAGTCGGTCGGCGCGTCGATATCGGTGACCCGGCCGCTCTCCAGCGCGGCGGCCGCGGTGACGACCTTGAAGGTCGAACCGGGCGGATAGGTCTGCGCCAGTGCCCGGTTGAGCATCGGCCGGTCCTCGGCGGCGTTCAGCCGGCGCCAGGCCTCGTCGACCGACGGCCCGTTGCCGGACAGCACCCCCGGCTCGTACGACGGCGAACTGACCAGCGCCAGGATCCGCCCGGTGCGCGGCTCGACCGCCACCACCGCGCCCTTCCGGCCGCCGAGCCCGGCGAACGCGGCGCGCTGCATCCGCGGATCGAGGGTGGTGCGGACCCGGCCGCCGGGCTGGTGGGTCCGGGTCAGCCGGTCCCACCAGGGGAAGGCGGCGAGCCGCGGGTCGGTGCCGGCGAGCACGGCGTCCTCGGCGCGCTCCAGCAGCGAGGTCCCGTAGGTCTGCGAGGAGTAGCCGGTGACCGGTGCGTACAGCGGCCCGTCCACGTACGTGCGCTCGTAGCGCAGCCGCCCGCCGCTGTCCCGCGAACCGGTCACCGGCCGGTCCGCGACGAGGACGGCGCCCCGCGGCTGTGCGTACCGGGCGATCGCCGTCCGCCGGTTGGCCGGGCTGGCGCCGTAGCTCTCGGCTTCGTAGACCTGCACCCGGGCGGCGTTGACCAGCAGCGCGACGAGGAGCAGGAAGGAGAACGCGGCGGTGTGCCGGATACCGCGGATCAACGCCCGGCCTCCGGGGCGGGCGCGCCACCGGCCGCGTCCCGGGCCCGCACCGGCGTCAGGTACCCCGCCACCCAGCTTCCGCCCCCGGCCGGCTGCCGCCCCGCCGGCCGCGGCGCCCGCGCCCGGTCGCTGACCTTCAGCAGCAGCGCGACGATGATCCAGTTCGTGACCACCGACGAGCCGCCCTGGGCGAGGAACGGCATCGCCATCCCGGTCAGCGGAATCAGCCCCATCACCCCGCCCGCGATGACGAACACCTGGATCGCCGGCAGCGCCGCCAGCCCCACGGCCAGCAGGCTGCCGAACGGATCGGGCTGCCCCAGCGCGGCCCGGTAACCGCGGCCCACCAACAGCGCGTACAGCACGAACAGCGCCGACAGTCCGGCCAGCCCGAGCTCCTCGCCGCACGTCGCCAGGATGAAGTCGGACTTCATGGCGAAGCCGATCAGATACGAGTGGCCCTGGCCGAGCCCGGTGCCGAACATCCCGCCCGCGGCGAACGCGAACAGCGACTGGGCGAGCTGCCCGGCCCCCTTCCCGGCCGCGATCCCGGCGAACGGATGCTGCCAGTCCTCGACCCGGCTGTGCACATGCGGTTCCAACGTCCCCACCGCGGCCGCCCCGACGGCCGCCAGCAGCAGCCCGACCGCGATCCAGCCGGTCCGCCCGGTCGCCACGTACAGCAGCACCACGAAGATCCCGAAGAACAGCAGCGAGGTGCCCAGATCACGTTCGAGGACCAGCACCGCCACGCTGATCAGCCAGACCGCCACGACCGGCCCCAGCACCCGCCCGGCCGGGAGCCGCAGCCGCCCCACCGTCCGGCCGGTGTGCGCCAGCGCCCCGCCGTTGGCGGCCAGGTACGCCGCGAAGAACACGGTGATCAGCACCTTGGCGAACTCACCGGGCTGCAGCGAGAACCCGGCCAGCCGGATCCAGATCTTCGCCCCGTTGACGGCGGGGAACAGGATCGGCGCGACCATCAGCAGCAGCGCGAGCGCCGCGCACACATACGCGTACCGCTGCAGCACGCGGTGGTCGCGCAGCAGCAGCACCACCGCGATGCACAGCGCCACCCCGACCGTCGACCACATCAGCTGGGCGGGCGCGGCCCGGTCCCCGGGCGTCTCCAGATCGAGCCGGAAGATCAGCACCAGCCCGAGCCCGTTCAGCAGCACGGCCGTGGGCAGCAGCAGGGGATCGGCGTACGGCGCGCGGAAGCGCACGACGAGATGCGCGAGCAGCGCCAGCCCGCCGAGCCCCGCGCCGTACCGGACCGCACCGCCCGGCACCGCATGCCAACGGGCCAGCCCGACGACGACGTACCCGCAGACGCTGATCAGCACGGCGCCCACGAGGAGGGCCAGTTCGACGCCGCGCTGCTTGGCACACGGCGGCAGGGCGGGGGAAGGACCCGCCGGATGCCGTCCGGTGGCGGCCGCCCTTGCCCTCGCCGTCATGCCTGGAAACGTAGCAAGCAGTGGCCGATATTTCCGTTATGTCGGATGCGGCGGCCGGGGGGTCCGCACGTCCGGGGGCGGGGGGTGTGGAGTGGCGCCCTAAGTCCGGGCGGAGGCTCCGTCGTCCGGAGCGGTGCCGTCGATCAGCACCAGCGGGGCTCCGCCCCCTCGCTCACGATCCCGCGCTCCGAAGACCAGGCGTACGAGGCGTCGCTGAGCCTGTACCAGACCGGGTTCCCCTTGACGGGCTGCCCGTTGAGCTGGCAGACGATCCCCACCACGGTCCCGTACCGCTTCGATCCGACCGGCCGGTAGTCGTTGCTGGGCCCGGTACGGACCACCAGCCCCTCCTTGGCCACCACCCGTCCCGTGGGCCGGGCCGGGCTACCGGGGGAGTCACCCGGGGCGGCCGCGGCCGGTTCCGCCAGCGCCGCCGGTCCTGCCACGACGGCTCCGCACAGCGCACCGGAAACGACCCAGAGCCCCATCCGGCAGGCCTTCCTCCGCCACGACGGCGAATGCCCTGAAGGCGAATGCCATGAATGCGAGCGCCCTGAATGCGAGCGCCGCGAATGCGGGTGCCGTGCGGCTGGGTGCCGTGAGGGCGAGTGCCATGAGGGCGAATGCGATGAAGGCGAATGCGGTGAATGCGAGTGCCGTGAATGCGACTGCCCTGCCTGCGAACGCTGCGGAAACATGCGCTTCCTCCCACGGAGAAAAGACCCCGAGCGGATCCGAGCAAGCCCTCCCCAAGCCCCCGGGCCGAGCCCCGAAGGTCCCGCGAACCTCCCCGAGCAAGAACCCGAGAACCTCCCCTTCACGCTAAGGAGACCCCATAGCGTCCGCAACCGCTCACGCTACGTAGCGTAAATGCCTCCCCATCGCTCCTCCGCCCCCAACAAAAGCCCCGCACGCCAGCCGCGCAGGAAAACCGCCCCACCTCTACCAACACCGATGAAGGCCGAAGAAGGCCGACGCCGACCGGCGAACATCGACGCAGACCGACGAACACCGACGCCGACCGACAAACGCTTGACGAACACCGGCGAACCGCCGGCGGCGAAATTCATTGGCCAATGACCCCCCATCCGCTTGGCTTCCCCCATGTCAACCGAAGACCCGAGAACAACGGTCCCCGCCGCCGAGGCGAAACTGCTCCGCCGCATGTACGAGCTCTTCAACACCCAGCAGGTCGACGACTTGACCCGCATCGCATTCCACCCGGACGTCGACTGGCCGAACGTCGCCGAAGGAACGCGCCTGCACGGCATCGACGCCGTCCTCGCCTACTGGAGGCGTCAGTTCGCCGTCGCCCACCCCCTCGTACGGATGGAGGGCCTGACCGCGGAGCCTGACGGCCGCATCGCCGTCCGCGTACGCCCCGGCCTGCGGGACGCCACCGGCGACCACTGGTCCGACACCACCCTCCATCACGTCTACGCCTTCCGCGACGGCAAGGTGGCCCACATGGAAGTCCGCCAGGACACGGAGGAGGGCGCGGAGGGGGACTCGAAGGAGGGCGGGAGCGAGGCCCAACACCGGGACGGAGGCGGCACCTGAGCCTCAGGCCGGGGCCGGCCCTCGCGGGTCGCACACCCCACCCCACCCGGCCCGCCCCGAGGCAAGAATCACCGCCCCCAAGGTTCTCTCGGGCATCTCTCAGGGATCTCTCAGGGGTCTCTCAGGGGCTCATCAGGGTCCTCCCAGGGGTTTCCCGGGTTGTTCCGCGAACGCACCCAATGACAGTTTGTAAACTCCTCTCGAACGAACAGACCGAAAAGCAGAAGGCCGAGCTCGTCACGCTGAAGCGGACGACCGAAGACACCGGTCGACGGCATGGACCCGCGCCATGACCGCCGCGAGCGAGGGGCTATGGCGTACGTCACCTCCGAGCACGCCGAGTGGAGGGTCCGCGCTGCTACGGCCGCCCTGTGCGGCCGGGCGCGCGGGTGACCGTCCCCCTCGACGAAAGGCAGTATTAGCGTCATGACGACTCTCCGTTCCCGGATCATCGCCTGGGCCGGCCGTATGTATCTGTCGAGAACGCGCAAGAAGGGATTCGACCTGTCTCGAATGTCTTTCTTGCCCGAGTCCGTCCTGATGCCCCTGCGGCGTGAGGGGCTCGACCCTGTGGGCGATTTGGCGGCCGTCCGTGAACGCGAGCCCATCAGCAAGCTCCCGGTGCCGATAGCCGCCAACGTGTGGCTGGTGACGGGCTACGACGAGGTCAAGGCCGTGCTCGGAAAGGCCAACGCCTTCAGCTCGGACTTCACCAACCTCGTCGGCAAGGCGGGAGCCGGTGCCGAACAGAACCCGGGCGGCCTGGGATTCGCGGACCCGCCGGTCCACACCCGTCTCCGCCGCCTGCTCACACCGGAATTCACCATGCGCCGCCTCGGCCGGCTCACCCCGCGCATCCACGAGATCGTCGAAGAGCGCCTCGACGCGATGGAAGCCGCGGGCAAAAACGGCGACCCGGTCGACATCGTCCACGCCTTCGCGCTGCCCATTCCGTCCCTCGTCATCTGCGAACTCCTCGGTGTTCCTTACGAGGACCGCGAGGACTTCGAGCGGCTCAGCGCCGCCCGCTTCGACCTTTTCAGCGGAGCGAACGCGTCCTTCGGCGCCATATCCGAATCTCTCTCGTATTTCCGGGACATCGTCAAGAAGCAGCGGGAAAACCCGGGCGACGGTCTCCTCGGCATGATCGTCAAGGAACACGGCGACACGGTCAGCGACGAAGAACTCGCGGGCCTGGCCGACGGCGTCCTCACCGGCGGCTTCGAAACCACCGCCAGCATGCTGGCGCTCGGCGCCCTGGTCCTCCTCCAGGACCCGAAGCACTTCGCCGCCCTCAACGACGGCGACGACGCGGTCGACCGCTACGTCGAGGAACTCCTGCGCTATCTCACCGTCGTCCAGGTCGCCTTCCCGCGTTTCGCCCGCGAGGACCTGGAAATCGGCGGTGTCCAGATCGCCGCCGGCGACGTCGTCCTCTGCTCCCTCAGCGGCGCCGACCGCGACGGCAAGCTCGGCCCGGAGATGGAAATCTTCGACCCGTCCCGCAACGTCCCCTCCCACCTGGCCTTCGGCTACGGCATCCACCGCTGCGTAGGCGCCGAACTGGCCCGCATGGAACTCCGCACCGCCTACCCGGCCCTGGCCCGCCGCTTCCCCCACATGCGCCTGGCCACCACCCCCGAAACCCTCGACTTCCGCAAACTCTCCATCGTCTACGGCCTGGAATCCCTCCCGGTCCACTTGAACGGCTGACGCTTCCGGCCCATGTCCCTTACCAGGGGATCAGGGCCGGGCACTCGGCACTCGGGCCGAGAGCCCCGTGTGCACGACTCCGACTGCGTCCGTATCTGCCCTGATGCGAGGTAGACAGGTGGACGCAGATCACCGTCCTGGCTCGTGCGCCGCTCACCGGCGCGCTCCGAGCCGTCGCGCTGCGTTGCGTTCGCTGTTGAGCTTCAGGAGGCGCCGTGTTCCTTGTCAGGCGGTCGGCCGAGGAACTGCAGGCGCTGCACAGGCGAGGCGCACTCGTCGCGGAGTTGCGGGCCGCCGAGCAGCGGCAGGCGAGGAAACCGGCGAGCGACGGCGAGGCCCGAGCTTGGGCACTGAGCCTCCCCGCGTTGGCCCGCGACCTGATCGAAGCCGGACTCGGCGGTGTCGAGATGATGGTCGAATACGAACTTCCGGGAGTGGAAACGGCAGCGGACGTGGTACTGGCCGGAGTGCATCCACGCAAGCGTGAGCCGTCCTATGTCGTTACCGAGCTCAAGCAGTGGAGGAGGGTCACGTCGGCTGCCGACAAGGAGGGGCGCTTCCATGTCGAGAACCTCTCCGGAAAGCCCAAGAAGCACCCTGCTGAACAGACTGCCGTATTCTGCCGCGAACTTCTCCGGACGCGTCATGTCGTGACGGGTCCCGATCGGCTGACGGGCCTCGCCTACCTGCACAACGCCGCCGAACATGACGTGGCCGACCTGCTGACGTACCGGCGGACGCGGTTGTCTCATATATTCACCCGCGATTCGCGCGGTGCGCTGATTGCCTTGCTGCGCGCACAGCTTGGACCTGAGCCAGGGCGTGTGGCAGCCGACAGGTTCGTGGCGGGAGAGCTGTCGGTTCAGCTCGACGGGCTGCAGGACGGCGGGGTGCCGGGCTGGCATGAGTTCCGGGTCCTCTCCGATGTCAGGGCGGCTGAGCAGTTCCTCCTCAACGCCGTGAGAGCGGCCTGCGCAGCAGATAAGAAGCGCGTGTTACTGGTGAGCGGAATGACTGAAGCCGATCGGAAGCGATTGGTCTCCGGTGTGGCCCGGCAGCTTGCGGACGCCGGATATGCCACGCAGGTCCGGACCGGAGAGGCCCTGACCGAGCCGGTGGCGTGCGACGTGATGTTCTGCGAAGCAGCCCGGTGGCGGAGCCCGGCCGGCCGGGACCACGTCTTCGAAGGAGTGGACGGCAGCAGTGCCATGGTGGCGGCAGCGATCCGATCGTCGCGGGTGCCGGTATTCGTCGTCGATTCGGACGACACTTCACTATTCGACATCCGCCGCGGAGAGTCCCTGACACACAAGACGGCGGAGGCGATGCGGATACCGGTTCAGCACATCGAGCTGGACAAGGAGTTTCGCTGATGGTGCACGCCGATGTTCGCCCTGCCTGTTCGTCCTGGAGTCGGTAAGACTAGAGTTGGCTCCGTTGGGATGCGGCCCGACGGGCTTCCGCTGCAGGAAATGCCCCCACCCGCACGAGGTAGCTCGTGTGCTCTGGGGGACCACCGTGACGCTGCTGCGCGTTTCTGCCGGATCATTGGCAGAAGAAGCGAAATCTGTGCACCGGCCTTATGTCGAGTCGCTGGAGAACGAGTACTTCTTCACCTATCGCAAGCCGCCCTCCGAGGCCGAAGTCCGGTCATGGCGCGAGAGCCTTGCCGCCCTGGCGCAGCTGCTGGTCAGTGCACGGCTCGGTGATGTGGAGATGTTGATCGAATACCGGTTACCCATGTGCAGCCTGCGCGCCGACGCGGTTCTCGCCGGTGTTCACCCGGTCAGCGGCGAACCCTCCTACGTGGTGGTGGAGCTGAAACAGTGGAGTGCCGCACGGATGATTCCGGGCTCAAATGATCTTTGCGACGTCCCGGGAATTCGACCGCGACGCGCCTTGCTGCATCCGGTATCCCAAGTCGGTCGTTACCGCGAGTACCTCGTTGATCTCACCCAGATATTCGACGGCGGCCCGGAACGGGTGGACGCAGCGGCATTTCTGCACAATGCGAAATCTGCGGACGTGTCCGATCTGCTGGCCACCTCCGTCGCGGGCGGACGCCTGTTCACCGCCACGACACGAGATGAGTTCGCCGGCTTTCTTCGTGAAAGAATTCAGGCCGATCCGGAGCGTAGGGCAGGTGACGCCCTTCTGCAGAGCCGGCACTCACCTGCTCTGAAGTTGATGGAGGTTGCCGCTGACCAGGTGATGAGACGTGAGCATTTCCGACTGTTGGGGGACCAGCAGAAGGCGTTCTCGCTCACGCTGAGGACCTTGGAGAAGGTGCGGAACGAGGGATTGGGCGGAAAGGAGGTCGTACTCATCACGGGCGGCCCAGGAAGCGGGAAGAGCGTGATCGCGCTCTCCCTCATGGGGCATCTGCTGCGTCACCAGCGGCGGGTCGCACACGCCACCGGTTCGAAATCCTTCACCAAGACGTTGCACAAGATGGTATCCGGGGAGCGTCACGGGGTCGCGAAGCTCTTCACATATTTCAACAGCTTCGACCGGGCCCGACCGAATGATCTTGAGGTTCTGATTCTTGACGAGGCCCATCGACTGCGGGAGACCTCCAACGGGGCTCCTGCCGGCAGCAAGTGGGCAGTGCGTCGGCAGATCGAGGAAGTCCTCGATGCGGCCCAAGTGCCGGTGTTTCTGCTGGATCAGCACCAGGTGGTGCGGCCCGGCGAGACGGGAACCGTCGAGGCCATCGAAAAGGCTGCCGCCGATCGCGGTCTTACGGTGCGGCACGTCGATTTGAACGGACAATTCCGGTGCGGGGGAAGCCGTTCCTATGAAACCTGGGTACTCAAACTCCTGGGCCTTGAACCGGGCGGCCCGGAACGGTGGCTGGGGGACGAGAGCTTTGATGTGTGCGTCGCGGAGTCCCCGGAACAGCTGGAGAGGTTTCTGCAGACGAAACGAGATCAAGGGATGACTGCACGGATGGCAGCGGGATTCTGCTGGCCGTGGAGCCCCCCGCGCAAGGACGGGACCTTGGTGAACGACGTGACCATCGGACCGTGGCAGCGGCCCTGGAACGTCAATGACCCGTCCGGAGCGGGGGGTAATCCCCCTTCCGATCTGTGGGCCACCGACCCGGCGGGGTTCGGCCAGATCGGTTGTATCTACACGGCACAGGGATTTGAGTACGACTGGAGCGGGGTCATCCTCGGTCCCGATCTCCTGTGGCGGAGCGGCGGCTGGATCGTCGACCCTACGGCCTCCGAAGATCCGGCCATCAAGAATCACCATCGCGGTCGCCGGTCCTCAGCCACTGCCTCCCGGGCTGATCTGGCGCGGTTGATCCGCAATACCTACAAGGTGCTGCTGACACGTGGCATGGCAGGCACGATTCTGTACTCGCCGGACGACCAGACGCGCGCCAAGCTGTTCGAGCTCGTTCGTCGGCGCGTGCCGGCGTAGCGCGTCGGTGACAGGAACCGAGTGGGTGACCGCACCGCCCATGGCCCAGAAGTACCGCGGCGGCGGGGCGGACGATGGCCGGGCTCAGACTGTGGCAGCTTGTTCCGCAGCGTGTCTCGAGGCGGTCAGTTCCCGAAGCTTGGCGCGGGTTTCCGGATCGGTCGAGTAGATGACCGTTCCGAGCATTCCCCGGGTCAGTAGCACCTTGTACGTGTTGCGGATGAGTCGGTCCACCTGCTCGGCGGGGGTCGACCGTTTGAACACCGGGTCCTTGGAAGCGGAGGGCTCGACGATCCAACGGTTTTTCCGCCAGACGAGATCAGGGCCCAGGATGACACCGCTCCAGTCGTACTCGAATCCTTGCGCGGTATAGACACAGCCGACCTGACCGAATCCGGCGGGGTCGGTCGCCCAGAGAGCAGACGGCGGAGCACCCATCACGGAACGCTCGCCCTTCAGGTTCCAAGGGCGCGCCCAGTCGCCGATCACCACGTCTGCGGGAAGCGGTTCGCCGGGCTTGGCGTCCGACCATTTCCAACAGTAGCCGGCGGAAATCCGGGCGATATGCCCCTTTGACTGGCGCTCCTGAAGAAACGCCTCCATCTCCTCCGGCGATTCGGCAATCGTCAGTTCCATCCGACCGTCCGGCCGCCATTCCTCCGGACCGCCGTCCTCGAGGCCCAGCAGCCGTACGACCCAGTGGAGATAGGCATCGCTGCCTCCGCATCTGAACTGACTGTCGAGCGACACCTCCCGGCACCTCAGCCCCCTGCTCTCCGCAGCGGCCCTGATGTCTTCCACCCTGCCCTTCTCACCCGGGCGGACGACCTGGTGCTGGTCCAGCAGGAACACCGGCACCCGCGCTACGTCGATCAACTCGTCGACCTGCGGCCTGCCGGTGCGGAACTCGGCGCGGGTATAACGATTGGCCGACGTCTCTCGGATGCGGTGCGCTTCATCGCAAATCAGCACGTCGAGACTGTTGCGTTTGGCCGTGATGAAGCTGTTGAAGTACCGGAAGAGATCCTGCACCTCGCGCTTGCGGGCACCGGCGACTTTCCGCATGGTCTTGGTGAACGACTGAGAGCCGGTCGCGTGCAGTGCGGGAATTCCACGGCGGTACATCTCGCCCAGTAGCGAGAGGGCGATCACGCTCTTCCCGGTCCCCGGACCGCCCGTCACGATCACCACTTCCTTGTGGTCGGACTCATGCGCCTTCTGTACGGCCCGTAGCACCATCTCGTACGCCACGCGCTGCTCGTCCAGCAGCACGAACTGCTCCCGCTCGCGGACCTCCTGCGCAGCCACGCTCATCAGCTGCTTGGACGGCCGTGTCGCCGCGGCGAGCAGTGCGTCGGCTGCCGCTGCCCCGGACGCCGGAGCCAGCTTTGACTGCAGATAAGCCAGGAATTCACCACGTCGCTCGGCGGTGAACATCCCTCCGCGCTCGTCCTGAGGCGCCTCGTACAGGCCCCCGACACCGAACTCGGTCGCATTGTGCAGATACGCCACCCCGGACACTTGCTCCGGATGCGCCGCCAGGGCCCCGTTGAAGGAGACCAAGTAGTCGCAATAGCCCCGCACCTGCTCGATGGGGTTCAGCACAGGGTGGGCATAGGTGTCGATACGGCAGAGGAGCGGCTCGTCATCCTCGTCCGGATGCGCTTCACTCCACTGCTTGAGCTCGACGACGACGTACGAGGGCTCCTGAGTCCGTGGATGTACGCCGGCCAGTACCACGTCGGCCCGCTTGCTGGTCAACGGCAGACCGTATTCGATCAGCATCTCCACTTGATCGAGCCCGGCATCGAGCAAGGCGCCGGTGAGCGCAGGAATGCTGCGTTCCCAGGAGCGGACCTCGGAAGGCCCGGGCCGGTAACCATGGGTGCGCACGAACTGGTTGGCAAGGTGAGACGCCAGCATCCCTTCGAGGTTGCGGGCGGCGACCGTCGCAGCGGATTCGCGAAAAAGCAAAGAGGGCCCCCAGGCAGCACGGTACGGCTGAAGCGGGTGGGGGCGTGTCCGGTAAGACCCTGTATGGCTGTGTCCATCAGGCACGGAAGCCCGGCGGGCCGCTTGAACGATCGGTGTCAACTCTAACTCGGTGATTCACGGCCACTGCCGCCGTCCGAGCCGAAGGAAAAGCGGCCTCCACGCCACTCCCTT
This sequence comes from Streptomyces sp. NPDC059649, assembly GCF_042734445.1. Lineage (NCBI taxonomy): Bacteria > Bacillati > Actinomycetota > Actinomycetes > Kitasatosporales > Streptomycetaceae > Streptomyces > Streptomyces sp. NPDC059649. The sequence goes on from NZ_JBHWDV010000034.1 coordinate 19,940, forward strand.
CGGCTCGGCGAAACGGGCCGGAGGTGGGACTACATGCGCCGACGCCAAGGCGTCAGGAGGCAGCGCAATACGTCGGCCAGCGACCGCAGTATCTGTGAACGGTCAGCCGAGTTACTGTCCCGTAGTGCGTGCGCCGCGATCTTTCCGGCAATGAATAAGGCGCAGCACGCGACGAGCGCGGTGGCTCCGCAGGCCGCGATGGCGACAGGGTCGGACAGCACGGTCGTCCTTTCGAACGCCGGCGCCGGCACAAGGCAGATCGTTTCCTCATGGCCGAACGCGGGCGTCGGTAGAGGGAAGAGGATCAGGCGGGTAGTGGACGATCGCCGGTCGGCGGACTTTCGGCGATCTCCTCACCTGAGGGCTGTCCGGAAGCTGACGGGGCAGAGGGCCGTATCCCTCTTGAGAACCTGTCGTCGAGCGGAGAAGAAGGCACGCGTGCACTCCATGTGTAGGCGGAAGACCTGTCCGGGAGAACCCGGAAGTCTGTTGATGCCAGATTGAGTTCGAAAGCGTACGCACCTACATGCGCCTCTGACAACCGATCACCTCATGGTGATCGACCGGACCCTGCAAGGGACTTGGGCGATGCGAGCCCGGTCGGCATGGCGCTGGCGTCCGCATCACCGCACGAGGAGGTCGGGTCCGGTACCGAGGCCTGCTTCGCGTCACACTCCGGAGCGCCGGCAGGAGGAGGAAGCCCCAGCGGCAGGCCGCCTGCCTGGCGCCTGTGAAACTCGAGCCACGGAGCTCATGTCGTGAACGAGGAAGCGACCCGAGAACGAGTTGGCAAGAAATGACCGGGGTGCGGTGCTTTTAGGTCAACGCAGTCCCGGAACCGGCTGTGCGGCCGGCGCGATCACTTCGCCCAACGCCTGAGCCGCGGCTACATCCCGGGCATGACCCTGCGCCGGCACACCGGGCACCGTCTCGGTGGCGGAAGGAGTGAGGAGTTCCTGGGCGGACCGCCGGCCACGGGCATCCGAGACCACGATCCCTCCGGTCCACCTGCCACTGGCGTCCTGATAACGGTGCTGGAGCTTCCGCAGCCGTGGGCAATGACGGTCACGGATTTCGGCGAAGCCCGGGTCGCAGTGCACATTGCCGACAAGATCCCCGGCGTAGGTCACACTCGCTGCCGGAGCCAGGATCGCCGAGACGATCAAATCGGCGATCTGCAGGCCCAGGTGGGTGTTGCTGTGCCCGAAGAGCGGAGATTCCGCAAGACGCGGCAGACGGTCCCCACCCTTGCCGAACTTCCGGGTCGTTACGCAGTGGACATTGCCCAGGTTGTCGGTCGGGTTACGGCTGTCGAGCACGGCGATACCGGTGCTCGAACGCTCGGAGAGGTAGTGCTCGAAGTTCGCACAGAGGGCACTCACCGAGGTCGCGTACATGGCGGCATCGTCATTCACCTTGCCGTCCTCCTTCACCCAGATCCGCGCCATGACAGCGCAGTCACGCTCTTCGAGGATGTTCAGGAGGTGGTCAAGGAACCCATGAGCCCGCCGGCGCTGATTGCGCCCGGCCCGACGAAAGGGCTTGCGGAGCGTCTCGCCCTTCACCTCGTGGTGGACGACCTGGGTCAGCCGAGGGAGGTTGCGCAACTCGGGACGGAACCGCTTCTTCAGCGCGATGAAGTCCCATGCCAACGCCTTGAGCTGTGCCTCCGGCACTGCGAACCCTCCGATGACCAGGACGGGCATCGAGTCGGGGACCTCAGGGTTCAAGGGCTGGCCCGTGCCGGATTCATCGAGGTAGCAGAGATGCAAGGTGCGGGCCCCCTGGTGGCAGAGACAGCTATGGCCACCCCCAGAACCCCGGGGACGGCCATAGGAGGTGCCACGCCGAACAGAAGGTCGGTCGCAGCTATGTGTTCGTCCTGTCGCCGACAGTAGGCGAGCGACACTCAGGGATCAAGAGGGGCATCAGCGGAAATGCACCCTGCCGCCGGCCAACGAAGACCGCCTACCGGCACGCGCTCGCGAGGGCCGCTTCGTCCGACCACAACAAAAGACCCCTCGACCGGCACATTGCCTATCGAGGGGTTCTGGCACTCTCTCGAAGTGCCCCCGGCAGGATTCGAACCTGCGCACACGGCTCCGGAGGGCTCTTCGGTTGGCGGCGGAAGCCCTGGTCAGGAGGTTTGCCGTGCGGAGGGCACGAGAACCGGTCCACGGTTGGTCCAGAGATTGGCCTGTACTCGGGCTCGCACGGCGCTGTCCGGGGCCGACCGCGCCTAGTTGCTGAGCTGCCGACTCTGGGTGCAACTGCTTCTTCGGCCTGAGGTCTTTGCCGGCTGGATGGAGGCGTGACGGTTACTGTACTTCGCTGCTATACAGCGCTGGACGTTTGGATGATCGTGGCTCTACTCAGGTCTGCCCTCAGGTACCGGCGTTGGTCACGACACGGGCGCCCCAGCCGACAACAGTCCATCACACGGCCGGGATGTCGAACTGGCAGGGGTGCGTGTATCGCGGGCACGCTGAACTACGTCGTTTGCAACATGCTGGCGCGGTTCGCCACTTGCTCGTACTAGGCGCGGCAGACGTTGGCCAAGTCGGTGAAAGTCCAAGGGCGGCGCGGAGACGACCGCGAGCATCCGGTCGCCGACTACCTCGGCGACGTCGCCTGAACCGTGGCGCCAAGCGGTCACAGCCCCGGAAGGCGATCAGGAGACCAACAAGTCCTGGCGAGGTCGTCGGACCGTGCGGCATCATGATGTTCAGACTAGGGCTATCGTCGGAAAGAAGTGCATGTCTGAGACTGCGGTCGTTCCTGCGAACGTTACCGTTCGCCACCCCTCCCTCTTATTGATGAGGAACACTCCTGCCCGGCTCGCGAGCGTGGAGTTGTTCGCTGGCGCTGGTGGGCTCGCGCTGGGTTGTCAGGAGGCTGGCTTCGACCCGCTGGTAACGCTGGAGTTGGACAAGTGGGCATGTGACACGGTGCGACAGAACCAGGCCCGGGGGAACGAGCTCGTCGCGAACTGGCATGTCGAGGAGGGCGACGTGCGGGACTTCAACTGGTCCCGCATCACCGACGAGGTGGATCTCGTCGCCGCCGGCCCGCCATGCCAGCCGTTCTCCATTGGCGGCCGCGGCAAGGCGGACGACGACGAGCGTGACATGTTCCCGGCCACGGCGGAAGCAATCGCCCATCTGAGGCCCCGCGCGTTCATCATCGAGAACGTGAGGGGTCTGGCGCGCCCGAGGTTCGCCGACTATTTCCAGTACATCCAGGCCAGGCTTTCGCTGCCCCTCCTCGCCGCGAACCCCGACGAACTGTGGGGAGATCACCTGCGGCGGCTCCGGGCGGCAGGCGAGGACGTCAGCAACCAAGAGTTGGCCTATCGGGTCACCCCCGCCTTCGCTAACGCGGCGGACTACGGCGTGCCGCAGCAGCGCCAACGCGTCTTCCTGGTCGGTTTCCGAAACGACCTGGACGTGACCTGGGAATTCCCGCATGTCACACACTCGAGGCGGGCGCTTCTGCATGCGCAGTGGACAACTGGTGAGTACTGGCAGGAACATGAAGTGCCCAAGGCGAAACGCCCGGAACGGCCTAAGGTCCCCATACCTGCGGAACTGCGGCCGGACGAGGTCCAAGCGCGTTGGCGCACCATACGCGACGCGCTGGCCGGTCTTCCCAAGCCAACGCTGACAGGTACTGCGGGCGTCCTCAACCACGTCCTTCAACCGGGAGCTCGTTCCTACCCTGGTCACACCGGTAGTCCGGTGGACTGGCCTGCGAAGACGCTGAAAGCAGGGCGCCACGGGGTCCCCGGCGGCGAGAACATGCTGCGTGAGACGGACGGTTCCATTCGCTACTTCACGGTCAGGGAAAGTGCCCGCTTGCAGACCTTCCCGGACGACTACGAGCTGCATGGCCCTTGGGGCAAGGCGATGCGCCAGCTCGGCAACGCAGTGCCAGTAGAGTTGGCGCGGGTCGTAGCCGACAGCGTCCACGCCGCCCTGCGCGCGGAGGGATCCGAAGCATGACGGAGACGGAGACGCGACCCGACACCCTCAACCTGACGCCTCCCCCCCGGATCTTGGAGATGATCGCGGAGGTCGACCTCCAACTTCATCAGTGCCTGTGCGAGTTGATCGACAACTGTCTCGACGAACTCGTCGAGGCCACCCGTGTCGATGAAACGCTGGAACCTCGAATAGACGTCACCCTGCCCACGGCGGGCAAGGTGAACCGGGCTGCCAAGGTCGTCGTGAGCGACAACGGTCGGGGAATGTCTCAGGAGGAGTTGCAGTACGCCCTGAGCGCCGGCAGGTCGGGTAAGCAACGGTTCGGCAGCCTCGGCCTATTCGGCATGGGCTTCAACATCGCCACGGCCCGCCTTGGCACGATAACGGTGGTCCGTACGGGACGACGTGGCGACGACCGATGGATCACCGCCACTATCGACCTTAGGGAGATGCAGCGGCTGTCGTCGTACGAGGTGCCCCTTCGCTACGAGCGAAAGGCTCCCGACGAGCACGGCACTCTCGTCTCGGTGACGAACCTCCGCGAAGACGTGGTCGCCAAGTTGAAGTCGGCGAGTTCGATCCGGGAGGTCAGCAAGAACCTAGGGCGGATCTACACTTACATGCTGCGTGATCCCAACGGCCCTCATTCGGGCGCGCAGATGATGGGCGGTTTGAACCAGCGCCTGTACGTCAACGCTCGCCAGGTGACCCCTCTCGTGCCGTGCATCTGGGACCCGACCCGGTCGGTTATGTACAAGGCTGCGGAAGCGCCTGCTGCCGAAGTAATCCACGTGCCACTCACCAACGCCTTCGCCTGTATGAACTGTGGGCGCTGGTACACCTCAAGGTACGACGAGTGCGTCGATTGTGAGAGCACCGACATCCAGGAGCGAGAGCGCCGGATCGTGGGGTGGCTGGGCGTGCAGAGGTTCGCCGATAAGTCCGACTTCGGTCTGACGTTCCTCCGGAGCGGGCGTGCGATTACAACCAGGGACAGGTCTCTGTTCGACTGGGAGGGGCCAGACGGAGACACTGAGCTGGAGTATCCGATCGAACTCGGTATGGGCCGCATCGTCGGTGAGATCCATCTCGACCACGCGCCGGTCAACGTCCGCAAGACCAACTTCGACACGTCGTCGCCGGAGTGGCGGTACATGGTCGAGAAGGTGCGAGGCGACCTTCCTTTGCGTCCACAACTCGCGAAGCGCCTGTTCAATCGTGAGAACGACTCTCCGATGAGCCGGTTCTTCAACGCCTTCCGGGAAAATAAGCCGGGTCTCCGGTACCTCATGCCCGGCAACGGCAGCACCGCCATCCACAATGAGGCGAAGAGATGGGCACAGAAGTTCCGCAGCGGGGATCCGGAGTATCAGACCGACGACAAATGGTATGAGGCCGCGGCCGATCATGATCGGGTCAAGCACGGACCACCGCCGGAGCCAGCACCGCCGTCCGACGAGGATGACTGGCTCAAGGGGGAGGGGCTTGGACATCTGGGGACGGGGGCGGCTGACGGCCACTCACCGTCCCAAGATCAGAAGCAGCCGGAGCCGGCCGCAGAGACACGGCCGGAGACCGAAGAGCAACGCTTCGCGAGGTACAGAGAGCATGCGACGCTGCTTCCCGACACCGACCGCGGAGTTCGCCTTGGTACCGCTCAGGCGATCCTTCGCGTCTACGTCACCTCCGGAGTCGAACTGCTCAAGGACGGCCAGCGGCAGCCGACCGTGGTTCGGATCGTAGCTGGCGAGGTAGAGATCTACGTGGACTCCGATACCACGCTGATCGCGCGGTACGGGTGGTCCCCGCTGAACGTCGCGCTCGTCTGCGCGGCACCGCAGTTGAAGAACGTGTACTCCATATCAGGCTCCATCGACGGGTTGGTGACATCGATTCTCGAGCAGTTCCCGGACCGCCGGGTGGACTCCAGCTCGGTGCGTAGTCGCGCGGAGATGCTGCTGGAGGGCTTGCGAGATCGGCTCGCCGACCTCACCTCGAAGGACGCGGCCACGTTTTGGTCCGCCCTGTCCGGTCAGTCGAAGCGGGCCGCCGAGTCGTACGCCATCGCGGTGGCACCGGACGTCGACTGGAAGGCAGCGGTGGAGAACGGCGAGTTCGCGCGCTACCTGGGAGTCGAGGGCGTCCTCGACCTTGTTACGAGCGGTCCCGAACTGGTACTGGACGGCGGGTTGTTCCGCACTACTTACGCTGCGCTCGGCGAGGAGACGCAGACGGACCAAGTGGCCCGTGTTAGTGCCTTCCTCACCGACCTCAAGCGGATGGTTGTGGGTCCACCCCTGCAGAACACCTTGGAACTGTCTCGCTTGCTCCTTACCGCGGACCTACTGGACGCGGAGATCGTCCAAGTATGAACAGATCGTTCCTAGAGCCGGCCTTCCTTGTCGAGGAAGGCCCGAAGGGCTTCACGCGTCAGCTGGAGCGGTTGCTCGGCCTGATCTCGTTCACGGATGTGGTCAACATCGATGGTCCTGGGGACAAAGGTGCCGACCTCCTTGGCCGACTCAACGGTGAGGATTGGATCTTCCAGTTAAAATGGAAGAAGTCGGGCAATGTGGATCGCGAGGCCGTGGACGAAACCCACGCGGCGATGCGGCATTACGCGATCCACCGAGCGGTAGTGATCACCAATCAACTGTTCACCCAGAAGGCCAAGGAGCGGGCGGACGCGCTGAGGGACGTCGGAGTCAACGTGACCCTCTGGGATGGCCGACGGCTGGCGACGATCTACGATCGCGCTCCGGAGCGAGTTACGCCGTTCGACCTCCACCCCTATCAGGACCGTGCGGTGGAAGCGGCCTGGGCCGCCCTAGACGACGCCGGCGAGGCGCTTATCTACCTCGCTACGGGCCTCGGCAAGACGGTCGTCGCTGGCAGGTTGCTGCGACGATTCCTTCTCGCCAATCCGGGAGCCAAGGTGCTGGTCACCGCGCACATGATTGACCTCGTGGAGCAACTCGAACGGGCGATGTGGCGGGACGTCCCTAAAGACGTACCGACACGTCTGCTGCACGGCGATTCGAAACCCGATTCCCTGCCAGGCGTCACCTTCGGCGTATCGAACACAGCACGCGACTACATCCAGTCGGGCTACGCCCCCGAGCTGGTGATCGTGGACGAGGCACACCATGTGGGGGAGACCGGGAACTACGCCACCATGATGCGGCTGCTGCCCAAGGCCAAACGGATGGGTGTGACGGCCACGCCCTGGCGAGGCGATCGGTACGACATTGAGCGGACCTTCGGAGAACCAGTCGAGCGGGTGTCAATCTCGGAGGGCATGAGACTGGGCTACCTCGCGGACGTGAAGTACCGCGTGTTCGCCGACAACATTGATTGGGACTTCATCCGCCACGCCTCCGAGCACGGCTACTCCATCAAGGACCTGAACAAACGCCTCTTCATCCCCGAGCGGGACGAGTCGGTTCGGGGACACCTCGAGAAGGTCTGGGACCAGACCACGAACCCGCGGGCCATCGTCTTCTGTCAGACGATCGAGCACGCCGAGCGGATGCGCGACATGCTCGCCCGACGGCCCGGCTGGGAGTGTGCCGAGACGCTGCACGCCAGGCTGAAGACACGGGAGCGACGGGCACGATTGCTCAACTTCCGTACAGGAGAAGTGCCCATCCTCGTCGCCGTGGACATCCTCAACGAGGGCGTCGACGTACCCGACGTCAACATTCTCTGCTTCGCCCGAGTGACCCACAGTCGACGTATCTTCGTGCAGCAGCTTGGCCGCGGACTCCGTCTTCGCAAGGGAAAGACCCACGTGGAGGTATTGGACTTCGTCAGCGACATCCGACGGTTGGCCGAGGTATACGACATGCGAGAGCAAGTGTCCGAGGGCGAGATCGAGCAGGTATCAGTCGGACGGAACCAGTTCGAGTTCGAGGACCTGAGGGTGAAGGGACTTCTGGACCAATGGATGGCCGACGTGGGTGACCTCGGGGGAGCCGACGACAGCGTCCGTTTGGAGTTCCCGCCTGTCGAGGGGGGCTGATGGCGACCCTTCCGGAACCGATCCGCTTGGAGATCTTTGCGGAGCTAGCCCGTCACTTCGACGCCATGCGATGGGAGGAGGTCTCTTCGCCCGCAGCGACGGAGATGTACGACCGGTTCGTCAAGGATCCCAATATCGGCGGGCGACTCGCTAGATTCATGCCCACGGAGAAGATACGCCCGTGGATCAAGGACGGACCGGCGAAGCAGTACCGTCGGGCGCTCGAAGGTGTCGGGCCGATGGCTCAGATGACGACACGCGAGTACCCCGGTCCGCAGTCGGTCGTTCGGCTCGCCATGGGCTCGGGATGGACCCTTCGCGCGCAGACACTGGACGTGAAACCGATGCGTTGCCTCGCTGATGGACCGGATAGTGAGTCGGCCTTCATCACCTGGGGCCCAATGAGCGGCCTGCAGGGCATGGTCTGGCACGCCTGCCTGCGACGGGCGGAGTCCGAGTCGCAATCGATCACCATCGCCGTCACCAAGCCCAACACCGCACCGCTGCCCGACGACGATTGGCACCTTGCGCTCTCGCTAGCCACCATCTTGAGAGCACGATGCGAGCAGGTCACCTACACGGTCTCTCGGAAGGCGACCGTCGACTTACGGACCGTCTGATCACTTCGTCCTCGATCTTGTCGGCCACCTCGATCGGGTCAGCGTGCTCCCAAAAGCGAAGAACGGTCCATCCCGCCGACGTGAAGGCCTTGGTGGAGTCCTGATCACGGCGTTGATTCTCAGCGACCTTGGCCGCCCAAAACTCCTTCCGATCCCCCTTTGCCGGCCGAAAGTGCTCCGGACAGCCATGCCAGAAGCACCCGTCGATCAGGACGGCGACTCGCTGCCTTGTGAAGGCGATGTCGACTGTCCGCTGCAACGTGGACACGGGCTTGAAGTTCACCCGGTACCGGAGACCGCGCCGATGCAACTCCCGACGCACTTTTCTTTCGGGCGCGGTGTCGCGCCCTCGGATTCGGGACATACGCGCACTGACGACCGGGTCGACACCCGCAGACATCGGACCCCTCCACCCGAACTCTTAGACTCCAGCGGCGACCTCGACAGTCCACACGTCCGTCAAGACGCCGACGAGATCCACTAGAACGAAGTCCACGACGAGGTCGCCAGTCGAGATCCACCAGCCGCCGGTCGTATGGGGCGAAGCGAAGGAAACGGTCGTCAGCCTAACACCGACTTCAGTCCGGGCCGCATACGCCTGCACATACGCGAAGACCCCGACCGCAGCGTTTCCGCTGGTGACGGGGTCTTTAGGCACCTAATCCAAGGTGCCCCCGGCAGGATTCGAACCTGCGCACACGGCTCCGGAGGCCGTTGCTCTATCCCCTGAGCTACGGGGGCGTTGCCGCTGTGTTTTGCGGCGACGGGTAGAACCCTACCAGTTCCGATGGGGTGTTCATGAACAGGTTTGGGGAGGGGGTGGAAGGGAGGGCTGTTCGGGCCCGGCGGCACCTGTGGGCAGGGCCTTAGCGCATCGGGGTGGGGTGGCGGTGGTGGTCGGGGAAAGGTCCCTCGCATGGGGGCGGAAGTGGGCAAAACCGGGACGGCGCCGCAGGTCGGCCCCTAGTCTCATGGTGTGCCTGGCTTGTCCGGTCGGATCCTTGTTGTGGATGACAACAAGGTGATCCGGCAGTTGATCAGGGTCAACCTTGAGCTGGAGGGCTTCGAGGTCGTGACCGCGGCTGATGGTGCCGAATGTCTGGATGTCGTGCACCACGTGAGACCTGATGTCGTGACCCTGGATGTCGTGATGCCGCGGCTCAACGGTCTGCATACCGCGGCGCGCCTGCGGTCCGATCCGCGGACCTGGGACATCCCGATCGCCATCGTCAGCGCCTGCACGGAGGGCGAGGTGGACAACGGCGAGTCGGTGGGCGTGGATGCGTTCCTTGCGAAGCCGTTCGAGCCCACGGAGCTGGTGCGGACGGTGGGAATGCTGGTGCGTGAGGGGCGGCAGCGGGACCGGGAACTGCAGTGGGGGGCGGGGGGACACCCCGCGGCCGGGGCAGGTCCGGCCGGATCCGGGGGTGGGCCCGAGGGCGGGGGCGAAGAGTCGGAGTACGGCGGCGGCCGGCGGGAGGACGGGGGAGACGGGGATACGGGGGCTACCGGGGTTACCAGCGCTACCGGGGCTGAGGGGGATGGTGCCCGGCCCTCGTCCCATCGGCATTCCTCCCCTGAGCATTCCTCTCATGGGCATTCCTCCCGTGGGCATGTCGGTGCGGGGGAGGGGGCCCAGTCGTCCTCGTCCCGTGGGCATGTCGGGACGGGTGGGGAGCACGGGGCGGGGTAGCTGAGGCGTGCGGATGCTGTCCACAGGGCGAAACCGGTCGCGTCGATGACCCCGGTCTCCCATACGCTTGTCCCGTGACCCCCGCTGAGCTCTCCCGTACCGTCCTGCGCTCCGTGCGCGGTGCCGTTGAGGATCGGGAGCTCTCCGTGCCGGTGCCGGCGCGGATCGTGGTGCGGCCGCCCAAGCGGCCCGGGTGTGGGGACTACGCATCGAACGTCGCGCTGCAGCTCGCCGGACCCGCGGGACGGCCCGCCCGGGAGGTCGCCGAGATTCTGCGGAAGCGGCTGGCGGGGAGCCCGGGGATCGACCGGGTCGAGATCGCCGGGCCGGGTTTTCTGAACTTCACGTTGGGGGACGGGGCGCTGGTCGACCTCGTGCGCCAGATCCTGACGCAGGGGGCCGCTTACGGCACCCGCTCGTCCGTCACGTCTCCCCCCGCGTCCGTCACGTCTCCCCCCTCGTCCGTTACGTCTTCCTCTTCGCCCGTCGCGTCTCGCTCGGGTGCGGTGAGTCCTTCCGTTCCCCGTCCCGTGGGCGCTCGGCCGGTCACTGGCTCCCGTCGTGCCCGCGACATCGTCGTTGCCGAGGCGCTGGCGCGGATCGATGCGGCGGTGGGGCATGGCGTCCGGTCACCCCTCCAGCAGCGGCCCGATGAGCCCAACGGGCGGGAGAGGGCCGACGAGCCCGTCGAATCCAACGAGCCGGACAGGGCCGACGAGCCCCACGCGCTGGATACGGCCGACGAGCCCGATGAGCTGGCCGTGTTGGTCGCTCGGCTCGGGAGTGATGAAGCGCGGTGGGTGTTGTTGCGGCCCGCCGCTCATGATCCGGTGCGGGTGCCGGAGCGGCCGGTGCAGCGGGAGGGTAATCCGCGGTTCCTGGTGCAGTACGCGTACGCGAGGGTGCGGGCGTTGGTCCGGAACGCCGATGACCTGGGGTTCGCCTCCCGGCCGGGGGAGATCCTCGGGAACGGGCCGGGCACGGCCGTGGACGGTCCGGGTAGCGCCCCCGCCGTCGTCCCTGCCCCCGCCCCGGCCCTCGCCCCGGCCCCCGGGCCCGCCACAACCCCCACCCCCGCGCCCGCCCACCCACCCGTCCAGCTCGCTGCCCTTCGTGACGTGCTTCGGGATCTGCACACCCTGCTCGCCACCTACCCCTCCGCCGTCGAGGTCGCCGCGCGGCTGCGGGCGCCGGATCGGGTGGTGCGGCATCTGGAGGCGACGGCGGAGGCGTTCTTCCGGTGGCACGGCGGGTGTCCGCCGCTGCCCGTCGGGGAGCAGAAACCCTTGGCCGTGCACCGTGCCCGGCTGGCCCTTGCCGAGGCCGCCGGGACGGTGCTCGCCAACGGCCTGCGACTGCTCGGCATCTCCGCACCCGAACACCTCTGAGCTTGTGAATTCTTGAGGGGATCTTCCTGTTATGAGCCGTTCCGCGCACCCCGCCGGGCCCCGGCACGCCGACGTCCTTCCCGAGGGGCACTACGCCGGGCCGCCCGCCGACCTCAACACCCTTGACCGGCACGTCTGGTCGCGTACGGTCCGGCGCAATGCCGACGGTGCGGTGACCGTCGGCGGGCTGGACGTCCGTGCGCTGGCCGAGGAATTCGGCACGCCGGCGTACTTCCTGGACGAGGAGGACTTCCGTGCGCGCTGCCGGGCCTGGCGCGACGCCTTCGGCCCGGACGCCGACGTGTTCTACGCCGGGAAGGCGTTCCTGTCCCGGGCCGTCGTGCGGTGGCTGCACGAGGAGGGGCTCAACCTCGACGTGTGTTCGGGCGGTGAGCTCGCCACCGCCCTCTCGGCCGGGATGCCCGCCGAGCGGATCGCGCTGCACGGGAACAACAAGAGCACCGAGGAGATCACCCGGGCCGTGGAGGCCGGGGTGGGGCGGATCGTGCTCGACTCGTTCCAGGAGATCGTGCGGGTCGCGCACATCGCCGAGAAGCTCGGCAAGCGCCAGCGGGTGCAGATCCGGGTCACGGTCGGTGTCGAGGCGCATACCCACGAGTTCATCGCGACCGCGCACGAGGACCAGAAGTTCGGCATCGCGCTGGCCGGCGGGCAGGCCGCGGAGGCCGTGCGGCGGGCGCTGAAGCTGGACGGGCTCGAACTGATCGGGATCCACAGCCACATCGGGTCGCAGATCTTCGACATGGCGGGCTTCGAGGTCTCCGCGCGCCGGGTCGTGCAGCTGCTGACCGAGGTGCGCGACGAGCACGGGATCGAGCTGCCGGAGATCGACCTCGGCGGCGGGCTCGGGATCGCGTACGTCTCCGAGGACGATCCGCGCGAGCCGCACGAGATCGCCAAGGCGCTGAACGAGATCGTGACCAAGGAGTGCCGGGCCGCGGGGCTGGGCGTGCCGCGGCTGTCGGTCGAGCCGGGCCGGGCGATCGTCGGGCCGACGGCCTTCACGCTCTACGAGGTCGGCACGGTCAAGGAGCTGGAGGGGCTGCGGACGTACGTGTCCGTGGACGGCGGGATGTCGGACAACATCCGCACCGCGCTCTACGACGCCGAGTACAGCGTGGCCCTCGTCTCCCGGACCTCGGACGCCGAGCCGATGCTGTCGCGGGTGGTCGGCAAGCACTGTGAGAGTGGCGACATCGTCGTCCGTGATGCGTTCCTGCCGGCCGATGTCGCGCCGGGGGACCTGCTCGCGGTGCCGGCGACCGGGGCGTACTGCCGGTCCATGGCGAGCAATTACAACCACGCGCTGCGGCCGCCGGTGGTGGCCGTGAAGGACGGTGCGGCCCGGGTGATCGTCCGGCGCGAGACGGAGGAAGATCTCCTGCGCCTGGATGTCGGGTAGGGCCGGATCGCCGGGGGCCGGCCCCGGATGAAATAAATGTCTCGGTATCCGGACGACGGACGGAAACTGACGTCCGGTGCGTGAGACTGGTGCATGAGTCTTGTGCATGAGCAAGACGGAAATCGCTGATCGATGAGAAGCAGAGGTCGAATGATGCGTACGCGTCCGCTGAAGGTGGCGCTGCTGGGCTGTGGTGTTGTCGGCTCAGAGGTGGCGCGCATCATGACGACGCACGCGGACGACCTCGCGGCCCGTATCGGCGCGCCCGTGGAGCTGGCCGGGATCGCGGTCCGCCGCCCCGACCGGGTGCGCGAGGGCGTGCCGGCCGAGCTGGTCACCACCGACGCCACCGCGCTCGTCAAACGGGGCGACATCGACGTCGTCATCGAGGTCATCGGCGGCATCGAGCCCGCCCGGACACTGATCACCACCGCCTTCGAGCACGGCGCGAGCGTGGTGTCCGCCAACAAGGCGCTGGTGGCCGCGGACGGCGCTGCGCTGCACGCGGCGGCCGAGGCCAACGGCGCGGACCTGTACTACGAGGCCGCCGTCGCCGGCGCGATCCCGCTGGTCCGGCCGCTGCGCGAGTCGCTGGCCGGCGACAAGGTGAACCGCGTCCTCGGCATCGTCAACGGCACCACCAACTTCATCCTCGACCGGATGGCGTCGACCGGCGCCGGCTACAGCGAGGCGCTGGACGAGGCGACCGCCCTCGGTTACGCGGAGGCCGACCCGACCGCCGACGTGGAGGGCTTCGACGCCGCCGCCAAGGCCGCGATCCTCGCCGGGATCGCCTTCCACACCCGCGTCACCATCGACGATGTGCACCGCGAGGGCCTGACCGAGGTCACCGCCGCCGACATCGCCTCCGCCCGGCGCATGGGATGCACGGTCAAGCTGCTGGCGATCTGCGAGCGGGCGGCGGACGGGGAGTCGGTGACCGCCCGGGTGCACCCGGCGATGATCCCGCTGACCCATCCGCTGGCCTCCGTCCGGGAGGCGTACAACGCGGTCTTCGTGGAGGCCGACGCGGCCGGCCAGCTGATGTTCTACGGGCCCGGCGCGGGCGGTGCGCCGACCGCCTCCGCGGTGCTCGGCGACCTGGTCGCGGTCTGCCGCAACAAGCTCGCCGGCGCCACCGGCCCCGGGGAGTCGGCGTACACCGCGCTGCCGGTCAGCCCGATGGGCGAGGTCGTCACGCGGTACCACATCAGTCTCGACGTGGCCGACAAGCCCGGCGTTCTGGCGCAGGTCGCGACGGTCTTCGCCGAACACGGCGTATCGATCGATACGGTCCGCCAGCAGGGCAAGGACGGCGAGGCCTCTCTCGTCGTCGTCACCCACCGGGCCGCCGACGCGGCCCTGTCGTCGACCGTCGGGGCGCTGCGCGAGCTGGACACCGTACGCGGCGTCGCCAGCATCATGCGGGTCGAAGGGGAGTAAAGGAACCCATGTCTGCCAATCCCACCGCCACCACCAGCCGTCAGTGGCGCGGAATCATCGAGGAATACCGCGACCGGCTGCCGGTCAGCGACACGACCGAGGTCGTCACCCTCCGCGAGGGCGGGACGCCGCTGGTGCCCGCCCAGGTGCTCTCCGAGCGCACCGGCTGTGAGGTGCACCTCAAGGTCGAGGGTGCCAACCCCACCGGTTCCTTCAAGGACCGCGGCATGACGATGGCGATCACCCGCGCCAAGGAGGAGGGCGCCAAGGCGGTCATCTGCGCCTCGACCGGCAACACCTCCGCCTCGGCCGCCGCGTACGCCGTGCGCGCCGGCATGGTCTGCGCGGTGCTCGTCCCGCAGGGCAAGATCGCGCTCGGCAAGATGGGTCAGGCGCTGGTGCACGGCGCGAAGATCCTGCAGATCGACGGCAATTTCGACGACTGCCTGACGCTGGCCCGCAGCCTGTCCGACAACTACCCGGTCGCACTTGTGAACTCCGTCAACCCGGTGCGCATCGAGGGTCAGAAGACCGCGGCCTTCGAAATCGTCGACATGCTCGACGACGCCCCGGACATCCACGTGCTGCCGGTCGGCAACGCCGGCAACATCACCGCGTACTGGAAGGGCTACCAGGAGTACGCGGCCGACGGCATCGCCTCCCGCACCCCGCGGATGTGGGGCTTCCAGGCCTCCGGCTCCGCACCGATCGTGCGCGGCGAGCCCGTCAAGGAGCCGCAGACCATCGCCACCGCGATCCGCATCGGCAACCCCGCCTCGTGGGCGAACGCGGAGCGCGCGCGGGACGAGTCGGGCGGCTTCATCGACGAGGTGACCGACCGTCAAATCCTGGCCGCGTACCGGCTGTTGGCCGCGCAGGAGGGCGTGTTCGTGGAGCCCGCCTCGGCCGCTTCGGTGGCCGGTCTGCTCAAGGCCGCCGAGCAGGGCAAGGTCGACCCGGGTCAGCGCATCGTCTGCACGGTCACCGGCAACGGCCTGAAGGACCCGGACTGGGCGGTCGCCGGTGCGCCGCAGCCGGTCACGGTCCCGATCGACGCGGCCGCGGCGGCCGAGCGACTCGGTCTCGCCTAGGACGCGGCCGTACGGGCCCGACGGCCCGTACGGCGCCCGGTGACCGGACACCGGCGTCCGGTCACCGACCCGCACAGCAAACTGTGCAAAGACTGCAAAGCCCGAGGGCGCAGCCATCGGGGCACGGGAAGGCGCGCGACACGCATCGTGCGCCTCCTGTGCGCCCTATGTCGCGACAGAACCTTCCTTCGATAGGCTGGCAGCCAACTCCCCTCCCCACGGCATAACGCAGTGGTGTTCAGGGCAGGTCAGAACAGACCCCGCGAGCCGGCCGGGCACCTCGGTGCCGCGGCGCTCCGGGTCAGTACCGCAGCATCAATCAAGGAGAGTCATCGAGCGATGGCCGGTCCCGCGTTCCGCGCCGCCGCCGTCCGGGTGCGCACCCCCGCTACCAGCGCCAATCTCGGTCCCGGCTTCGATGCCCTGGGTCTTTCCCTGGGCCTGTACGACGATGTCGTGGTGCGCGTCGCCGACTCCGGGCTGCATATCGACATCGCAGGTGAGGGCGCCGACACCCTGCCGCGTGACGAGAGCCACCTGCTCGTCCGGTCGATGCGTACCGCCTTCGAGCTGCTCGGCGGACAGCCGCGCGGCCTGGAAATCGTCTGCGCCAACCGCATCCCGCACGGCCGCGGCCTGGGCTCCTCGTCGGCCGCCATCTGCGCCGGCATCGTCGCCGCCCGCGCCGTGACGATAGGCGGCGAGCAGAAGCTCGACGACATCGCGCTGCTGGAGCTGGCCACCGAGATCGAGGGCCACCCCGACAACGTCGCCGCCTGTCTGCTCGGCGGCTTCACTCTCGCCTGGATGGACACCGGCACCGCACGGGCGATCCGGATGGATCCGGCCGATTCCATCGTTCCGGTGGTCTTCGTGCCCGGGAAGCCGGTGCTCACCGAAACCGCCCGCGGACTGCTGCCGCGCACCGTCCCGCACGTGGACGCCGCGGCCAACGCCGGTCGCGCCGCACTGCTCGTCGAGGCCCTGACCAGGCGCCCCGAGCTGCTGCTCGCCGCGACCGAGGACCGACTTCACCAGGAGTACCGCGCCCCGGCGATGCCGGAGAGCGTGGCCCTGGTGAACCGACTGCGCGCGGACGGCGTCCCCGCAGTCGTGTCCGGTGCGGGCCCGACGGTGCTCGCACTGGTCGATGACGCGGCGGCCGAGAAGGTCGCGGCACTGGCGGGAGAGGGGTGGGCGGCGAACCGGCTGACCCTCGACGCGGCAGGGGCCTGTGTACTGCCGCTCGCCGGGTGATCACGCGGGTGATCAACGATTGCCGGTCATTGAGAGGGGGAATGTTTGTTGGATCCGGTAGTGTTAACCTCAAGTGAGTACGAGCCGCCGCAGTGGCGCTGTGCTTCGTGTCCCCCATCGGGACCACCTTTCTTCCGGGAGCCTCCCAAACTGCTTGGAGCAGTTGCCTGAAGCAGTAGCGAGCATGCTCCGGAATCGGCGTGACGACATGAGTCACTGTGCATCTCTTCGCGCCGGAATCATGAACTGATCTCTCCGCCACTTCCGGCGGGACCACCGCCCCGGCCCGGTCCGCGAGACCTGAGGACCCAGCCGGACAGCACAACCGGTCGCCGAGCCAGACAGGCCGACGCCCGCTCCAGGGAAGGACCCTTCGTGAGCGACACCACCGATCTGATGGGCGCGCGCACCGATGGCAGTGCCACCACGCCCGCCACGGACGCTCCCGCCGCGCCTGCCACCACCCGGCGCCGCCGTACCGGCACCGGCCTTGAGGGCATGGTCCTGGCCGAGCTGCAGCAGGTGGCCTCCGGCCTCGGTATCAAGGGCACCGCGCGGATGCGCAAGAGCCAGCTGATCGAGGTCATCAAGGAGCGCCAGGCCGGAGGCTCGGGGACGGCGGCCAAGGCCGACACGTCCACCGACACCGAGGCCAAGCCCAAGCGCCGTACGACCTCCAAGGCCCGCACCGGCGAGGAGGCAGCCGAGCCGGCCGCCAAGGCCGACAAGACCGAGCGCACCGCCAAGGACAAGGCGGACAAGGCCGGCGCCCAGCAGCAGATCGACATCCCCGGCCAGCCGGTCAGCGACGAGCAGCCGGCCGGTGAGCGGCGCCGCCGCCGGGCCACCGCCGCCGCGGGCGCCCCCGAGCCGGCGGGCGACCTCAAGACCGACACCAAGGTCGAGGCGAAGACCGACACCAAGACCGAGGCGCGCACCGACACCGCCACCGCCCCGCAGGAGACCGGCGAGGGCCGGCCCGCCAAGGGCGGCGAGCGCCAGGAGCGCGGTGACCGCCAGGACCGGGGCCAGAAGGGCGACCGGGGCGACCGCCGCCAGCGCGACCGCGGTGACCGCGGTGACCGCGGTGACCGCCGCAAGGGCGACGCCGGTGACGGCGGCCAGCGCCAGGGCCAGGGCCAGGGCCGGGAGCGCGACCGGGACCGCCGGGACGACGACGACGACTTCGAGGGCGGCCGGCGCGGCCGTCGCGGCCGCTACCGCGACCGCCGGGGCCGCCGCGGTGGCCGCGAGGAGTTCGGCAACGAGCCGCAGATCGCCGAGGACGACGTCCTGATCCCGGTCGCGGGCATCCTCGACATCCTCGACAACTACGCGTTCATCCGGACCTCCGGCTACCTCCCCGGTCCGAACGACGTCTACGTCTCGCTCGCCCAGGTCCGCAAGAACGGCCTGCGCAAGGGTGACCACGTCACCGGCGCGGTCCGGCAGCCCAAGGACGGCGAGCGGCGCGAGAAGTTCAACGCGCTGGTGCGGCTCGACACCGTCAACAGCATGGCGCCCGAACAGGGCCGCGGGCGGCCGGACTTCGGCAAGCTGACGCCCCTTTACCCGCAGGAACGGCTGCGCCTGGAGGGCGAGTCCGGTGCGCTGACGACCCGGATCATCGACCTGGTCGCGCCGATCGGCAAGGGCCAGCGCGGTCTGATCGTGTCGCCGCCGAAGGCCGGCAAGACCATGATCATGCAGGCCATCGCCAACGCGATCACCCGCAACAACCCCGAGTGCCACCTGATGGTCGTCCTCGTCGACGAGCGTCCCGAAGAGGTCACCGACATGCAGCGGTCGGTCAAGGGCGAGGTCATCTCCTCGACCTTCGACCGTCCGGCCGAGGACCACACCACCGTCGCCGAGCTCGCCATCGAGCGGGCCAAGCGTCTGGTGGAGCTGGGCCACGACGTCGTCGTCCTGCTGGACTCGATCACCCGTCTGGGCCGGGCGTACAACCTCTCGGCTCCCGCGTCGGGCCGCATCCTGTCCGGTGGTGTCGACTCCACCGCCCTCTACCCGCCGAAGAAGTTCTTCGGTGCGGCGCGCAACATCGAGGACGGCGGCTCGCTGACCATCCTGGCCACCGCGCTGGTCGAGACCGGCTCGCGGATGGACGAGGTGATCTTCGAGGAGTTCAAGGGCACCGGCAACATGGAGCTCAAGCTCGACCGGAAGCTCGCCGACAAGCGCATCTTCCCGGCGGTGGACGTGGACGCGTCCGGCACCCGTAAGGAAGAGATCCTGATGGGCAGCGACGAGCTGGCCATCGTCTGGAAGCTCCGCCGGGTGCTGCACGCCCTGGACCAGCAGCAGGCCATCGAGCTGCTGCTGGACAAGATGAAGCAGACCAAGTCCAACGCGGAGTTCCTGCTGCAGATCCAGAAGACGACGCCGACCGCGGGCAACGGCAACGACTGACGCCCCCGGAGCGCTCCGGCGCCGTCCGCCCGACGCCCCCCTCGCCCTTACGGGTGAGGGGGGCGTCGTGCTGGGTGGCCCGTACGGCGTCCCGTACGGGCCGCGCCCGGGCCGGCGGCGCGGCCGGTGATCTGTGACCCGGGTCGCGCGCGGGGAGCCGGCGAAGCGCCCGATCTGAGACGTTCCGCACAGATCGCCGCCGGAGGCAACGTTCCGGCCAGGACGGAAACCGGGACGAAAGAGCAGGTGAGGACGGCGGAGCCGGCGCACCGCCGGGCGCGGCCCGCGGAGATTTCTAAGAATCCCCTCATCACCCGCTGTGCAACCCTTCCCGTCAGCCTCCCGTCTGACAAGGCGCAACGCGCCGTGACAGCGAGCAGCACGGGGACGGCGAGGGGTAGCGACGCGACAAGGACTGAGGAGCAGATGGCGGACAGCAGCGGGACCGTGAAGACGGCCGAAAGCCGTGCCCGCGGCATACGTGCCACGGGCCGCCGGCGCAAGGGCCCGACCGGGCGCCGCCGGGCCCTGACCATCACGCTGTGCGCGCTGGTCAGCGTCGTACTGCTCGGTGGTGCCGGGCTCGGCTACGTCTACTTCAAGCTCAACGGCAATCTGAAGGGCGTCGACATCAACGCCGCCCTCGGCCACGACCGGCCCCAGAACGTCGACGACGGCTCGATGGACATCCTCGTGATGGGCTCCGACTCGCGGGCCGGCAAGAACGGCGAGTACGGCAAGGACGAGGGCGGCGCGCGGTCGGACACCGCGATGGTCGTCCACGTCTTCAAGGGTCACAAGAAGGCCAGCGTCGTCAGCATCCCCCGGGACACCCTGATCAGCCGGCCCGACTGCACCACCAAGGACGGCAAGAACGTCCCCGGTGAGCGGCGGGCGATGTTCAACACCGCCTTCGAGGTCGGCGGCCCGGCGTGCGCCGTCAAAACCGTCGAGTCGATCAGCGGGATCCGGATGGACCACTTCATCGAGGTCGACTTCAGCGGCTTCAAGAAGCTCATCGACGCGCTGGGCGGGGTGGACATCACCACCACCAAGGCGATCGACGACCGCAACAGCCACCTGCACCTGCAGGCGGGCCACCACACCCTCGACGGCGAGCAGTCCCTCGGCCTGGTCCGCACCCGGCACGGCGTGCCCGGCGGCGACGGCAGCGACCTGGGCCGCATCCAGCTCCAGCAGACGTTCCTCAAGGCCCTGATGAACCAGGTCAAGAACGTCGGCGTGCTGACCAACCCCACCAAGCTCTACGACATCGCCGACACGGCCACCAAGGCCATCACCACCGACACCGACCTGAACTCGGTCAGCGAACTGACCGGCCTGGCCAAGAGCCTGGGCTCCATCGGGTCGGAGAACATCGACATGGTGACGCTGCCGGTGACGTACGACACCGCCAACCCCGACCGCGTCGTACCGCTGACCCGGAAGGGCAAGCAGGTCTGGGACGCGCTGCGCGACGACCGGGACATCCCGAAGTCCGCGCTCAAGGGCTCGGCCGGTGACCAGGGCGGCACGAGCAACTACGTCAAGTAGCGCGGTAGGCGGTTCCGGGGCCCCGCGCGCCCCGGAACCGGGCGGGGAATAGTTGCGCACGTACCCCGGTTTTGGGAGATACGGCTAGTCCTGGCAGACTGGACCGTCGGCCCCGGTTCACGTGACGCAATCCGCGACACGACCCGGTGCACTCCCGAACCTAGGAGAATCCCTTGAAGCGCGACATCCACCCGGAGTACGTCGAGACCCAGGTCAGCTGCACCTGTGGCGCGTCCTTCACCACCCGTAGCACCGTCGCCGGCGGCAGCATCCGTGCCGACATCTGCTCCGAGTGCCACCCGTTCTACACCGGTAAGCAGAAGATCCTGGACACGGGCGGTCGTGTGGCCCGCTTCGAGGCCCGCTTCGGCAAGAACGCCGCGGCCGCCAAGAAGTAGCGACCCACAAGGCGCCGGTCTCCGGTCGCCCCTGTCCAGGGGTGGCCGGACCGGCGCCTTTTTTGGCGGGGGACGGCCCCCGGGTAGAGACAGTCAGCCAGCCAGCAGAGGAACCCCACGATGTTCGAGGCGGTCGAAGAACTGATCGGTGAGCACGCCGATCTCGAAAAGCGGCTGGCCGACCCCGCGGTCCACGCCGACCAGCGCGAAGCCATGCGGCTCAACAAGCGCTACGCCGAGCTGACCCCGATCATCGCGACGTACCGCGAGTGGAAGCGGACCGGCGAGGACATCGAGACCGCGCGCGAACTGGCCGCGGACGACCCGGACTTCGCCGACGAGGTCAAGGAGCTCGACGCCCGCCGCGAGGAGCTGACCGAGAAGCTGCGGCTGCTGCTCGTCCCGCGCGACCCCAGCGACGACAAGGACGTCATCCTCGAGGTCAAGGCCGGCGAGGGCGGCGAGGAGTCCGCGCTGTTCGCCGGCGACCTGCTGCGGATGTACCTGCGCTACGCCGAGCGGGTCGGCTGGAAGACCGAGATCCTCGACGCCAACGAGTCCGACCTCGGCGGCTACAAGGACGTCCAGGTCGCCGTGAAGACCAAGGGCGGCAACGGCGCGGTCGAGCCCGGCCAGGGCGTCTGGGCGCGGCTGAAGTACGAGGGCGGGGTGCACCGCGTCCAGCGCGTGCCCGCGACCGAGTCGCAGGGCCGGATCCACACCTCCGCCGCCGGTGTGCTGGTCACGCCCGAGGCCGAGGAGGTCGAGGTCGAGATCCTCGCCAACGACCTGCGGATCGACGTCTACCGCTCGTCCGGGCCCGGCGGCCAGTCCGTCAACACCACCGACTCCGCGGTGCGCATCACCCACCTGCCCACCGGCATCGTCGTCTCCTGCCAGAACGAGAAGAGCCAGCTCCAGAACAAGGAGCAGGCGATGCGCATCCTGCGCTCCCGGCTGCTGGCCGCCGCCCAGGAGGAGGCCGAGCGGGAGGCCTCGGACGCCCGGCGCAGCCAGGTCCGCACGGTCGACCGCTCCGAGCGCATCCGCACGTACAACTTCCCCGAAAACCGCATTTCGGACCACCGCGTCGGCTTCAAGGCGTACAACTTGGACCAGGTGCTCGACGGCGAGCTCGACCCGGTCATCCAGGCGTGCGTGGACGCCGATTCGGCCGCCAAGCTCGCCGCCGCCCAGTAAGCCCGCACGACCCGTCCGCACGGCTGGAGGACCCCCGTGAACCTGCTGCTCGCCGAGGTGGCCCAGGCCACCCAGCGGCTGGCCGATGCCGGCGTGCCCTCACCCCGCTTCGACGCCGAGGAGCTCGCCGCGCATGTGCACGGCGTCAAGCGGAGCCAGCTGCACACGGTCCCCGACGCGGACTTCGACGCCCGCTACTGGGAGGCCGTCGCCCGCCGCGAGGCCCGTGAGCCGCTCCAGCACATCACCGGCCGGGCCTTCTTCCGCTACCTCGAACTCCACGTCGGGCCAGGGGTGTTCGTGCCCCGCCCGGAGACCGAGTCGGTGGTCGGCTGGGCGATAGACGCGGTGCGAGCCATGGACGTCGTCGAGCCCCTCATCGTCGACCTGTGCACCGGCTCCGGGGCGATCGCACTCGCCCTGGCGCAGGAGGTGCCGCGCTCCCGGGTGCACGCCGTGGAGCTGTCCGAGGAGGCCCTGGCGTACGCCAGCAAGAACGTCGAGGGGTCCCGCGTCGTTCTCCATCACGGCGACGCGCTGACCGCGCTTCCCGAACTGGACGGCCAGGTCGACCTGGTCGTCTCCAACCCGCCGTACATCCCGCTGACCGAGTGGGAGTACGTCGCACCCGAGGCCCGCGACCACGACCCCGAACTCGCGCTGTTCTCGGGCGAGGACGGCCTGGACACCATCCGCGGCATCGAGCGGACCGCACACCGCCTGCTGCGGCCCGGCGGCGTGGTCGTCATCGAGCACGCGGACACCCAGGGCGGCCAGGTCCCGTGGATCTTCACCGAGGAGAAGGGGTGGGCGGACGCGGCCGACCACCCCGACCTCAACAACAGGCCCCGTTTCGCCACCGCGCGCCGGGCGATGCCATGACGCCCACCGCCCCGATGAACCCCCCAACCGTTCGGCACCAGGAGGACCGCTGATGGCACGGCGATACGACTGCAGCGACGCGACCGACCGCGCGACCGGTCTGCGTGAGGCCGCCTCGGCCGTCCGCCGCGGTGAGCTGGTCGTGCTGCCGACCGACACCGTCTACGGCATCGGCGCGGACGCCTTCAGCGCCGAGGCCGTCGGCGACCTGCTGGAGGCCAAGGGCCGCGGCCGCGGCATGCCCTCCCCGGTTCTCGTCGGCTCGCCCAACACCCTGCACGGCCTGGTCACCGACTTCTCCGAGCTGGCCTGGGAGCTCGTCGACGCCTTCTGGCCCGGCGCGCTCACCCTCGTCGCCCGGCACCAGCCGTCGCTGACCTGGGACCTCGGCGAGACCCGCGGCACGGTCGCGGTCCGTATGCCGCTGCACCCGGTCGCGATCGAGCTGCTGACCGACGTCGGCCCGATGGCCGTCTCCAGCGCCAACCTGACCGGCCACCCCTCCCCGCAGGACTGCGACGCCGCACAGCAGATGCTGGGCGACGCGGTCTCCGTCTACCTCGACGGCGGCCCGACGCCCGCCGCCGTGCCGTCCTCGATCGTCGACGTCACCGGCAAGGTCCCGGTGCTGCTGCGTGAGGGCGCGCTCAGCGCCGACGAGCTGCGCAAGGTGGTACCCGAGCTCAAGGTGGCCAATTGATGGCGCCCCTGGGGCGTGGCATAGCGGGACCAGGCGACGACACCGACCCCCCGGTACCTTCTCCGCCCCTTTTCCGGATCCTCCACGTCAGCACCGGCAACGTCTGCCGCTCGCCCATCACCGAGCGGCTGCACCGCCATGCCCTGGAACGGCGGCTCGGCGGCGCCCACTGCGGCGGGCTGATCGTGGAGAGCGCCGGCACCTGGGGCCACGAGGGCGCCCCGATGGAGGCGCACGCGGCCACGGTGCTGACGGACTACGGCGCGGACCCGGCCGGCTTCATCGGCCGGGAACTCCTCGACGAGCACGTCATCCGCGCCGACCTGGTCCTGACCGCGACCCGCGACCACCGCGCGCAGGTCATCTCGATGGGCCACTCCGCGGGGCTGCGCACCTTCACCCTCAAGGAGTTCAACCGGCTGGTGCGGGCCATAGACCCCGCCACGCTGCCCGAACCGGACCCGGCCCTGCCGGACGGCGGGCTCGTCGAGCGGGCCCGGGCCCTGGTCGGTGCGGCCGCCGCGCTGCGCGGCTGGCTGCTCGCACCCAACCCGGAGTCCGACGAGGTCTACGACCCCTACGGCGCCCCCATCACCTTCTTCCGCTCCATCGGCGACGAGATCAACCAGGCCCTCGACCCGGTCGTCACCGCCCTCACCGGACTGCCCGCGCGGGCCTGACCCGGCGCCGCGCCGACGGGCCGTGGCGGGCCACCGGGCCGGCCGCGCCCCCGGGCGGCCCGCACGCCGCGCCCGATCGGGCCGCCGCGCCTACATTGGGACTACGTCCCGACGAGGCCCGGAGCACGCCATGCCCGCCACCACCGCGTCACCCCGCAGCGAGACCCCGGCCGAGCACGCCCCGGCCGCCGAGACCGGCGGCGAGGCCGCTGCCGACACCGCCGACGAGACGCTCGAGGACCGGGCCCGGGCCGCCGCCCGCGAGGGGGTCACACACCCCGCCGGGACCCCGGACTTCGGGGCGCTGCTGCGGCAGGACCCGGAGATCGCCGGCGTCCTCCTCGGCGAGAGCGCCCGGCAGAGCGACGGGCTGCAGCTCATCGCCGCGGAGAACTTCACCTCGCCGGCCGTCCTGGCGGCCCTCGGCTCCCCTCTGGGCAACAAGTACGCCGAGGGATATCCGGGCGCGCGGCACCACGGCGGCTGCGAAATCGTCGACCTCGCCGAGCGGATCGCCGTGGAGCGCGCCAAGGCCCTTTTCGGCGCCGAACACGCCAACGTCCAGGCCCACTCCGGGTCTTCGGCCGTTCTGGCCGCCTACGCCGCCCTGCTGCGCCCCGGGGACACCGTCCTGGCCATGTCCCTGCCGCACGGCGGACACCTCACCCACGGATCGCCCGCCAACTTCTCCGGCCGCTGGTTCGACTTCGTGGGCTACGGCGTCGACGAGGAGACCGGACTGCTGGACTACGACGCGATCCGCGAGCTGGCCCGGGCCCGCCGCCCCAAGGCGATCGTCTGCGGTTCGATCTCCTACCCCCGGCACCTCGACTACGCCGCCTTCCGTGACATCGCCGACGAGACCGGCGCGTACCTCATCGCGGACGTCGCGCACCCGATGGGCCTGATCGCCGGGGGAGTGGCGCCGAGCCCCGTGCCGTACGCGCATGTGGTGTGCGGCACCACCCACAAGGTGCTGCGCGGGCCGCGCGGCGGGATGCTGCTGTGCGGCGCAAAACTGGCCGAGCGGATCGACCGTGCGGTGTTCCCCTTCACCCAGGGGGGTGCCCAGATGAACGCGGTCGCCGCCAAGGCCGTCGCCTTCGCGGAGGCCGCCGCCCCCGCCTTCGGCGCCTACGTCCGGCAGGTCGTCGCCAATGCCCGGGCGCTCGCCGCGGCGCTCGCGGACCAGGGACTGACGATCACCACCGGGGGCACCGACACCCATCTGATCACCGCCGACCCCACGCCGCTGGGCCTGGACGCACGGACCGCCCGGGGCCGGCTGGCGGCCGCCGGGATCGTGCTGGACACCTGCGCCCTGCCCTGCGCACCGGGCGCCTCGGCCCGCCGTACGGGGCTGCGGCTGGGCACCGCCGCGACCACCACGCAGGGGATGACCGAGGCGGAGATGACGCAGGTCGCGGCGCTGATCGCGGCGGCGTTGCGGGAGGATGGCACGGCCCGCCGGGAGACTGTCGCTTTGGTCCACCGCTTTCCGCCTTATCCCGAACACGGATGACGGCCGGAACCGCGCGCTGACACCAGGCGTCTTCTCCTGTATTCACGGCCAGGGGGCGGACCCGCATAGGGTGTGGGGCTGTGATGGCCAGCTATATCTCTGGGGCAGCCCGTGCGTGAATACCTGCTGACGCTGTGCGTCACGGCCGCGATCACCTATCTGCTGACCGGGCCGGTGCGGAAGTTCGCGATCGCGGCCGGCGCGATGCCGGAGATCCGCGCGCGTGATGTGCACCGCGAGCCGACACCGCGGCTCGGCGGCATCGCCATGTTCGGCGGGCTGTGCGCCGGTCTGCTGGTCGCCTCGCACCTGACCAACCTCAAGAGCGTCTTCGAGAACTCCGACGAGCCGCGGGCGCTGCTGTCGGGCGCCGCGCTGATCTGGATCCTCGGCGTGCTCGACGACAAGTGGGGCGTGGACGCGCTGGTCAAGCTGGGCGGCCAGATGATCGCCGCGGGCGTCATGGTGCTGCAGGGCCTGACGATCCTGTGGATCCCGATCCCGGGCGTCGGCACGGTCTCGCTCACGCCGATGCAGGGCACACTGCTGACCGTCGCGCTGGTCGTGATCACCATCAACGCGGTGAACTTCGTCGACGGCCTGGACGGACTGGCCTCCGGCATGGTGTGCATCGCCGCCGCGGCGTTCTTCATGTACGCGTACCGGATGTGGTTCGGCTACGGCATCGAGGCGGCCGCGCCCGCAACGCTGTTCTCGGTCGTCCTGATGGGCATGTGCCTGGGCTTCCTGCCGCACAACATGCACCCGGCGCGGATCTTCATGGGCGACTCCGGGTCGATGCTGATCGGCCTGGTGATGGCGGCCGGTGCGGTGTCGGTGACCGGACAGGTCGACCCGGACCTGCTCAACCAGAAGGCGGGCGGTCTGCGCGAGGCCACCCACGCGATGGTGCCGGTCTACATCCCGCTGCTGCTGCCGCTGACCGTCATCGCGGTGCCGGTCGCCGACCTGATCCTGGCCATCGTGCGACGCACCTGGAAGGGCCAGTCGCCGTTCGCCGCCGACCGCGGGCACCTGCACCACCGGCTGCTGGAGATCGGCCACTCGCACAGCCGCGCGGTGCTGATCATGTACTTCTGGTCGGCGCTGATCGCGTTCGGCGCGGTGGCCTACTCGGCGAACAACGCCAGCATGTGGATCGTGCTGGGCATCGTGCTGCTCAGCGCGGTGGGCCTGGTGCTGCTCCTGCTGCCGCGCTTCACGCCGCGGGCGCCGCGCTGGGCGGAGCGGATGGTGCCGCCGCGCTACCGCAGGGTGGTCCGTACGGTGATGGCGCCGGCGGGCGACGGAGCGGTCGACGGGCTGGCGGCGGAGGAGCCCGAGCCGGTCCCGGCGGGGATCAACGGAGCGACCGCGATCGGCGACCGGTCACGCTTCGTGGACCGGCGGCGGGCGGGCAGTCACCGCTGATCCCGGGTCGGGATCGCTCGAACGGGCACCGGAAACCGGGACGGTTGACTCCATACCAGACAAAAAACCGGCTGTCAGTGCACCAACGCGCAGGTTCACGCTCAGGTGTGACAGGGTCCACACGAACCAGGTAAAGACCTCATCAAATAGTTTGTGATACCGTTCACGAAACCCGGCGACAGAGCCGAAGGACCGTAGTGCGACGGCCCTCCGGCCGCAGGTTCCGCCTCAGGCCGGGTCTACGCTCGTCCCTGACGACACACCCCCACCCCATGCCGGAGCGCCGCCATGCAGTCGAATGACGCCCGACTACTCCTTCACGCCGCTGTGCCCACGCTCGCCCTCGGCGTCATCGCCGTTGCCGTGAGCGCGGTGGTCGCCGGCGCGAAGGGAGCGATCGGCGCCGTCGTCGGCACCCTGCTGGTGCTGCTCGTCATGGGCGCGGGCCTGGTGGTCCTGCAGAAAACCGCGAAGAACCTGCCGCAGCTGTTCCAGATGATGGGGCTGCTGCTTTACACGACGCAGATCCTGTTCGTGCTGCTGTTCCTGCTCGCGTTCAAGGACACAACGCTGTTCGACACCAAGGCATTTGCGTTCACCTTGCTCGGCGCCACCCTCGTATGGATCGCGGCGCAGACCCGCGGTCATATGAAGGCAAAGATTCTGTACGTGGATCCCGACTCCGCCGAGCGCAAGAAGGCGGAGACGGCGGGGTCGCCGACGTGACACGTAGGGCCGAGATAAATGGCCTCATGCGGGCCTGCTATCGTCCGGTGCCAACTGCGGCACAGTTGGCGCAGGCGGCTGAGCTCCCGAGTCCTACGGGACGGAACGGGAAGTTCTCGCGGCCGATGCCTGCGATACGGCCCGGCTCAGAGCCGGCCAGCCGCCCCCTAATCCGTAAGACCAGTCCAGTGCCGCTCCGTGGCTCAACGCCGCGCCGACACAACGAGGTTGCCGTACCCATGCGCCACGCTGAAGGAGCTCGCGGTGAGTGCTGAAACGATGCTCGCCTTCGAGACCGACTGCCACATCTTTTCCGGGTGCGGCTTTGATGCTCCCGGGCTTCATAACTTCGTCTTCCGGCCGCTCTTCACGATCGGCGGCTACGAGTTCAACAAGCCGATGCTGCTGGCGCTGCTCAGCACGGTCGTCGTTGTCGGTTTCTTCTGGGCCGCATTCGGCAAGGCGAAGGTGGTCCCCGGAAAGCTGCAGATGATCGGCGAGGCGGGCTACGACTTCGTGCGCCGCGGACTCGTCTATGACGCGCTCGGGAAGAAGGAGGGCGACAAATACGTCCCCTTCATGGTCTCGCTGTTCTTCTTCGTGTGGATCATGAACCTGTGGTCGATCATCCCGGTCGCCGCCTTCCCGGTCACGTCGGTCATCGCCTTCCCGGTGGGCCTCGCCGCGATCGTCTACATCCTGTGGGTCTTCCTGACCTTCAAGAAGCACGGTTTCGTCGGCGCCCTGAAGAACATCACCGGCTATGACAAGTCGCTCGGCTGGGTCCTGCCGCTGATCGTCGTCATCGAGTTCCTCTCGAACATGATCATCCGGCCGTTCACGCACGCGGTCCGGCTCTTCGCGAACATGTTCGCGGGCCACCTGCTGATCCTGATGTTCACCATCGCCAGCTGGTACCTGCTGAACGGCATCGGCGTCGTCTACGCCGGCGCGTCGTTCCTCATGACCCTCGCGATGACGGCCTTCGAGCTCTTCATCCAGGCCGTCCAGGCGTACGTCTTCGTGCTCCTGGCCTGCAACTACGTCCAGGGCGCGCTCGCCGAGCACCACTGAGCACCCCGCCTCCCAGCCCAACAGCTGTCCGGTGGCCAACCCCCACCGGTCCGTGAAATGAGAAGGAAGTAACGGCATGTCCGCTGCTCTCGAGACCGTCAACCTCGCCTCCGCGACCGCCTTCACCGGCAGCGCCAGCGCGATCGGCTACGGCCTTGCGGCCATCGGCCCCGGCGTCGGCGTCGGCATCATCTTCGGTAACGGCACCCAGGCCCTGGCCCGCCAGCCCGAGGCCGCCGGCCTGATCCGCACCAACCAGATCATGGGTTTCGCCTTCTGTGAGGCGCTCGCCCTCATCGGCATCGTCATGGGCTTCGTTTTCAAGTAAACGAAACCCCCGACACCCATTAGACGGAAGGCACTGATGTGAACGCCCTGGTCACCATGGCGGCGGAGGTTCCCGAGAACCCCCTGATCCCGCCGATTCCAGAGCTGGTCATCGGCCTGATCGCTTTCTTCATCGTCTTCGGCATCCTCGCCAAGAAGCTCCTCCCGAACATCAACAACGTTCTGGACGAGCGACGGAAGCAGATCGAAGGCCGGATGGAAGAAGCCGAGGCGCTTCAGGCCGAGGCCCAGCAGGTGCTCGCGGACTACCGGGCACAGCTGGCCGACGCCCGCCACGAGGCCGCGCGCCTGCGCCAGGAGGCGCAGGAGCAGGGCGCGACCCTCATCGCGGAGATGCGCGCCGAGGGCCAGCGGCAGCGTGAGGAGATCATCGCTGCCGGTCACGCCCAGATCGACGCGGACCGCAAGCAGGCCGCGCAGACGCTGCGCCAGGACGTGGGCAGGCTCGCCACCGACCTGGCCGGCAAGCTCGTCGGCGAGTCCCTCGAGGACCACGCCCGGCAGAGCCGGACCATCGACCGCTTCCTCGACGAGCTCGAGGCCAAGGCGGCGTCGGACGCGACGAAGGCTGAGGCCGGCCGATGAACGGAGCGAGCCGCGAGGCACTCGCCTCCGCACGCGAGCAGCTCGACGCGCTGACGGACAACACGTCCGTCGACGCCGCGCAGCTCGCCGAGGAGCTGGCTGCCGTCACCGCTCTGCTCGACCGCGAGGTGTCGCTGCGTCGGGTCCTGACCGACCCGGCGCAGGCCGGCGAGGCCCGGGCCGAACTGGCCGGCCGGCTGCTCGGCAACCGGATCGGCGGCCCGGCCGTCGACCTGGTGTCCGGCATGGTCCGCTCTCGCTGGTCGCGCTCGCGTGACCTGGCGGACGCGCTCGAGGAGCTGGCCTACAGCGCCGACCTCGTCGCCGCCCAGCGGGCCGGCGCCCTCGACGACGTCGAGGACGAGCTGTTCCGGTTCGGCCGGATCGTCGGCGCCAACCCCGAGCTGCGCCGTGCGCTGACCGACCGGAACGCGGCGGCGTCGGCCAAGACGGAGCTGCTGCGTTCGCTGCTGGGCGGCCGGGCCAACCCGGTCACCGAGCGTGTCGTGATCCGTCTTGTCGTACAGCCGCGGGGCCGTAGCCTGGAAGCGGGGCTCGACGCCCTCTCCAAGCTGGCGGCGCACCGCCGGGACCGGATGGTCGCGGTGGTCACCTCCGCGGTGCCCCTCAGCGATGGACAGCGGGAGCGGCTGAGCGCCTCCCTGACCGCGCTGTACGGACGGCAGATCCACCTGAACCTCGACGTGGACCCCGAGGTCCTCGGTGGTGTCCAGGTACGGATCGGCGACGAGGTCATCAACGGGACCATCGCCGAGCGTCTCGACGAGGCGACCCGGCGGATGGCCGGCTGACCCAGCCACCAACTCAAGAGCTGCACAACCGGCGGCCAGGCGCCGGACCAGCCGGCCGGACCGAGAGGTCCGGCTGCGGTCCGGAAGAAGCCCCGGGGACCAGCACAAGCATGACGGCGGCCCGAGTTGGGCCGTAAGCGGAAAGCCCCTGGGGGACAACCCCAGACCCCGCAAGTAACTTCGGGCCCAACAAGGAGAGCAGGGAACCCAGATGGCGGAGCTCACGATCCGGCCGGAGGAGATCCGGGACGCGCTGGAGAACTTCGTCCAGGCGTACAAGCCGGACGCGGCCTCGCGCGAGGAGGTCGGCACGGTTAGCGATGCCGGTGACGGCATCGCACACGTCGAGGGACTGCCCTCGGCGATGGCGAACGAGCTGCTGAAGTTCGAGGACGGCACGCTCGGTCTTGCGCTGAACCTGGAAGAGCGCGAGATCGGTGCGGTCATCCTCGGTGAGTTCAGCGGCATCGAGCAGGGCCAGTCGGTGCAGCGCACCGGCGAGGTGCTCTCGGTCGCCGTGGGCGAGGGCTACCTCGGCCGCGTCGTCGACCCGCTGGGCAACCCGATCGACGGCCTCGGCGAGATCGAGACCGACGGCCGCCGCGCCCTTGAGCTGCAGGCCCCGGGCGTCATGGTCCGTAAGTCGGTGCACGAGCCGATGGAGACCGGCTACAAGGCCGTCGACTCGATGGTCCCGATCGGCCGCGGCCAGCGTCAGCTGATCATCGGTGACCGCCAGACCGGCAAGACCGCCCTGGCCGTCGACACGATCATCAACCAGCGCGACAACTGGCGCTCGGGCGACCCGAAGAAGCAGGTCCGCTGCATCTACGTCGCCATCGGCCAGAAGGGCTCCACCATCGCGTCCGTGCGCGGCGCGCTGGAGGAGGCCGGCGCCCTGGAGTACACCACCATCGTCGCCGCCCCGGCGTCCGACCCGGCGGGCTTCAAGTACCTCGCGCCCTACACCGGCTCGGCCATCGGCCAGCACTGGATGTACCAGGGCAAGCACGTCCTGATCATCTTCGACGACCTTTCGAAGCAGGCCGACGCCTACCGCGCCGTGTCCCTGCTCCTGCGCCGTCCGCCGGGCCGCGAGGCCTACCCGGGCGACGTCTTCTACCTGCACTCGCGTCTGCTGGAGCGCTGCGCCAAGCTCTCCGACGACATGGGCGCCGGCTCGATGACCGGTCTCCCGATCGTCGAGACCAAGGCGAACGACGTGTCGGCGTTCATCCCGACCAACGTCATCTCCATCACCGACGGCCAGTGCTTCCTGGAGTCGGACCTGTTCAACGCCAACCAGCGTCCGGCGCTGAACGTCGGTATCTCCGTCTCCCGCGTCGGTGGTTCCGCCCAGCACAAGGCCATGCGCCAGGTCTCCGGCCGGCTCCGCGTGGACCTCGCCCAGTACCGCGAGCTGGAGGCGTTCGCCGCCTTCGGTTCCGACCTGGACGCGGCCTCCAAGGCGCAGCTGGAGCGCGGTAAGCGCATGACCGAGCTCCTCAAGCAGAGCCAGTACAACCCGTACCCGGTCGAGGACCAGGTCGTCTCCATCTGGGCCGGCACCAACGGCAAGATGGACGACGTCCCGGTCGAGGACATCCGCCGCTTCGAGCGGGAGCTCCTCGACCACCTGCGCCGGGAGAAGAAGGACCTCCTGACCAGCATCCGCGAGGGCGCCAAGATGTCCGACGACACCATCGGGGCGATCTCCGAGGCCGTCGACGGCTTCAAGCGGCAGTTCGAGACCTCGGACGGCAAGCTGCTCGGCGAGGACACCACGGCCGGCACGAGCAAGTGACGACGGAAGGGACCTGATCCATGGGAGCCACGCTCCGGGTCTACAAGCGTCGCATCCGCTCCGTCACCGCGACCAAGAAGATCACCAAGGCGATGGAGATGATCGCCGCCTCGCGCGTCGTCAAGGCGCAGCGCCAGGTGGCGGCGTCGACGCCGTACGCGAGTGAACTGACCCGCGCGGTGACAGCGGTTGCCACCGGCTCGAACACCCAGCACCCGCTGACGACCGAGGCGGAGTCCCCGGTCCGGGCCGCACTGCTGCTCATCACGAGCGACCGCGGTCTGGCCGGCGGTTACTCCTCCAACGTCATCAAGGCCGCGGAGCAGCTCACCGAGCGGCTCAAGGCCGAGGGCAAAGAGGTCGACGTCTACATCGTCGGGCGCAAGGGTGTGTCGTACTACAGCTTCCGCGAGCGCAAGGTCGTGGATTCGTGGACCGGCTTCACCGACAGTCCGACGTACGCGGACGCCAAGACGATCGCCGCACCGCTGATCGAGGCCGTGCAGAAGGACACCGCCGAGGGCGGCGTGGATGAACTCCACATCGTCTTCACGGAGTTCGTCTCGATGATGACGCAGACGGCGCTCGACGACCGGCTGCTGCCGCTGTCCCTGGACAAGGCGGCCGCCGAGTCGGCGGAGTCGTCCAAGGGCGAGATCCTTCCGCTGTTCGATTTCGAGCCGTCGGCCGAGGACGTCCTGGACGCCCTGCTGCCGCGGTACGTCGAGTCGCGGATCTACAACGCGCTCCTGCAGGCCGCCGCCTCCAAGCACGCCGCCACCCGGCGCGCGATGAAGTCGGCGACCGACAACGCAGAAGACCTCATCAAGTCGCTCTCGCGGCTTGCCAACGCGGCCCGCCAGGCCGAAATCACCCAGGAAATCAGCGAGATCGTCGGTGGCAGTGCCGCACTGGCCGACGCGACCGCGGGGAGTGACTGACAACTATGACCACCACTGTTGAGACGGCCGCGGCGACGGGCCGCGTCGCCCGTGTCATCGGCCCGGTCGTCGACGTGGAGTTCCCCGTCGACGCGATGCCGGACATCTACAACGCACTGACCGTCGAGGTCGCGGACCCGGCCGAGGCCGGTGCCAAGAAGATCCTGACCCTCGAGGTCGCCCAGCACCTGGGCGAGGGCCTGGTCCGTGCGATCTCCATGCAGCCCACCGACGGTCTGGTCCGCCAGGCCGCGGTGACCAACACGGGCAACGGCATCACCGTGCCGGTCGGCGACGTCACCAAGGGCAAGGTGTTCAACACCCTTGGTGAGATCCTGAACAAGCCGGAGGCCGAGTCCGAGGTCACCGAGCGCTGGCCGATCCACCGCAAGGCCCCGTCCTTCGACCAGCTCGAGTCGAAGACCGAGATGTTCGAGACCGGCGTCAAGGTCATCGACCTGCTGACCCCGTACGTCAAGGGCGGCAAGATCGGTCTGTTCGGTGGTGCCGGTGTCGGCAAGACCGTTCTGATCCAGGAAATGATCTACCGCGTGGCCAACAACCACGACGGTGTGTCGGTGTTCGCCGGTGTCGGCGAGCGCACCCGTGAGGGCAACGACCTCATCGAGGAGATGACCGACTCCGGCGTCATCGACAAGACCGCCCTGGTCTTCGGTCAGATGGACGAGCCGCCGGGCACCCGTCTCCGTGTCGCGCTGGCCGGTCTGACCATGGCGGAGTACTTCCGCGATGTGCAGAAGCAGGACGTGCTGTTCTTCATCGACAACATCTTCCGCTTCACCCAGGCCGGTTCCGAGGTGTCGACCCTGCTCGGCCGGATGCCCTCCGCGGTGGGTTACCAGCCGAACCTGGCCGACGAGATGGGTCTCCTCCAGGAGCGCATCACCTCGACCCGCGGTCACTCGATCACCTCGATGCAGGCGATCTACGTCCCCGCGGACGACCTGACCGACCCGGCGCCGGCGACGACCTTCGCGCACCTCGACGCGAC
Source organism: Streptomyces sp. NPDC059649 (assembly GCF_042734445.1). Taxonomy (NCBI): domain Bacteria; kingdom Bacillati; phylum Actinomycetota; class Actinomycetes; order Kitasatosporales; family Streptomycetaceae; genus Streptomyces; species Streptomyces sp. NPDC059649. The sequence continues at coordinate 54,958 of NZ_JBHWDV010000034.1, forward strand.
GACGGTCCTCTCCCGCCCGATCTCGGAGAAGGGCATCTACCCGGCGGTCGACCCGCTGGACTCGACGTCCCGGATCCTGGACCCGCGTTACATCTCGCAGGACCACTACGAGTGCGCCTCGCGCGTCAAGACGATCCTGCAGAAGTACAAGGACCTCCAGGACATCATCGCGATTCTGGGTATCGACGAGCTCGGCGAGGAGGACAAGCTCACCGTCCACCGCGCCCGTCGTATCGAGCGGTTCCTGTCGCAGAACACCCACGTGGCGAAGCAGTTCACCGGTGTGGACGGTTCGGACGTGCCGCTGGACGAGTCGATCTCCGCGTTCAACGCGATCGCGGACGGCGACTACGACCACTTCCCCGAGCAGGCCTTCTTCATGTGCGGTGGTCTTGAGGACCTGAAGAACAACGCCAAGGAGCTGGGCGTCTCCTGACCCCCGTACCGGTCCCGGGGGCGGCCCTGGCCGCCCCCGGTCCGTACGACCACTAGTATTTGACCCAACATCTGCCACACCAGGCAGGTGGAGACCCGAGGAGCCATCGTGGCTGAGCTGCACGTCGAGTTGGTCGCCGCCGACCGTCAGGTCTGGTCCGGCAAGGCCAGCCTGGTCGTCGCGCGCACCTCGTCGGGCGACATCGGCGTCATGCCCGGACACCAGCCGCTGCTCGGCGTGCTGCAGTCGGGCCCGGTGACGATTCGTACGACCGGCGAGAGCGGGGACGGCACCGTCGTCGCCGCCGTGCACGGCGGCTTCATCTCGTTCGCCGACAACAAGCTGTCCCTGCTCGCAGAGGTGGCCGAGCTGTCGGACGAGATCGATGTCCAGCGCGCGGAGCGGGCCCTGGAGCGAGCGAAGTCGGACGCTGATGCGGCCGCCGAGCGTCGCGCCGATGTCCGGCTGCGTGCGGTGACGGGCGTTCACTGAGCCCCGTCACCGACGAGATCGATCCTCAGCCGCGGGCTGCCCGGAATTCTCCGGAGCGGCCCGCGGCTGAGGCAATGCAGGTGCGTTTCCCACCCCCGGGTTTCGTCCGGGGGCACCCAACGAGGCGAGGAGGTCGGTGGAGATGGTCCTCGCTCTGCTTGTGAGCGGCGCGGTCGTGGTACTGGTGCTGCTGGGGCTGTTCGTCTTCGGACTGAGGCGGCGGCTCATCCAGCGGTCCGGCGGCACCTTCGACTGCAGTCTGCGCTGGAACGTGCCGGAGAACGAGCCCAGCGGCAAGGGCTGGATCTACGGCGTGGCGCGCTACAACGGCGACCGGATCGAGTGGTTCCGGGTCTTCTCGTACGCGCCCCGGCCCCGCCGCCTGCTGGAGCGCTCCGCCATCGAGGTGCTGGAGCGCCGTACCCCCCAGGGTGAGGAGGAACTCGCCCTGCTCTCCGACTCCATCGTGCTGGCCTGCCGGCACCGCGGCACCCGCCTGGAACTGGCGATGAGCGAGGACGCGCTCACGGGTTTCCTGGCGTGGCTGGAGGCGGCCCCGCCTGGGCAGAGGGTGAACGTGGCTTGAGGGCTTGAGGGCCTGGTGGTTTGAGGGTTTGAGGCCCTGCCTTGAGGGCCTGAGGCTTGAGAGTCTGAGGTCTGAGGCTTGAGGGTCTGACCGGAGCGGGGGCCGGGTTCCCTAGGGCTCCCCCTAGGGCAGGGGCGAACGGATCCCGTAAGGGTCGCGTGGGCCCCCTGCGGGGCCACAACGCGAGGGTGGGGGAGGGTATTCCCGTACGGCCGGGGAGGGCGTTCCCTACGGCCCGTCGACTCCCAACTCCTGGGCCAGGACCGCCGCTTGGACCCGGCTGCGCAGGTCGAGTTTGGCCAGGAGGCGGCTGACGTGGGTCTTGACGGTGGCCTCGGCCATCGCCAGGCGTAAGGCGATGTCGGCGTTGGAGAGACCGCGGCCCAGGCAGCCCAGTACTTCGCGTTCGCGTGGCGTCAGTGCGTCCAGGACCGACGGATCGGGGGCGTCCGCGTCGCGTGCGGCCCGCGCCGCGGTACGCGGACTGGCGAATTCCGCGATCAGCCGGCGGGTGACCGCGGGCGCGATCAGTCCCTCGCCGGACGCCACCGTGCGCACCGCGGTCAGCAGCGCGCCCGCATCGCTGTCCTTGAGCAGGAATCCGGCGGCGCCCGCCCGCAGCGCGCCGAAGACGTACTCGTCCAGGTCGAAGGTGGTCAGCACCAGGACGTCCGCCAGCTTCTCGGCGACCACCCGGCGGGTGGCGGAGACCCCGTCCAGCCGCGGCATCTGAATGTCCATCAGCACCAGGTCGGGGCGCAGTTCCCGGGCCAGCCGGACCGCCTCCTCGCCGTCCTCCGCCTCCCCGACGACATCGATGTCGGGGACGGAGCGCAGGATGAGCACCAGCCCGGCCCGTACTGCGGACTGGTCCTCGGCGACGAGAACCCGGATCGGCTGCGCTTCGGCGCCTGTCATCGTTGCTCTTCCTCCTCGGCCGCGGGCAGCGCTGCCCGCACCAGCCAGACTCTGCCGGCCGGCCCACTCTCCGGGCCGGCCTCGAATGCCCCGCCCAGCAGGGCGGTCCGCTCGCGCATCCCGACCAGACCGGTGCCCGACCCCGGAGCCCGGGGCCCGGGCCGGTCGGCGAACGGGCTGCGGACGGTGACGGTGAGCGCCCCGCCGCGGTCGTGGGCGATCCGCACCCGGACCTCGCCGGGCGCGGCGTGCTTGAGCGCGTTGGTCAGGGACTCCTGGACGATCCGGTAGACGGCCAGCTCGACCGGGGCGGCGGTGCGCGGGCCGGGCCCGCTGCCGTCCGGGCGGCGCGCGTCGTCCAGGACGAAGGTCAGCCCGCTGCTCGCGCCGTTCGTCCGGGCCTGGGCGATCAGCGCGTCCAGCCCGTCGAGGGTGGGCGTGGCGGCCGGCTCCTCGGCGTACTCGGCGGAGGCCTCCGGGTCGCGTAACAGGCCGATCAGCCGGCGCATTTCGGACAGACCCTGCACGCTGTTCTCCCGGATGACGCCGAGCGCCTCCTGGGTCGCCGACGGGTCGTCGATGGACTGGGCGGCGGTGGCGTGGATCGCGATCGCGGAGAGGTGGTTGGCGACCATGTCGTGGAGTTCCCGGGCCATCCGCGCGCGTTCGCCTGCCACCGCCTGGGTCCGGTCCATCTCGGCCAGCAGCGCGGTCTGTTCGGCCCGCAGCCGGGCGGACTCGGCGGCATCGCGGTGGTTACGGATGATCAGGCCGGTCCAGGCCGGTGCGATGGTGATCACCGCGATGCCGATGACGACCATCACGACCTGCGGGTTCTGCCACGCCGCGGTCAGTGCGACGGCCGCCACGACCGTGCCCAGCACCGAGTACAGCGGGATCCGGCGGGCCGCGGACGCCGGGCCGTAGAGCACCGCCGCGTAGACGACGTCGGTGAACATCAGGACGGTGGCGACGAGCGTGCCGGCGCAGATGTCCAGCGCCAGGGCGGGCACCGCGATGCCCAGGGCCGTCAACGGGGCGGTTCGGCGCAGCAGCTCCGCGCCGGACATCGCGGTGAGCGCGAGCAGGGTGAGCGCGGGCGGCAGTCCCAGCCGGGCCGGTCCGCCGTGCAGATCCATCGCCCACAGCAGCAGTCCGCCGAGCAGCCCGCCGCCCGCGATGAGCACATCGAGTCGGTGCGGCCGGCCGACGGCGGCGGGAGAGCTGGCGGTCACCCCTCCATCAAACACGGCGGCGGCGTCCGCTGCCTCCACGTCGCGGTCATCCCCGCGCTTCGCGCGCTACATCGAAAGATGCAGTGCGGGATCGTCGCAGGTGACGACGTTTCGGGCGGGCGCCACTGGGAGGCTTGGGGTATTCGGTGGAAGATCCTGAGAGGAGGCGGCCGTGGTCGTCACGCTGATCATCGCCTGCGAAGTCGGCTTCTGGGTGCTGCTGGCGGGGGGCCTGGCCCTGCGCTACCTGGCACGGATGCCGCGGACCGGGGCGGCGGTGCTCCTGATGGAACCGCTGCTGGAGCTGGTGCTGCTGATCGTCACGGCGATCGACCTGAAGAACGGCGCCTCCGCCGACTGGAAACACGGGCTGGCGGCGCTCTACATCGGCTACACGGTCGCCTACGGCCACTACACGATCAAGTGGGTCGACGGCCACTTCTACCACCGCTTCGCGGGCGGCCCGCGGCCCCCGAAGCGTTACGGCATGGACCGCGCGAAGCACGAGGGGATGCTGTGGCTGCGCACGGTCGTGTGGGTGGCCGTCGCGCTCGGGCTGCTGCAGCTGGCGATCTGGTACGTCGGCACGGACGGCGACACCGCGTCGCTGCGCGACTGGCAGGGCACCTCGCTGCGCATCCTGATGATCCACGGCGTGATCGCCGTGACCTACCTCATCTGGCCGAAGAAGGCCCCGAGGGACGCCGCCCCCGCCCCCACCCGGTCCGAAGCGGCACCCACCCCCCAGGAAAAGACACTCCGCTAACGGGCGCCGCGGGGGCCGGCCCGGCAGCACCCGGCCCAGCAGCGCCCGGCCCGGCAGCGCCCGGCCGGGCTGCCGCCGCGGGCTTCAGCGTGTGCCGGCCGGGTGTCGGGCGCCTGCCGCCCGCTGGTCAGCGTTCGCCGCCCGGGACCCACAGGACGTCGCCGATCTCCTTGTTGGCCGTGCGGGCCAGGATGAAGAGGAGGTCGGAGAGGCGGTTGAGGTAGGTGGCGGTGAGGGGGTTCATGGTGTCGCCGTGTTCCTCGAACGCGGCCCAGGTGGAGCGTTCGGCGCGGCGGACGACCGTGCAGGCCTGGTGCAGCAGGGCCGCGCCGGGGGTGCCGCCCGGGAGGATGAAGCTGCGCAGCTTGTCGAGGTCGGCCAGGAAGCGGTCGCAGTCGGCCTCCAGCTTGTCGATATAGCTCTGCTCGACGCGCAGCGGGGGGAATTCGGGGTTCTCGGCCACCGGTGTCGACAGGTCCGCACCCACGTCGAACAGGTCGTTCTGCACGCGGGTGAGGACCTTGACGACCTCGGCGTCGAGCTGTCCCAGCGCGATGGCGGTACCGATCACCGCATTCGCCTCATTGGCGTCCGCATAGGCCGCGATCCGCGAATCGGTCTTGGCGGTACGGCTCATGTCGCCCAGGGCGGTGGTGCCCTTGTCGCCGGTGCGGGTGTAGATGCGCGTCAGATTCACCATACGGGCGAGACTACGCCGCGGCCCTCCGGAAGGCGCGGGCGCCGAGCGCCAGGGAGAGCGCGGCGAAGGCGACCGCCGCCAGTGATCCGTACAGGACCGCCGAGGACGCGTAGTCGCCGACGAACGCCGCCCGTACCGCGTCCACGAAGTAGCGCAACGGCATGACGTGCGAGAGCACGTCCAGCCACGTCGGCCCCAGCGTCATCGGCAGCATCAGCCCGGACAGCAGCATCGAGGGCATGGTAACGGCGTTGATCACCGGCCCGAATTCCTGCGGTGTGTTCACCTTCAGCGCCAGCGTGTACGACAGCGAGGCCAGGGCCACGGTCAGCGCGGCGACGAACGCGAAACCGATGAGGATGCCGGGCAGCGGAGCCCGCAGCCCCAGCACCAGCGCCGCCAGTACCAGCAGCACGGCCTGGAAGACGAACAGCAAGGCGTCCCGGAGCAGCCGCCCCAGCAGCAGCGCCGGCCGGCTCACCGCCGTCACCCGCATCCGCTCGACGACGCCGAACTGCTTCTCGACGATGATGCCGAAGCCGCAGAACGAGGCGCCGAACAGGCCGAGTTGGAGCAGCAGGCCGGGCACCAGCACCTGCCAGGAGCTGCCGGACGAGGACAGCGGCAGCCGGGTCAGCAACGGGCCGAAGAAGAGCAGGTACAGCAGCGGCATCAGCACGCCGAAGAGCATCTGGAGTTTCGAGCGCAGGGTCTGCCGGGCGTAGCGGCCGAAGACCAGCGCGGTGTCGGACAGAAGGGAGGACATGAAGGTCGGCTCCTAGACGGCGAGCGGGGTGGTGGCCCGGGAGGCGGGGGCGCGGCCGGTGATGGCGAGGAAGGTGTCCTGGAGGGACGCGTCGGGGGAGCCGCCGTGAGTGCGCTTGAGGGCGTCCGGCGTGCCGTCGGCGACCACCACGCCCTTGTCGATGATCACCAGCCGGTCGGCGAGCGCATCGGCCTCGTCGAGGTAGTGGGTGGTCAGGAGCACGGTCGTGCCGTGCTCGGCGCGGATCCGGCGGACCAGGTCCCAGAGGTCGGCGCGGCTGCCCGGATCGAGGCCGGTGGTCGGCTCGTCGAGGAAGAGGACCTCGGGGCGGTGGGTCAGGCCCATGGCGATGTCCAGCCGGCGCCGCTGGCCGCCGGAGAGGGTGGCGGTCTTTCGGTCCAGGAGGTCGCTCAGGCCCAGGTCGGCGGCCAACTCCTCGGCGCGGTCCCGGGCTTCGGCCCTGCCCAGGCGGTAGAGGCGGCCCTGGGTGACGAGTTCCTCGCGGACCGAGACGTTCGGGTCGACGCCGCCGGACTGGGCGACGTATCCGGAGGCGCGGCGCACCCCGGCCGGGTCGCGGGCCAGATCGCAGCCGGCGATGGTCGCGGTGCCGCCGGTGGGCGCGAGGAGGGTGGTGAGCATCCGCAGGGTGGTGGTCTTGCCGGCGCCGTTGGGGCCGAGGAAGCCGAGGATCTCGCCGCGCTCGGCCGTGAGGTCGATCCCGCGGACGGCCTCGACGGGGCCGCGCTTGGTGTGGAAGGTCCGGGCGAGTCCGGACGCGCTGAGTACGGGCATGCCGCTAGAAAAACAGAGAGCCTGAAAAATTGCAACGTCCCCAAAATTTCATTGAGCCCAGTCACGGGTAGGCTGGGGGCATGGCAGAGGGACTCAGGGAGCGGAAGAAGCGGCAGACCCGCCAGTACATCTCGGACATGGCCACCGGTCTCTTCCTGGAGCGCGGCTTCGACGCGGTGACCATCGCGGAGATCGCCGAGGCCGCCGACGTCTCCGTCAACACCGTGTACAACTACTTCCCGGCGAAGGAGGACCTCTTCTTCGACCGCAGCAAGGGGGTCGTCGACCGGCTGTCGCGGTTCGTACGGGGCCGGCGCGCGGGGGAGTCCGCCGCCCTCGCCGTCCTTCGGGAGCTGCGCGAAGAGGTGGAGAGCGTGTCGCCCAAGGTGGGCCTCATCGAGGGCTATGAGCGCTTCATGAAGGTCGTCCACGGCTCGCCGTCCCTCCAGGCCCGCCTGTGGTACATGCAGCGCGAACAGCACGAGGACCTGGAGGCCACCCTCCGGGAGGAGACCGGCGCGGCGGACGGCGACCCGATGCCCGCCCTGATGGCCGGCCAGATCAACTGGGTGCACCAGACGTTGATGACGACCATCGCCCACGAGATGATCGCCGGCCGCAAGCCGGCCGTGGTCTCGCGTGAGGCGCTGGTCCTGCTCGACGAGATGGAGGAGCTGCTGAGCGAGCGGGTCCTCAACTACGGGGTGCGGGCGGCCGGCTGAGCGCGCGGGGCCGGCGTCGCCCACGTGCGTCGGCGGAGCCGGGCCGGCCGGTCTCTCCCGTCCGGTCTCTCCCGGTCGTCCGTCCCCGTGTGATGTCCGTCATGTCGACCGAACGCCGCGGCCCGAAGGGCCCCGTTGAGGGGCGGTGATCGGGCGACGGGCGGGCGTGACGCGCATCTCTTACCCACCAAAGGATCGCCAACGACCGCTAACGTCACCCGAAGACCGACAGACATTCAAATGCACAGGGTGTGAGGGGACAGCAGTGGCAAAGAAGCTCGCCGTCATCGGCGCCGGACTGATGGGGTCCGGTATCGCGCAGGTCTCTGCCCAGGCGGGCTGGGACGTGGTGCTCCGCGATGTGACGGACGAGGCGCTGGCCCGGGGCAAGGGCGGCATCGAGGCCTCGTACGAGAAGTTCGTCGCCAAGGGGAAGCTGGCCGCGGCCGACGCCGAGCAGGCGCTGGCCCGTATCACCACCACGACCGACCTGGAGGGCGCCGCCGACGCGGACATCGTCGTCGAGGCGGTCTTCGAGCGGATCGACGTCAAGCGCGAGATCTTCCAGACGCTGGACAAGCTCGTCAAGGAAGAGGCGGTGCTGGCCTCCAACACCTCCGCCATTCCGATCACCAAGATCGCCGCGGCGACCTCCCGCCCCGAGCGGGTCGTCGGGACGCACTTCTTCTCGCCGGTGCCGATGATGCAGCTCTGCGAGCTCGTCCGCGGCTACAAGACCAGTGACGAAACCCTCGCCACGGCCCGGGAGTTCGCCGAGTCCGTCGGCAAGACCTGCGTCGTCGTCAACCGTGATGTGGCCGGCTTCGTCACCACCCGGCTGATCTCGGCCCTCGTCGTCGAGGCCGCCAAGCTCTACGAGTCCGGCGTGGCCAGCGCCGAGGACATCGACACCGCCTGCAAGCTGGGCTTCGGCCATGCCATGGGCCCGCTGGCCACCGCCGACCTGACGGGCATCGACATCCTGCTGCACGCCACCGACAACATCTACACCGAGTCCCAGGACGAGAAGTTCGCGCCGCCGGAGATCATGCGACGGATGGTCGATGCGGGCGATATCGGGCGCAAGAGTGGGCAGGGCTTCTACGAGCACTGATGCCGCGTCAGGTCATTGAGCCTGATGGGGTCACCCCATGGGGTGAATTCGGTATCGGTTCGCTTACAGGCGGCAACTTCGCCGCATGAGAGGCAGTCAGATCTGTAGACGTCCATGCATGAACCCATGACACAGGGGAGCTCATATGCACATCAGGGGCGACCACGCCGAGCTGGTCGTCGAGGGCCGCCTCGACGTCCGCAGCGCGGCGGACGCCCGGACGGCGCTGCACACGGCCGTCGACTCCGGTCGGGGTGACCTGGTACTGGACCTCACCGCACTGGATTCCTGGGACGCCACCGGCCTCGGTGTGATCATGGGCGCACACCGCCGGGCCGGCCGGGTCAACCGGCGGCTGGTACTGCGCGGGGTGCCGCCCCAGATGCAACGCCTGCTGGTCGCCACCCGGCTCCACCGCATCCTCGCCATCGAGGGCGGCATCGAAGCCGAATCGCTTCCTCGGGTGTGACAGCCCGGGCACGAGCAGTACGAGAAGCACGAGAAGGGCGCGCGCGGGAGGAACGGGGGACCGCGCGCTCCTTCAAATCCTGTGCGCTCCCCAAGCCCTGTGCGCGTCAAGTCCTTTGCGTGCTCCCGGAAGGAGTGTGCTCCGGGAAGGGGTGCGCTTCCGGACGGGGTGCGCACGGAACGTGCCATAACGTTTGAACCAGGAGTTTTCGGGCAGTGCGCGCCCCCGCCGGTGCGTTCCCCCGCGGTCCGGGTCTAAGGTTCGGTTCCCGCCCGTATGCCATCATCCGCGGCGGACACCGGACCGGACGCGACGCGGGGGCACCACCTGCCGCGGCAGACGCGCGCGGACGGCCGGAGCGCATTCGGCACGGTACACGTGGGAGCTTGCAGCATGGACCCGAACACTCACCGGGGACCTGAGGAATACGGCGAGCAGGGCACTCCTGACGATCCGCCGGCCCCCGCGTTCGGCGGCGCGCAACGCGGCTCCGGCGGCCCGGCCCGCGTCGTCCGGCTCGTCTCGGGCACCTACCTCGTCACCGTCAACCCCGTCGACGGCAGCGAGATAGAGCCCTGCCCGCCCGGGGAACGCCCCGCCGAACCCGTCAAGCTCAGCGCCCAGGAGCGCGCCGCGGCCGCCCGCGCCGCCGCGCCCCCGGTGCCCCCGGGACCGCCCGGATCCGCCGGCCACGGGACCACGCTCGAAGAGCGCACCGAGGACATCGAGCGCCTGGTCCGGCTGCTCTCCCGCGGCCGCTCGGTCCGCCTCACCGGTCCCGCCGGCTCCGGCCGCACCCGCCTGCTGGACGCCGTCGCCACCGCCTGCGCCGATCTCGCCCCCGACGGCGTGGTCCGGCTCTCCGGCTACCACCGCACCGCCACCGACCTGCTGTACGCCCTGTTCGCCGCGGTGCACCGCGCGCCGCAGCACCGCCCGGACCGGCCCGAGCTGCTGCGTCTGGTCGCCGAGATCGGCGCCATCGTCGTCCTGGACGACCTCGAATTCGGCGGCGCCGCGCTCGACGAACTGCTCGACGCCACCCCCGAGTGCGCCTTCCTGATCGCCGCCACTCCCGACGTCGCCGCGCCCAGCGCCGGTTCGCACCTGGAAGAGGTCGTCCTCGACGGCATCGGCCGGGCCGGCTGCGTACGGATGCTGGAGCGCGCCGTGGACCGGCCGCTCACCGACGACGAGGAGGCCTGGGCCGCCGACCTGTGGTTCGAGTCCGAGGGGCTGCCGCTGCGGTTCGTCCAGGCCGCCGCCCTGCTCCGGCAGCGCGACCGGCACCGCAACCGCCCCGGCGCCCTCGACGACGGCTACGGCCTCTTCCCGGCCGAGCGGCCCGGGTCGGACGGCGGCCGGGACGGCGCCGGTGCGAAGGACGCCGACGGGACCGACGGGACCGACGGGACCGACGGCTCCGAGGACGCCGCCGAGGCCCCGCTGCCCTCCCTCGGCGAGGCCGCGGCCCCCGCCCCGCTGCTGGCCGAGGGGCTCAGCGCCGCCGCCCGGGAGACCCTGCGGTTCGCCGTCGCGCTCGGCGGTGAACTGCCGCACCAGGCGCACCTGCCGGCCCTCACCGAGGACACCCACGCCGACGCCGCCCTCGGCGAGCTGCTCGCCTGCGGACTGATCAGCCCCGTCGGCAGCCACTACCGGCTCGCCGCCACCGTCCAGGAGCAGCTCACCGCGGCCGGCTACGCCGAGGGCGCCACCGCCCGGGCACACACCGCCGCCCAGCACTACGCCTGGTGGGCCGGCCACCCCTCGGTCACGCCCGAACGGGCCGCCGCCGAGTCCGATGCCGCGCTGGCCGCGATGGCCGTGCTGACCGGCAGCCGGGAGAGCGGCCACGCCAGCGCGGCCGTGCTGCTCGCCCGTACCGCCGCGCCCGCCTTCGCCGCCGCGCTGCACTGGAGCGCCTGGGAACGCGCCCTGCGGCACGGCCAGGAGGCCGCCCGGCTGGCCGGCGAGGTCGCCGAGGAGGCGTACTTCCACCACGAGTTGGGCGTCCTCGCGCTGTGCACCGGCAGCCTCGACCGGGCCCGCGCCGAACTGGAGGCGTCCATCGGGCTGCGCGGGGTGCTCTCCGACCGCAACGGCGCGGTGGCCGGACGGCGCGCGCTGGCGCTGGTCACCGACCGGGCCCGGGCCGCCTCCGCGGCCACCACGGCCGTCCCCCAGCTCCCGCCGGCCACCACCGGCGGCAAGCAGTCCGCCGGGCCCCGCGGGGCCGGGGCCGGCTCGCCCGACGCGGTGTCGACCGCCAAGCTGCGGGTGCCGCCCGCCGCCGATGCGGCCGCGACCGTCGTCTCCCGCAAGGTCTCCCCGACGGCAGCCACGACGGCGCTCCCGGCCACCGCGGCCACCGGCGGCGACAAGGGCATCAAGGCACTGCTCGGCACCCGCCGCAACCTCGTCGCGGCCGGCGCCGGCGCCCTGCTCGTGGCCGTCTTCGGCACCGTCATCACCCTCGGCATGACCTCCGGCGGCGAGGACGCCCCCGACAACAAGGTCAGCACCGAGCAGTCCACCGACGACGGCAGCAGCCCCGACCTGCCGGCCGCCGACCCCACCGGCACCGGCCTGCCGCCCACCGGCCACGGCAGCAAGCCCGGCCACGCCGGCCGCACCGGCAGCCCGTCCCCGTCGACCAGCGGCGCCGCCACCACCGGCGAGCCCACCGACCCCGGCACCGGTTCGGCCGACCCGACCGCCGACCCCACCACCCCGACCGGCCGGCCCAGCACCCCCACCGGCCGGCCGACCCACACCACGCACCCGCCGACCGACGAGCCCACCACCCCCACGCCGACCGGTCCCACCGACCAGCCGACGGACACCCCGACCGGCCCGACGGGCAACCCGACGACCGAGAAGCCCTCCCAGAGCAGCGCCGCCTCCGCCTCCGCCTCCGCGCCCTCGGGCAGCAGCCCGGCGGGCACGGGCAGCGGCACGCCCTCGGACGGCACGGCCTCCTCCGCCGGCACGCAGAGCGCCCCGACCGCATAACCCCCCCGTACGGCCCGACACGGCGCGACGGCCCGGTCCTCTCGGTACCGGGCCTTCGCGCCGTGTGTCGTATGCGGGTGAGCCGCCGGGGCAGGGTCAGAACAGCCGGAGCTTGTCGTCCTCGATGCCGCGCAGGGCGTCGTAGTCCAGCACCACGCAGCCGATGCCGCGGTCGGTGGCCAGTACCCGCGCCTGCGGCTTGATTTCCTGGGCCGCGAAGACGCCCTTCACCGGCGCCAGGTGCGGGTCGCGGTTGAGGAGTTCGAGATAGCGGGTGAGCTGCTCGACGCCGTCGATCTCGCCGCGTCGTTTGATCTCGACGGCGACGGTCTGCCCGTCGGAGTCCCGGCACAAGATATCCACCGGGCCAATGGCAGTGGGGTATTCACGCCGAATCAGCGAGTAACCCTCGCCGAGGGTTTCGATCCGGTCCGCGAGGAGTTCCTGGAGGTGCGCCTCCACACCGTCCTTGATGAGGCCCGGGTCGACGCCCAGCTCGTGCGAGGAGTCGTGCATGACCTCCTCAAGGGTGATGATGAGCTTCTCGCCGCCCTTGTTCTCCACCGTCCACACGGCTCCGTCGCCCTCCTTGAGAGTGCAGGGCGGGGACATCCAGTTGAGGGGTTTGTAGGCCCGGTCGTCCGCGTGGATGGAGACCGAACCGTCCGCCTTCACCAGGATGAGGCGCGGTGCGGAAGGGAGATGGGCGGTGAGCCGGCCCGCGTAGTCCACGGAGCAGCGGGCAATGACGAGGCGCATGGTGCGCCACGCTACTCGACCGAGGGCCGGCTACGCGATTCGCCCTGGACCGGGGGGCCTTTACGGGGGAAATCCCCGCACCCCAGGCGTTCACCATTGGCCGGTTGTATGTGCAATCTCCTGGTGCGGGCCCCTTGCGCGGCATACCGTTGAAGCGGGGGGTCGTGAGGCGAACACGCTCCGTCGCGGAACCCCTTGTCCCAGCCCTAGGCCCCGTCCGTCCCGGCGGGGCCGCGAGAGGAGAACCTCATGTCGCTCGACGTCTCACCGGCCCTCCTCGAACAGGCCGAGCGAGGCGAGGTCGACGAAGCCGCTTTTGTCGACTGCGTCCGGAACTCCCTCCCCTATGCATGGGGGATGATCAGCTCCCTGGTGGCCCAGCTGAAGGTGGACGGCGGAGAGTTCGCCGACAACCAGACGCCGCCGCCGGACGAGCAGGCGCGCGGTCAGCTGCTGCGCGCGCTGGCGAGTGACGCGATCCGTGGTGCGCTGGAGCGCCACTTCGGTGTGCGGCTCGCCTTCCAGAACTGCCACCGCGTGGCGGTCTTCCCGCTCGACCCGGCGGTGGACGACCGGCTGGCCCGGTTCACCTCCGTCCGGGGTCAGCTGCTCAACCAGTCGCCCGAACTCCGCGACTGCTGAACGGAGTTGCTGCCGCTGCGTACGCGGGGTTGGGCGCGCCCCGGAACGGTACGCCAGCGGCAGCACACCGCACGACGACGGCAACCGCACGTCGTCGCCCCGCCGATCACCCCAGCTGCGGCAGGACCTCCGTGCCCAGCCGGCGGACGTTCTCCTCCGTCGCCGCGAGATCGCCGGAGCCCTCGACGAGCAGCGCGAAGCGGGTGATGCCGGTACGCTCCGACGTCGCCGCCAGGCGGTCCGCGCACCACCGCGGCGGGCCGACCGGATGCAGCCCGCACAGCAACTCCGTGTACGCCACCGGATCACGCATCGACCGATAGCGGCCGTCGACCGTCACATGCGCGCCCAGCCCCTGGCGCAGCCAGCCGGGCATCGCCTTCATCAGCGTCTCCGTCGCGGCCTCGCGGGCATCGGCGATCTGCACCACACCCGCCGAGACGTGCTCGGCCGCGGCGATCTCCTCCGGGTCCCGTCCCGCCTCGCGCGCGGCCGCCCGCCACATCGCGATCATCTCCGCCTTCTCCTCGTCCCCGCAGTGCATGCCCAGCAGCATGGGCAGCCCGCGCGCGGCGGCCATCCGCACGGACGACGGGGAGGTGCAGGCCACCACCACGGGCGGCCCCGGCGGCCCGGCCCCCGGCTCGTCCGGAGCGATCAGCGCCTGGTCCGGCCGCGGCACCACCGCCACCTCACGGAAGGCGTACCGCTCGCCCTGCGCACCGACCCGGGGCTCGCGCAGCCAGCGCAGCAGCAGATCGAGCGACTCGGGGAAGCCGTGGTCGTACGCGGCGAGTCCGGAGCCGAAGACCTCCAGATCGACCCAGGGACCGCCCCGGCCGACGCCGAGCGTGAACCGCCCCTCGGACGTCAGGTGCAGCAGCGCCGCGGACTCACCGAGCGCCACCGGGTGCTGGGTCGGCAGCACGCTCACCGCCGTCCCGACGCCGATCCGGCGCGTCCGGCCCAACAGCAGCGCGGCCAGCGTCACCGCATTCGGGCAGACGCCGTAGGGTACGAAGTGGTGTTCCGCCAGCCAGACCGCATCGAGCCCGGCCTCCTCCGCCACCACGGCGGAACGCACCGCCCGGTGCAGTGCTTCCCCCTGTCCCTGACCGGGGAACTGAGCGGCCAGGATGAAAGCTCCCACGCGCATCGCTCTCTGCCTCCTCGCAGCCGACGCGGCTCCTCCCCTTACAGGCAACAACGCCTGACACGTGCCAAGGGCACGGCCTCGCCGGCACTTTCCCGATGATCACAGAAACCGGCCGCCCGGAACGCGCGGTGTCATCTGCCGCGTACGCTGGTGACAGCCCGTGACCCCGTTTCCCCCTTTATGAGGTGTGCCCGTGTCTCCGCGTCGAAACCGCCAGCGCGGCGGTGCGAAGCCCATCGACCGCACGGGCAGCGAGCGTTACGGCCTGGAACGGACCGAGGAGTGGCGCGGCGAGGACTGGGTGGTACGGCAGGTCGCGGGCGGCGGCGCGGCCAAACACTACCGCTGCCCCGGCTGCGACCAGGAGATCCCGCCCGGCGTCCCGCACGTCGTCGCCTGGCCGCAGCACGGTGACGTCGACGACCGCCGGCACTGGCACCGGGCCTGCTGGAACGCACGGGACCGCCGGAGCGCACGGCTCCAGCGGTCCCGTAATGCGCCTCGCTACTGAGGCCGGATCCCCGATTCCTCAGACGTCGCGCTGGGCGATGGCGGCGTAGGCGCCGCCCAGCACCACCGCGGTGACCCCGGCCAGGATCCACAGCGGGGTCCAGCCCGAGGGGCCGCTGGTCAGGAACGGGATGTCGTAGAGCGTCGCCAGCGCGCTGGGCACGGAGTACTCGATCAGCGCCCGCTGGAGCTCCTTGACGCTCTCGCCCTGCAGGAACAGCGCCAGCAGCATCGGCAGCAGCACCACGCCCATCATGGCGCTGATGGCACCCGCGGAGTGCCGCAGCAGCGTGCCGACGCCCAGCGCCAGCAGCCCGAGCAGCGCGACGTACAGACCGGCGCCCAGGGTGGCGCGCAGCCACTGGTCGGTGGTCGGCGCCGGGCCGTTGAGCATCCCGAAGTCGAGCAGCGCGACCAGCGAGGTCGCGATCGTGGTGATCACCAGCGCCAGCCCGAAGAACACGATCGCCTTCGCGGTCAGCACCCGCACCCGGCTGGGGCAGGCGGTCAGCGTCGTACGGATCATGCCGGTGCCGTACTCCGAGGAGATCGACAGCACGCCCAGGGGGATCACGCACAGGCTGCCGAGCAGGACGCCGACGAACCCGACGGCGAGCAGCGGGTCCATCTCGCGCTCCGAGCCCGCGGCGAGGGTCGCGAGCAGACCGATGCCGACGATCAGCAACAGCAGCACGCCCAGCGTCCAGATCGTCGAGCGCACCGAGCGGATCTTCGTCCACTCCGAGGCCAGCGCATGGCCGAGATGCGTCGGACGTACCGGGATGGACGAGACATAACCGCCCCCGCCCATGGGAGCGGCCGACCCGACCGGCGGCTGCGCCTGGGGCTGCGCCTGCGGCGCGGGCGGCGGTACGGGCGGCTGCGCCTGGAGGATCATCGTGCCGCCCTCGTTGGCGGGCGGCTGTTGCGGCTGTTGCGGCTGCTGCGGGGCAGCGGCTTGCGGGGCCTGGGCGGGCGGCTGGGGCTGGGTCTGTTGCGGCTGGGCCTGCTGGGCCTGCTGGGCCTGCAGCATCATCGTGCCGGCGTCCTTGCCCTTGCCCGGCCCGTGGGCGGCGAGCGGCCGCGGCTCGGGCATCGGCTGCGCCTGGAGCATCATCGTGCCGCCCTCCTTGGCCGGAGGCTGGGCGGGCGGCTGGGGCTGGGTCTGCTGCGGCTGGGCCTGCAGCATCATCGTGCCCGCGTCCTTGGCGGGCGCGGGCTGCTCCGGCACGGGCGGTGCGGCGGGCGGCGCCGGCGGCTGCGCGGCGGCTTCCTGCGGGGCGCGCTCAGGCTGGGGCTGCGGCTGCTGAGGGCTGGTCATCGGGCGTCCTCGGTGTGGGGCATGGTCTGGTCGGCGGGGGCGGGTGGCATCGGCGCGGCGGGCGGCTGCCCGTAAGGGTGGGGCGCCCCGTGCGGTGCGGGGGCCCCGTACGGGTGACCCTGAACCGGCGCGGGCGGCGGATACCCCGGCCCCGGAACGGCGCCGGCCGCCTGCTGGGCGTACGGGTTGGGCATCTGGCCGGGGACTCCCGGGCCGCCGTACCCCGGCGGGGCGTACCCCGCCGGGACCTCCTGCAGACCGGCCCGGGGGTCGATGGTCGAGCGGTAGTCGACGGCGCCCTGCGTCATCCGCATGTACGCCTCTTCCAGGGACGCCTGGTGCGGCGACAGCTCCCACAGCCGGACGTCGGCCTCGTGCGCGAGATCACTGATCCGCGGCAGCGGCAGCCCCGTCACCCGGAGCGCACCGTCCGGCTCCGGCGTGGCCTGACCGCCCGCCTCGCCGATCGCGGCGGTCAGCTTCTCGCGCTGCTCCGGCGCGGAGTCGGGCGTCCGCACCCGGGCGAAATCGGCCGAGTTGGCCGAGATGAAGTCCTTGACCGACATGTCCGCGAGCAGCTGCCCGCGGCCGATCACGATCAAGTGCTCGGCGGTCAGCGCCATTTCGCTCATCAGGTGCGAGGAGACGAAGACGGTGCGCCCCTCGGACGCGAGCTGCTTCATCAGGTTCCTGACCCAGAGGATGCCCTCCGGGTCCAGGCCGTTGACCGGCTCGTCGAAGAGCAGCACCTGCGGATCGCCGAGCAGCGCCGCGGCGATGCCGAGCCGCTGTCCCATACCCAGCGAGAAGCCCTTGGACCGCCGCCCGGCGACCTCCTGGAGACCGACCACGCCCAGCACCTCGTCGACCCGCCGGGCCGGGATGCCGGACAGTTGCGCCAGCGACAGCAGATGGGCGCGGGCACTGCGGCCGCCGTGCACGGCCTTGGCGTCGAGCAGTGCGCCCACCTGGCGCGGCGCGTTGGGAAGGCTGCGGAAGGGGCGACCGGCGATGGTGGCGGTCCCCGACGTGGGTGCGTCCAGCCCCAGAATCATGCGCATGGTCGTCGACTTCCCGGACCCGTTGGGCCCCAGGAAGCCGGTCACCGTGCCCGGCCGCACCTGGAACGACAGGTTGTACACGGCCGTCTTGGCGCCGTAGCGCTTCGTCAGGCCGACTGCCTCGATCATTCTCCGCCCCTCGCAGATGGTCGGGGCAGAGGCGCCCTCGTGCCCCCGTGAGGGTTAGGAGGCTATCGGTGGCTTGACGGTTCCCCTAAATTCCCCCCGTACGGGCTGGTGCGGGGCCTCCCACGTACTTGGCCGTCCCGCCGTCGGGGTTGCTCGCCGTTGCCGCTTTGCGGCGCCCCATACGTACTTGTCTGTCCCGCCGCGGGGCTCGCTCGCCGTTGCGCGCTTTGCGGCGCCCCGTACGTACCTGTCTGTCCGGCCGCGGGGCGACTCGCCGTTGCGCTTTGCGGCGCCCCGCAGGTACCCATCTGCGGCGCCGCGGTTGTTGTTCGCCGTTGCGCCTGCGGCGGGCTGGTGGTGGTCGGGTGCGGTTCTGGCCCTCCAGACTTCGTCCTCCGGTCCGGCCCCTCCCGTGGGTGGATGGGAAAACGGTGGGTGGGGGCGGAGGCCGGGGGAGGTCCCCTAGCGCGGGGGCGAACAGATCCCGTAAGGGTCGTGAGCGCCCCTTGCAGGGCCACAACTCCACCAGCACAGGTGGATATTCCCGACACCGACACCGCGACACCGACGCGAGACACGACGCGAGGTACTTCCTTGACCACGCCCGCCCCCACCCAGCTCTCCCCCCCACCCACGGGAGGGGACAGACCGGAGGACGAAGTCTGTAGGGCTGTCACCGCACCCAAAAACACCACGCCCGCCGCCAGGCGCAACGACGAGCAACAAGTACGGCGCTGCAGCCAAGTACACACGAGGCGCCGCAAAGCGCAACGGCGACCAAGCCCCGCGGCGGGACGGCCAAGTACTTGCGGGGCGCCGCCAGGCGCAACGGCGAGCAAGCCCGCGGCGGGAGGGCCAAGTACATACGGGGCGCCGCCAAGCGGCAACGGCGAGACGACCCGCGGCGGGACAGACGGGTACGTGCGGCGGCGCCGCAATGCGCAACGGCGAGCAAGCCCCGCGGCGGGACGGCCAGGTACGCACGGGGCGCCGCAAAGCGCAGCGAAACGGCGCGCAACCTCCGCGGCGGGAAAGCCGACTACGTGGGAAGCCGGCCCAGCGCAGCGTCACGCGTCGCGGCGCTTCAGCAGTACGTACCCGCCGACAAGTGCCACGAGGGTCCACGCGATCATGATGCCCAAGCCGCCCCACGGCCCGTACGGGACGTCCTCGCCCGCGCGGGGGACGACCTGCATGATCTTGGAGCCGGCCTGGTCGGGCAGGAAGCGGCCGATCTTCCTGGTGGCGGAGACGTTGCCGAGGATGTTGGAGATCAGGAAGAAGAACGGCATCAGGATGCCCAGCGAGAGCATCGGGCTGCGCAGCATCGTGGCGACCGCCATGGAGAACAGGGCGATCAGCGTCATGTAGAGGCCGCCGCCGATCACGGCGCGCAGCACGCCCGGGTCGCCGAGGTGGGCGCGCAGATCGCCCAGCATCGTCTGGCCCGCGAAGAACGTCACGAAGCTGGTGGCCAGGCCGACGACGAAGACCAGCGCGGTGGCGACCAGCAGTTTGCAGAACAGGAAGGTGCCGCGCTGCGGTACCGCGGCGAGCGAGGCGCGGATCATGCCGGTGCTGTACTCGTTGGAGACCACCAGCACGCCGAAGACGATCATCGCGAGCTGGCCCAGCCCCATACCCGCGAAGCTGATGTTGGTGGCGTCGAACGACAGCCGGTCCCTGGGCGGCATGGAGTTGAAGTCGTGGCTGGCCAGCGTGCAGATCAGCATGCCCAGCCCGACGGTGACCACGACGGCGATGCCCAGGGTCCACACCGTCGACCGCACCGATCTGATCTTGGTCCACTCGGACCGGATGACCTGCCCGACCGCCGCCATGGTCAGCTCCTCTTCTTCTGCCAGTCCGCGCCCCAGCCGGTCGGCTGCGGCTCGCCCGGCCGTGCCCCGGCCGGCTGGGGGGCTGCCGGGGGAGCGGCGGTCCGCGCCGGCACCGGCTCGCCGTTGTGCGCGTGGTACTCGACGGACCCGGCCGTCAGCCGCATGAACGCCTCTTCCAGGGACGCCTGCTGGGGGCTCAGCTCGTGCAGGGTCAGGTGGTGGGCCGCGGCCAGTTCGCCGAGCCGCTCGGCCGGCACCCCGTCGACCTCCAGCGCACCGCCCCCGGCCGTCACCGCGTGGATGCCCTCGGCGCGCAGTACGTCGAGCAGCTTCTGCTGTTCCGGGGAGCGCATCCGCACGTACGAGCGCGAGTTCTGGTGGATGAAGTCCTTCATGGACGTGTCCGCCATCAGCCGGCCCTGGCCGATGACCACCAGGTGGTCGGCGGTCAGCGCCATCTCGCTCATGAGGTGGGAGGAGACGAAGACCGTACGGCCCTGGGCCGCGAGGTGCTTCATCAGGTTGCGGATCCAGTGGATGCCCTCGGGGTCGAGGCCGTTGACCGGCTCGTCGAAGAGCAGCACCTGCGGATCGCCGAGCAGGGCGGCCGCGATGCCCAGCCGCTGGCCCATGCCGAGCGAGAAACCCTTCGCGCGCTTCCTGGCGACCGAGCTCAGGCCGACCATTTCGAGCACCTCGCCGACCCGGCTGCGCGGGATGCCGTTGCTCTGGGCCAGGCACAGCAGGTGGTTGGCGGCGCTCCGACCGCCGTGCACCGCCTTGGCCTCCAGCAGCGCGCCGATGTACGTCAGGGGGTCCGCGAGCTGGCGGTAGTGCTTGCCGTCGATCCGGACCGTGCCCGATGTGGGGTTGTCCAGATCCAGCATCATCCGCATCGTGGTCGACTTGCCCGCGCCGTTGGGCCCGAGGAAGCCGGTGATGATGCCGGGCCGCACGGTGAAGGTGAGGTGGTCCACCGCGACCTTGTCGCCGTAGTGCTTGGTCAGCCCCTCAAGCTCGATCATGTACAGCACGCTAGGCGCGCCTGGGCGGCCCGGCCACCGGGGCGGGGCCGGCTGGCTGACCCCCTGTACGACCGGGCCCCCGCCACCGCCTCAGAGGGCGGTACGGGGGCTCGGTCGGAACTGGCGAAACCTTCCGACAGTTGGTTCAGCGCGTCTGCTGGGCCGGGACGCCGCGGGAGACCGCCTCGTCGTCGCCGGGGGCGCCGGCCGCGGCGACCGCCGCACCGGTCAGCGTGGCCAGCATCTCGCGGACGTTGGTCAGCTGGGCGTTGATGGAGTCGCGGCGGTTGGTCAGCGCCGCCAGCTCGCGCTCGGATTCGCTGCGGATACGATCCGCCTTGGCGTTGGCGTCCGCCACGATGTCCTCGGCCTGGCGCTGCGCGGTCTCCACCGTCTGGCGGGCCCGGCGCTCGGCGTCCGTACGCAGCTTCTCGGCCTCCAGGCGGAGCTGCTCGGCGCGGTGCTCGATCTCGGCGAGCCGCTTCTCGGCCTTGGCCTGACGGGAGGCGAGGTCGCGCTCGGACTGCTCGCGGCGCTTGGCGAGGTTGGTCTCGAAGTCCGCGGCGGCCTGGGCGGCCTTGGCGCGGGTCTCCTCGAAGAGGGAGTCCGCCTCCTCCCGCTTGGACTGCGCGTCCTTCTGCGCTTCGGCGCGCAGCGTGGATGCCTCGCCCTTGGCCTTCTCGACGATCCGGGCGCCCTCGTCCTCCGCCTTCGCCTTGCGCTCGGCGGCGAACGACTCCGCGTCGTTGCGCACCTGCTGGGCGGCCGACTCGGCCAGCTCGCGGTGCTGCTCGGCGGCCCGGCGGGCCTCCTCGCGCAGGTCCTTGGCCTCCTCCTCGGCGAGTCGGAGGATCTTCTCGACGCGCGCTCCGAGGCCTGCGTAGGACGGTTCGGCGTCATTGACCTGCGCCTGGGCGTTCTGCGTCTCGAGGTGGAGCTCCTCGATCCGCTTTTCCAGCGACGTGATGCGGGCCAGCGCGCTGTCGCGGTCGGCGACGAGCTTCGTGATGCGGTCGTCCACCTGACCGCGGTCGTACCCACGCCGCACGAGCTCGAAGCCGAAGGGGGAGGAAGTGTCGCTCATGGGGTTCCTGTCGAAGAGACCGGTGAGGTGATAAGGAGAATCCTAGGGGTCACAACGGCGTGTCATCGAGTCATTGCCCGTTTGATCTGGAGAATGACCCCTCATTTGAGTGGCTACCCTTCAGACTGCTTGCCACTCGAACGAGTTGCACCGGCCCCCGCGCCCGCTTTCACCCCGTTGCCCTTGTTTTCGCCGCCTCCGCCGGGTGCCTCGAAAGACTCCAAAGCCTCCAGAACGTCCTGGACACGGGAGATTTCGGCGTTGATGTCCTCCCGCCGGCGGACCAGGGTCTCCAGCTCGCGCTTGCCCTCGTCCACGATGCGGGCGGCCTCCGCCCGGGCCTCCTCGCGCATCCGCTCCGCGTCGCGCACCGCCTCGGCCTTCTTGTTCTCGGCCTCCTTGATCAGGCCCTCGGCCTTCTTGACCGCCGCGATCCGGACCTTGCTCGCCTCGCTGTTGGCGTCCGCCATCATCCGGTCGGCCTTCTCCTCGGCCTCCACCTGCTGCGCGGTGGCCTGCGCGATGAGCTTGTCGACCCGCTCGCCGGCGTTCTTCATCGTCTCCGCCGACTCCCGGCGGGCCCGCTCGTGCAGCTCCTCGACCTCGGACTCGATCCGCTGCCGCAGCTCCTCGGCGCGCTCCCTTATGGCGGTGGCGTCCCCGCGGGCCTCCTCCAGCAGCGCATTGGCGTCCGTACGGGCCTTCTCCACCCGCGCGTTGCCGTCCGCGGTCGCCTCCGTGACGAGCCGCTCGGCCTCCTTGCGGGCCGCCCCGACCATCGTGTCGGCCTGCTCCTCGGCCTGGGTGGCGACCTTCAGTGCCTCCTCCTGGGCCTTGGCGATCAGCTGGTCGGCCTGCTCGGCGGCGTCCCCGCGGCGCTTGGCGGCGTCCTTGCGGGCCTCGTCGAGCAGCCGGTCGGACTCCTCCTGGGCCTCCGCGCGCATCCGCTCGGCGGCCGCCTCCGCGTCCTCCTTGATTTTGGCCGATTCGTTACGGGTGCGGCCGGCGTGCTCCTGCGCGGCGGTGACCGTCTCGGCCGCCTCGGCCCGCAGCCGGTCCGCCTCCGCGGTGGCGGTGGCGATCATCCGGTCCGCCTGCTCGCGGGCGTCGGCCCGGGTACGGTCCGCCTCCCGCTCGGCGTCCGCGGTGGCCTCCGCGGCCTCGGTACGCAGCCGCTGGGCCTCCGTCGCGGCCTCCGACACCAGCGTGTCGGCCTGCTCCGCGGCGTCCGCGCGGGCCTTGTTGGCGTCCGCGCGTGCCTGGTCGCCGGTGCGCTCGGCGTCCCGGCGCGCCTGCTCCAGCACCTCGGCCGCCTCGGCCCGCAGCCGCTCGGCCCGCTCGGTCGCCCCGGCCACCAGGGACTGCGCCTGCTGCTCGGCCTCCAGGCGCAGCCGCTCGGCGGCCTCCTGGGCCTCCCGGACCGTGCGGTCCGCGTCGTCCTGTGCCGAAGACGTCAGCTCGGTCGCCTCGGTGACGATCCGTTCGGCCTCCGAACGGGCCTCGGTGATCAGGCGGTCGGCCTGCTCCGCGGCGTCCGACCGGATCCGGTTCGCGTCCTCGCGCGCCTCGGCGCGGGCTCGCGCGGCGTCCTGCTCGCCGGCCGCCAGCGCGTCCGAGGCGTCGGTCCGCAGCGCCTGCGCCTTCGCGGTGGCGTCCGAGACCAGCTTCTCGGCCTGCGCGGTCGCCTCCGCGACCAGCCGGTCGGCCTGCTCGGCGGCCTCCGTACGCGCCGCGTTGGCGTCCCGGCGGGCCTCGTCGAGGACCCCGGCCGCCTCCGTGCGCAGCCGCTCGGCCTCCTCGATGGCCTCCGCGACGGCCCGCTCGGCAAGGGTCTTGGCGGCCTCCGACGCCTCCTGCGCCTCCTGCCGGGTACGGGCCGCGTCCTCCGAGGCGCGCTCCCGCTCCTCGTAGGCGTCCTTGCGGACCCGGTCGGCCTCCTCCTGCGCCTCCGACCTCGTGCGCTCCGCGGCGTGTTCGGCCGCCGACCGCAGCCCGGCGATCTCCTCGGCGGCCTGCTCGTGCAGCCCCGCGACCGAGTCCCGCACCTGCTGCGCGGTCTGCTCGGCCGCCGCCACCAGCTCGCCGGCCCGCCGGTCCGCTTCCTCGACCAGCCGCTCGGCCTCCTCCTGCGCCTCGGTCACCCGGGTACGGGCCGAGGCCAGCAGCTCCTCGCTCTGCTCGCGGGCCGCGGTGCGCTCCTGGTGGGCCTCCTCGCGCGCCTCGCCCAGGAGTTGCTCGGCCTCCCGGCGGCGCCGCGCGGCCTCCTCCTGGGCCTCGGCCAGCGCCTGTGCGGCCTCGGCGCCGGTGCGCTCCGCGGCGGCCGCGGCCTCCGCGCGCACCCGGTCCGCGGTCTCCTGGGCCTCCGACTTGAGCCGTTCGGCCTCGGTCGCCGCCTCGGTGCGCAGCCGTACGGCCACCGACTCGCCCTCGGAGCGTGCCGCCGAGGCGTCCGCGGCGGCCTCCGTGCGCAGCCGCTCGGCCTCCTCCTCGGCCTCCTGCTGGAGCGCCCGGCGCCGCTCGGCGGCCTCGGTCTTGAGGCGGGCGGCCTCCTCCTGCGTCTCGCGGCGCAGCCGTTCGGCCTCCGTGCGGGCCTCGCGCAGCGACTCCTCGGCCGCCGCGACCCGCTCCTCGGCCTCGGTACGCAGCCGGTCCAGCTCGGCCTGGGCGTCGGTGCGGAGCTGCCTGGCGGCCTCCTCGGCCTCCGCGCGCAGCTTGGCGGCGCTCTTCTCGGCCTCCGACGTCAGCTCCTCGGCGGCCTGGGTGCCCTCCAGCAGCAGCTGTTCGGCCTCGGCACGCGCCCGCTCCAGCGCGTCGTCGGCCTGCCGGCGCAGCGACGAGGCCCGCTCGATGGCCTCCGTCCGGACCCGCTCGCTCTCCGCGACGGCACCCGAACGGGTCTCCTCCGCATCGGACTTGGCCTTGGCCAGCAGCTCCTCGGCGGTACCGGCCGCCTCCTCGATCTGCTGGACCGCCTCGCGGCGGGCCTCGCTGCGGATCCGCTCGCCCTCGGCGACCGCGTCGGCGCGCAGCTGCTCCGCCTCGCCGCGCAGCCGCCGTGCCTCCTCCTGGAGTTCGACGGTCTTGGCGCGGTACTCCTTGGTGTCGTCCTTCGCCGCGCCCTTGAGCTGGGCCGCGGTGTCGTGCGCCTCCTCGCGCAGCCGGTCGGCCTCGGCCTCGGCCTCCTTGCGCAGCCGGTCGGCCTCCTCGGCGGCGGCCTTGGTCGCGGCCTTGGCGTCCTCGGACGCCTTGGTCATCATCTCCTCAGCGGTCCGCGCGGCCTTCGCCAGCTGCGCCGCGGAGTCCTCCGCCGCCTTCGACCGCGCGGCCTCCTGCGCCTCGGCGAGCAGCCGCTCGGCCTCCGCACGGGCGTCGGCGCGCAGTTGCTCGGCCTCGGCCTTGAGCGCCTCGGCCTCCTTGGTGGCCTCGCCCACCAGCCGGGCGATCTCCGCCTTGGCCGTACGGGTGCGCTGTTCGTTCTCCGACTCGGCGGCCGACAGCCGCTTCCCGGCGCTTGCCTGCGCCTCCTCGACCAGCTTCTCGGCCGCGGCGCGCGCCTCGCGCAGCGCCGTGTCGGCCTCCTGTAGCCGGGCCTCGGCGGTACGGGTCAGCTCGGCGGCCTGCCGGCGCGCCTCCTCCGACTCGGCGCCGGCGCTGGTGCGCAGCTGCTCGGCCTGATCCGTGGCCTCCTGGGCCTGGTTGGACGCCGCGGTCAGCAGCCGCTCGGCGTCCGTACGTGCCCGGCGCAGCAGGGATTCGGCTTCGGCGCGGGCCGCTTCGGCCTCCGAACCGAGCCGGGCCCGGGACTGCTCGATGAGCCGCTGGGCCTCGGCGCGCGCGGCCGCCAGGGCCTGCTCGGCCTCCGCCCGGGACTCCTCCATCAGCCGGCGGGCCTGCGACTCCGTACGGGCGCGCAGCTGTTCGGCCCAGGCGACGTTCTCGTTGACATGCGATTCGACGGTCTGCCGGCGCTCGTTGAGCTCCTCGTCGAGCCGCTGGCGGCGGCTGACCGCCTCGGCGTGCAGCTCGGCCTCCAGCCGGGCCTGCCGCTCGGCCTGCTCCTGCAGCAGCCGCTGGGTCTGCGCCCGTGCCTCGCGCAGCTCCCGCTCGGCGTCCGACCGCAGCTGATCGGCCTGGATCTGCGCATTGCGCAGCAGTTGTTCGGCCTGGTGGCTGACGTTGTCGTAGGCAGGACGAGTCGCGAGGTTGCGACGCGCCTCGTGCAGCTTGGCGCGCAGCACCTCGACCTGGTAGCCGAGGTCGTCGGCGTGCTGGACGGCCTTGTCCCGCTCGGTCTTCAGCCGCTCCATCTCGGCTTCGAACTGCGAGAGGTGGTCGGCCTCAGCCCACTTACGCTCCTGGCGCTCGTTGCCCCGCACTGCGCGGTCCCATCCGTCCCCTGGTCATGGTGGCGGCCGGCTCCGGTCCTGCAGTGCTCGTCCCGTACACGTCACGTCGTACCCGACTGGCACCCATTGGAGCTGACCCTTCTCCGAAGAAATGGTGTCAGATCATCGGCAGAGTATGGACCGAGCCCCACTCGTACCCCGGCCGAAGCTGCACTCTACCGGCCGGGGAACGTGAAGGTCAGTGGTCCGTGCTGGCGGGGGGTGCCGCGGTGACGAGTTCGGTGAGTACGCCGTGGCAGTCCTTGGGGTGCAGGAAGGTGATCCGCGAGCCCATCGAACCCTTCCGGGGCTCGTCGTAGAGCACCCGGACGCCCTTGCCGCGGATGGCGTCGGAATCCCCGTCGACGTCCGCGGTGCCGAAGGCGATGTGGTGGA
The DNA here is from genome assembly GCF_042734445.1 of Streptomyces sp. NPDC059649. Lineage (NCBI taxonomy): Bacteria > Bacillati > Actinomycetota > Actinomycetes > Kitasatosporales > Streptomycetaceae > Streptomyces > Streptomyces sp. NPDC059649. Next base: position 81,281 of record NZ_JBHWDV010000034.1, read on the forward strand.
CGCCCTCGCCGTTCTTGGCCAGCCATTTGCCCACCGCGGAGTCCTCGCGGGTGGGCTCCAGGAGCTGGAGGTAGGAGGCCCCGCCGTCCGAGGTCTCGTTGATCTTCAGCATGGCCTCCCGGACACCCTGCTCCTCGTTGACCTCGGTGTGGAACACCTCGAAGCCGTACGTGGCACGGTAGAACTCGACAGTCTTGTCGAGGTCGAAACAGGCGATCCCGATGTGGTCGATTCGCGTCAGCATGGTTCCAGTGCACCCCTCTCACGACTGGTTACGCAACGTGCGCGCGATCACACCTGCTGGCCGATGACCCGACGGGTACCGCTCAGTACATTGACGGGAACCCTCGTTAACTTCCCTGCAAAGGAAGGCCGCATCGCATGTCTGAAACCAACGGCACGAACGGCACCACCTCAGTAATCGTGGCGGGAGCCCGTACCCCGATGGGGCGGCTCCTGGGCTCCCTGCGGACCTTCTCGGGCGCCGACCTGGGCGGCTTCGCCATCAAGGCGGCGCTGGACCGGGCCGGCATCGGCGGCGACCAGGTGCAGTACGTGATCATGGGCCAGGTACTGCAGGCCGGGGCAGGGCAGATCCCGGCGCGCCAGGCCGCGGTCAAGGCCGGCATCCCCATGAACGTCCCCGCGCTCACCGTCAACAAGGTGTGCCTCTCCGGACTGGACGCGATCGCGCTGGCCGACCAGTTGATCCGTGCGGGTGAGTTCGACGTCGTCGTCGCCGGCGGCCAGGAGTCCATGAGCAACGCGCCGCACCTCCTCCCCAAGTCCCGGGAGGGCTACAAGTACGGCGCCGTCGAGATGCTCGACGCGATGGCCCACGACGGTCTGACCGACTCGTTCGAGGGCATCGCCATGGGCGAGTCGACCGAGAAGCACAACACCCGGCTGGGCATCGCCCGGCCGGAGCAGGACGAGATCGCCGCGGCCTCGCACCAGCGGGCCGCCGCCGCCCAGAAGAACGGCCTGTTCGAGGCGGAGATCACCCCCGTGGAGATCCCGCAGCGCAAGGGCGAGCCGGTCGTCTTCAGCAAGGACGAGGGCATCCGCGCGGAGACCACCGTGGAGTCGCTGGGCAAGCTGCGCCCGGCGTTCGCCAAGGACGGCACGATCACCGCGGGCACCTCCTCGCAGATCTCGGACGGTGCGGCCGCCGTCGTCGTGATGAGCAAGGCCAAGGCCGAGGAACTCGGCCTGGAATGGATCGCGGAGATCGGCGCGCACGGCAATGTCGCGGGCCCCGACAACTCGCTCCAGTCCCAGCCGTCCAACGCCATCAACCACGCCCTGGGCAAGGAGGGCCTGACCGTCGCCGACCTCGACCTGATCGAGATCAACGAGGCGTTCGCGGCGGTCGCCGTGCAGTCAATGAAGGATCTGGGGGTCTCCCCGGAAAAGGTGAATGTCAACGGCGGCGCGATTGCCCTGGGTCACCCGATCGGGATGTCCGGCGCCCGCATCGTGCTGCACCTGGCCCTGGAACTGCGCCGGCGCGGCGGCGGGACCGGCGCGGCCGCGCTGTGCGGCGGCGGCGGTCAGGGCGACGCGCTGATCATCCGCGTACCGGGTAAGTAAGCGACAGCCCGTACGCGCGTGCGTACGGGCTGCCGAATCGCGTACCAGCGAGCCGAAGGAGCCGAGCAGCGATGGTGGACGTCCCCCAGCTGGTGGAACAGGCACGGCAGGGCCGGCCGAGGGCGGTGGCCCGGCTGATCTCCCTCGTGGAGGGGGCGGCGCCGGAGCTGCGCGAGGTGATGGCGGCACTGGCGCCGCTCACCGGCAACGCCTACGTGGTCGGGCTGACCGGCTCACCCGGCGTGGGGAAGTCCACCACCACCTCGGCCCTGGTCACCGCGTACCGCAGGACGGGCAAGCGGGTCGGCGTGCTCGCCGTCGACCCGTCCTCGCCGTTCTCCGGCGGTGCCCTGCTCGGCGACCGGGTCCGGATGAGCGAGCACGCCTCCGACCCCGGCGTCTACATCCGCTCGATGGCCACCCGCGGCCATCTGGGCGGCCTGGCCTGGGCCGCACCGCAGGCCATCCGGGTCCTCGACGGGGCGGGCTGCGACGTGATCCTGGTCGAGACGGTCGGGGTCGGCCAGTCCGAGGTGGAGATCGCCTCCCAGGCGGACACCTCCGTGGTGCTGCTCGCGCCCGGTATGGGCGACGGCATCCAGGCGGCCAAGGCCGGGATCCTGGAGATCGGCGACGTCTACGTGGTCAACAAGGCCGACCGGGACGGCGCCGACGCCACCGCCCGGGAGCTCAACCACATGCTGGGCCTCGGCGAATCCCGGGCGCCCGGCGACTGGCGGCCGCCCATCGTGAAGACCGTCGCCGCCCGCTCCGAGGGCGTCGACGAGGTCGTCGAGGCGCTGGAGAAGCACCGGGCCTGGATGGAGGAGCACGGCGTCCTGGCCGAGCGGCGCCGCGCTCGGGCCGCCCACGAGGTCGAGACGATCGCGGTCACGGCGCTGCGCGAGCGGATCGGCGACCTGAGCGGCGACCGCCGGCTGGAAACACTGGCCGAGCGGATAGTGGCCGGCGAGACGGATCCTTACCGGGCGGCGGATGAGTTGGTGGACGGGGTCACGAACGGCGGCTGACGCCTGCGGCTTGGCTGCCTTCCCACGTTTTTGTCTGCGGCGCCGTGGTTGTTGCTCGCCGTTGCGCTTTGCGGCGCCTCCCACGTACCTGTCTGTCCCGCCGCGGTGGTTTCTCGCCGTTGCGCCTGCGGCGGGCCGGGTTGTGGTGGGTGCGGTGACGGACCTCCGGGGCCGGGGTGTGGGACTGCTTCGCTTTACGTCCCACACCCCGGCCCCTCCGCCCCGTCCCCTCCCGTGAGGGGGAAGTTGAGGCCGGTGGGGGTGACCGTCGGTGGTCCCTCGCTCAGTCGTCGTCGTCCGAGTCGTGTGCCGGGGCGGTGCTCAGGGCGCCGGTGTGCGGGTCGATGAGGAGCTTGTGCTCGGTGCCGTTCCTGGTGACGGTCTCGACCTCCCAGACGGCCTTGGCGCGGTGGTCGTCGTCCAGTTCGACGGAGGTGACCGTGCCGTGGCCGGCGGCCTTGCGGGCGGCGGTGGCGGCGTCCGTGCGGGCGTTCCTCAGGGTGGCCCGCTCCCCGGCGTGATCGTCGTCGGCACCGCGGTCGACGTGCTGGTTCAGCACCCGCGCCGTCCGCGCGTCGAGGGTGACCTCGTGCCACTTTCCGTCCTTGCCCAGCACGTCCGCGTCCCAGACCAGGCCCGGGCGGTCCCGGTCGAGGTCCAGGCCGGAGACCTTGCCCGGGACGGCCTTGAGGGCGGCCGCCGCGGCCTGGGGAGCGGTCACCTTGGCGGCGCCGGCCTCGCGGAGGTCCTCGGTGTCCTGGGGGCCGTGGGCGGCCGCCGGCGCGCCGCTGCCGGAGCTGTTGCCGCTGACCGCGACGGCGGTGACCGTACCGCCCGCCAGCAGGGCGGCCGCGGCGGTGGCGGCGATGACGAGGTGGCGCTTCATGTGCTCTCCTCCGTGGTTGCTCGGACCCGGCCATCCGGGTCAACGTCGTGCCGCCACAGTGGCCGAACGCACCTGAAGCCGAGCTGAAGGCAGCTGAAGGACGCTTCAGGTTCCGGATGGCAGGCTGGGCCGCTATGCGGCTCTTGATCGTGGAGGACGAACAGCGGCTGGCTCTGTCACTGGCCAGGGGCCTGCGGGCCGAGGGATACGCGGTCGACGTGGTGCACGACGGCCTCGAAGGGCTGCACCGCGCCGGCGAGGGCGCGTACGACCTGGTCGTGCTGGACATCATGCTGCCCGGCATGAACGGCTACCGGGTCTGCGCCGCGCTGCGGGCCGCCGGCAACGAGGTGCCGATCCTGATGCTGACCGCCAAGGACGGCGAGTACGACGAGGCCGAGGGGCTGGACACCGGCGCCGACGACTACCTGACCAAGCCGTTCTCGTACGTGGTGCTGGTGGCCCGGGTGAAGGCGCTGCTGCGGCGGCGCGGGCGGAGCGCCGAGCCGGTGCTGCGGGTGGGGGCGCTCGCCGTCGACCAGGGGGCGCGCCGGGTCGAGCGGGACGGCACCGAGGTCGCGCTGACCGCGAAGGAGTTCGCCGTACTGGAGCAGCTGGCCCTGCGGGCGGGCGCAGTGGTGTCCAAGGCGGAGATCCTGGAGCACGTCTGGGACTTCGCCTACGACGGCGACGTCAACATCATCGAGGTGTATGTCAGCGCGCTGCGGCGCAAGCTCGGCGCCGGGCACATCGTGACGGTGCGCGGTGCGGGATACCGGCTGGTGGCCGGTGCGTAGGGCGGCGGGCCGGGTCCTGGGTTCGGTACGGGCCCGGGCGGCGGCCGGCGCGACCGTGGTGGTGGCGCTGGCGCTGCTCGCGGCCGGTACGGCCGTACTGCTGGTGCTGCGCGGCAATCTCCAGGACCAGGCCGGGCTGCAGGCGGAGGTCGCGGCGCGTGAGGTGGCAGCGCAGATCGCCACCGGCACGGCGTACCCGAAGCTCGATCTGCCGGACGGCGAGGACCATCCGGTGGTGGTCACCGACGAGGACGGGCGGGTGCTGGCGGCCGGCGAGGACGTGCGGGCGGTCGACGGCCGGCCGGTCAGGGGCGTACCGGAGGCGGGCGGCGGGGGTGCCGGCCGGTCGGGTGACGTCGACGACGAGGACGATGACGGGGACGACGGTCCCGGCGGGCCGCGGCCCGGTGAGGTCGATGGGGACGTGCACCACCGGGACGGGACCGCCGACGTCGACGGGACGGTGGCGGCCTACCGGTTCGCGGTGGTCGAAGCCAAGGACGGCCGGGGTGCGAAGGCCGTGGTGCGGGCCGGGTCGGCGCTGGCGCCGGAGCGTGCCGCGGTCGGCTCGGTGCGGACCGCGATGCTGATCGGGCTGCCGCTGCTGCTCGTGGTGGTGGCGGGGGTGACCTGGCTGGTGACCCGGCGGGCGCTGCGGCCGGTGGAGGGCATCCGGTCGGAGATGGCGGCGATCACGGCCAGTACGGATCTGAGCCGGCGGGTGCCGGTGCCGTCGTCCCGGGACGAGATCGGCCGGCTGGCGCGCACCACCAACGAGACGCTGGCCGCGCTGGAGACCAGCGTCGAGCGGCAGCGGCGGTTCGTCGCGGACGCCTCGCACGAGCTGCGCAGTCCGATCGCCAGCCTGCGGACCCAGCTGGAAGTGGGGGTGGCACACCCCGAGTTGCTGGACGTGCCGGGCGCGGTGGCGGACACCGTGCGGCTGCAGCGGCTGGCGGCGGATCTGCTGTTGCTGGCGCGGATGGACGCGGGGGAGCGGCCGGCCGCGGCCCGGGTGGACCTCGCGGCGCTGGTGCGGGAGGAACTCTCGCAGCGGGCCGGGGACCGGATTCCGGCCACCACCGGCGCGCTCGCGGGCGTCGAAGTGGCCGGATCGCGCGGCCAGTTGGGGCGGGTGCTGGGGAACCTGCTGGACAACGCGCAGCGGCATGCGGCCGGGGAGGTGCGGGTCGCGGTGGTGCGTGAGGGGGAGTGGGCGGTGCTGCGGGTCGAGGACGACGGGCCCGGGGTGCCGGAGGCGGACCGGGAGCGGATCTTCGAGCGGTTCGTCCGGCTCGACGACGCGCGGGCGCGGGACGACGGCGGGGCCGGGCTGGGCCTGGCCATCGCGCGGGATGTGGCGGTCCGGCACGGCGGCACGCTGGCCGTACGGAACCGGGCGGTCTTCGAGCTGCGGCTGCCGGTGGCCGGCTGAACCGGGGCGCCGCGGCCCCTGGGCGGGGCCGCGGCCGGGCGGTCAGATCGTGCCGCGCTGGGCGCGGAGGTGTTCCGCCACCGGGGTGAGGGAGGTCCGCAGCGCCTGCAGGTCCTCGGGGGAGAAGAGGTCGATGAAGTGTTTGCGGACCGAGGCGACATGGTGCGGGGCGACCCGGCGCATGGTGTCCCAGCCCTCCTCCGTCAGCACGGCGTAGAGGCCACGGCGGTCCGACTCGCAACTCTCGCGGCGTACCAGGCCGGCGTTCTCCATCCGGGTGATCTGGTGGGAGAGCCGGCTCTTGGACTGCAGGGTGCTGGCGGCCAGGTCGCTCATCCGGAGCCGGTGGTCCTCGGCCTCGGAGAGGTTGACAAGGATTTCGTAATCGTTGTTCGTCAGGCCGAACGGTTGCAGATCGCGCTCGAGTTGGTGCATCAGCAGTCTGCTGACGTCCAGATGAGTGCGCCAGGCACGCTGCTCCTGGTCGGTCAGCCAGGGAGTGTCGCTGTCGGTCGTCATGGATGAATTCTACCTGTTAAAAGTTGAATAGTGAATTAATCCCCGTTTGAGGTGACGACGACCGGCCAGGGCCGGATGTGGGTCAGACGTTCGAGGTCACCGTCCGCAGACTACCGCTCACAGCCCGAAGCGGCGTTGGAGGCTCCCGAGGTTGCCGGGCAGCTGGGGCAGTTGTGAGCCACTTTGCGGAACGTGTCCACCACCGCCCGGAACGCCCTCCTCCACCGGGACCGCGCCGGTCGCCACTTCCGGCATCAGCTGCTCCGTCGACTGCAGCAGGACCGTACCGGCGCCCACGAACTCGAACTGGTGCTCCTCGCCCGAGGCCCCGCCGATACCGGTGTGCGCCCGCAGCCCGCCGAGGAATCCCCGCAGGTACTGGTGGTCGTAGTGGTGGCACGGCGAGGGGCAGTCGGCCCAGCCGACCAGTGCCTGCGGGTCCACCCGGAGCGGCGGCTCCATGAAGACCACCGGCCCGTTGGACGCGGCCACGAACTTGCCCGTACCGATGAGGGTGAGGAAGCCCGGGACGATCGATTGCTTCAGCGACAGAGATGGCTGAAAGGCGAGCAAGTTGCCCGAGCGAATAGTGAGGTTGCCCTCATCGAGGTCGTAGGAATTCACGTCGAAGGCACGGTCGGCGAGCAGCATCTTTCCCCGGCCCTCGGCGACGACCCAGTCCGCGGCGTGCAGTGGCGAATGGAAACTTCCGGCGATCAGCCGGTCCAGCCGGCCGTGCCCGATGCCGTGGAAGTCGATCTGCCCGTAGTAGGCGATCATCTTCCCCTTCTGCAGGAACCACTGGCCGTTCAGGTCGACGCTGAAGGCGTACGGATTGACGTTGTCATCGGCCGGGAGCGAGGCGACGTCGTGGACAACGGGACCGGTCACAGCTTCTCCTCCGACGCCTGGACGTAGACGGTGCCCTGGCCCGACAGCTCCAGCTGGAAGGCCTCGCCCGAGCCGCGGCCGACCATGTCGCGCCAGCCGAGCGCGGTGGACAGTTTGTTGCGGACCTCGCCGCGGTGCGCGACGTACGCCTGGGGGTCGACATGGACCGGGCGCTGCGGGGTGATCGGCAGCTCCAGCACGCCGCCGTGGGCCATCACCGCGGCCGAACCGACGCCCGAGAGCGTCGTCGTGAACAGGCCCTGGCCGGTGACCTGGCCGCGGACCATGCCCATCACACCGCCCTGCGCGCCCATGAACATCGTGCCCTGCTGGAGCGTGCCGTCGAAGGCCAGCAGCCGGTCGGCCTCGACGTAGAGCGTCTCGCCGGTCAGGTCCACGACGTGGACGTGATGGCCGCCGTGGCCGAACATCACGGTCCCACTGCCGTCCACGGTCATCAGCGGGGTCGCCTCACCGGCGATCCGCCGGCCGATCATCGAGCCGATCCCGCCCTGGCCGCCCTGGATGTTGGGGGTGAACGTGACCTCCCCGCGGTACGCGAGCATCGCCCCGCGCTGGCTGAACATCCGCTGGCCGGGCGTGATCGTGGCCTGCACCATGCGGGAGTTGAGCGCCGTGAACGGCATCAGACCTCACCGCCCACGGTGTTGCGCTCGCTGGGCTGGACGTACACCAGACCCTCCCCCTCGAAGCGGATCTGGAACGCCTCGCCCGATCCCTCGCCCATGAACGTGCGGAAATTCACGCCCGACTGGAAGTGCTGCTTCAGCTCGCCGGTGTGCGCCACATAGGCCCCCGGGTCGACCTGGAGCGGGTACTGCTTGGTGACCCGCAGCACCACCGCCGGGCCGTCCGAGGTGATCGCCGCCTGGCCGCTGCCCTCGACGGTGGTGGTGAACAGGCCGTTGCCCTGGGAGGCGCCGCGCAACCCCGTGAACGTCGTGCCCGTCCGCAGCGCCGCGTCCGTGCAGAGCAGGTTGCTGGCCTCCACGTACAGCTTCTCGCCGTGCAGCTGCACCAGATTGATCTCACTGGCGCGGTCGGCGAAATAGCAGGTGCCGTGGCCCTTCACCTCCATCACGGCCATCTGTTCACCGGTGAGCCGCCGGGTGACCATGCCGCGCAGACCCTCGCCACCGCCGGTCATCTTCTTGAAGGACATCTGGCCGTCGTACGCGACCATCGCCCCGTTTTTCGCCTTGACGGCATCGCCCGTCATGTCGACGGCGAGCACCTTGCTCCCCTGGAGCCGAAACTGAGCCACGCGTCAGACGGTAATGCGCACCGGCCGCGCGGGGCAGGTCGTTCGCCCCTGACATCGCCCGGAGATCTCCCCGAGGCCGGCCCGGGGTGGTCCGGGGTGGTCCGGCTCACGTCCCCCCGGCGCGGTGATCGCCCGCGCGGCTGTAACAATGGGGCGACGCTTGTGAACCCTTGCACAAGCCTGCTCCTCGCCCGCCACCCGAACGAGGTTCCCGTGGACATCAAGACCGCCGCCGCCCTGCACCGCCTGCGCCTGGCCTCCGTTCCGGAGGCCATCTCCTTCCCCGCGCTGCTGATCTTCGGCACCGGTTTCCGGCTCGCCTTCGACTACGACGCCCTGGTGATGCCGCTCGGCCTGATCCACGGCCTGCTGTTCATCACGTACGTGGTGCTGCTGGCGGACGTGTGGAACCGCACCAAGTGGCCCTTCAAGCGCATCGCGTTCTTCTTCCTGCTGGCGATCCTCCCGTTCGGCGGCCTCTACGGCGACCGGGTGCTCAAGCGCGAGGAGGAGGCCGGCGTGATCGCCGCCCGCGCCCGCAAGGAAGGGATCGTCAACGCATGATCGTCGCCTTCTCGGTGAGCCCGCTGGGCGTCGGCGAGGACGTCGGCGAATACGTCGCCGACGCGGTCCGGGTCGTCCGCGCATCCGGTCTGCCGAACCGCACGGACGCGATGTTCACGTCCATCGAGGGCGACTGGGACGAGGTCATGGACGTCATCAAACGAGCCGTCGCGGCCGTCGAGGCCCGCGCCGGGCGCGTCTCGCTGGTCCTCAAGGCGGACATCCGCCCCGGGGTGACGGACGGCCTGACATCAAAGGTCGAAACGGTCGAACGGTTCCTCTCCGAGGGGTGACCCCCACGTACCTGTGCGCTGCGCTTTGCGGCGCCCCGTACGTACCTGTCTGTCCCGCCGCGGGTGTTGTTCGCCGTTGCCGCTTTGCGGCGCCCCCGCACGTTCCTGTCTGCGGCGCCGCGGGTCGTCTCGCCGTTGCGCGCTTTGCGGCGCCCCCGCACGTTCCTGTCTGTGCCGCCGCGGGTCGTCTCGCCGTTGCGCGCTTTGCGGCGCCCCCGCACGTTCCTGTCTGTGCCGCCGCGGGTCGTCTCGCCGTTGTGCTTTGCGGCGCCCCCGCACGTACCCGTCTGCGGCGCCGCGGTTGTTGCTCGCCGTTGCTCCCCCACTGCCTAAAGGGCGTGGGAGGTACCCCCAGCGGCGGGCTGGGTGGTTGTCGGGTGCGGTGACGGACCTCCGGGGCCGGTTGTGTGGACGTTATATGCACACAACCAGCCCCAGCCGGCCGGACCCCACCCCGGG